>NZ_CAJMZL010000007.1:0-226455 GCF_905220305.1 Caballeronia sp. J97 | reverse complement strand
CTAGACGAGTGGCATATTCTCGACATCTCGAACGTGAGGGCGGTCAACCCAAGCAGGGTGATCTGGGGGGCAGTCTTGAGCTGCCACGAAATTTTCGGTCATCGCTAAACGATATGTGCAGCGGTCTTCAGCCGCGGGACTATGACAAACATTGCAAACGAGCCATCCACAGCGAACCGAAACATGATGCGTTCTGTTCAGCGCATTCTTGCTGTGTTCGAAAGCTTCAGTGCCGATAGAACCAGCCTGACCTTACAGGAGGTTGCGGAGCGCATCGAACTGCCGAAGTCGACCGCCTTTCGCATAGTGCAGAGTCTTGAGAAGGCAGGTTACCTGGTCCGTCTCGAGGATCAACAGTACTGCCTCTCGTTCAGGTTCACTCGCCTGGCGGGCATGGTCAGGAGCACCTTGGACGTTCGAGCAATCGCTCGACCAATACTGGTTGAACTAGCTCAACAGACGAAGGAAACGGTTTCATTGCATACCCTGTCGGGACGAAGCCGTGTTTGCATTGATGCCCTATCCACTGTATCTGCGCCGTTGCGAGCGGTTACCCAACCCGGCGAGGAAACGCCTTTGCTCGGCGGTTCGGGCTCGAAGGTACTTTTAGCTCATATGCCACCGCTCGAGTTGACGTCGATCCTGCCGTCGGTGGCTCGCGTTTTGAAGATAACAGATGAGGCGCTCATCGCGGAACTTGAGTTGATACGCGCACATGGTTACGCAGTTTCTCACGGCGAACGGCTACTCGGCATTTCGGCGGCATCGGCGCCAATTCGGGATGCAAATCAGGAAGTTCGTTACTGCTTGTCCGTTGCTGCGCCCACCGTAAGATTACGGGTCAACGAGGACGAGGCCATACGGCTGGTCGTGAGTGCGGCCGAAAAGATCTCGCGTCGATTTGGCGCGCTCTACCAGTAATCAAACTATCGTTAGCGATCTACTGAATGTTTGGCGTTCCGTCGAAGTTTGCGACCGCATTTCGGCGTTGCCGTTGAAATGAGGTAGAAACATTCCACGAGCGGAACGTTTCGCAATCTTTCGCGAATCCAAGAATCCAAGCCGCGATCCCACATCCCCCTTTCCGGCTCTTCGTTCGCGGCGCAATCCCGCGTTGTTCCGTAGCTCTTCCTCCTGCCGGTCACTCTCGGTTCGTTGTCAGCGACTCGTAAATTCGTGTCGTGTTTTCAGCCGCCGCCCCTCTCTCTCGGATCGTGACATTTCAATCTTAAAGTTTCAACTATCGGAATTAATGCTGGTCAACGGAACTCATGTTACGATGCATTGAGGTTTTCTTCCTAATGGCCAATGACGGTTCGGAGTTGGAAATATCGGCTCGCGGGGAGCATCTGCGGGTCGACTCGCCTTCCTCGGGCAAGGGATCTCACAGGATTAGCTGACTCACCGCCAGCGCTTTTGATATTAAGAGAGACACTTGATGAGCGATACACAAAATGTCAGTTATCACGTCGAGAGCGGCGTGGCAGTGATTACAGTCGACAACCCGCCAGTCAATGCGTTGGCACCCGGTATGCGGGAGGGCATCATCGCCGGCTTGGATCGCGCTGGCGCTGACCCTGCAGTGAATGCGGTTGTGCTCATCGGGTCAGGCAAGAACTTCATCGCCGGAGCCGATATCCGACAGTTCGGGAAGGCGCGCCAAATCAATACCAGCGTCAGCACTGCAGCCTTGGATGCATGTGAGAAGCCTGTGATAGCCGCGATGCAAGGCTACGTTCTTGGTGCGGGACTCGAGCATGCCCTCGCATGTCATTATCGAATCGCCACGCCTGACGCCAAGTTGGGGCTGCCTGAGGTCAGCATTGGGGTAATTCCTGCTGGCGGTGGGACCCAACGGCTGACGAGACTGATCGGACCGAAGGTGGCCGTTGAGATGATCAGCAGCGGTCGTCATGTTTCCGCATTCGAAGCGTTGCAGTCTGGACTTGTCACGCAGATTGTGAGTCAGGAAACTCTTCTGGCTAGCGCAATTTCTTACGCGAAAGACGTCGCGCCTGCGCGCCCATTGCCGCGGGTGAGGGACATGAATGAACGAATAGCCTTTGCGGATCAACAGCCTGAAGTGTGGGAAGCGGCAAAGAAAGCCGCCCTTGGCAAGGCTCGTAACGTGAAGGCACCACACTGCGCTGTCGCTTGTGTGGAAGCGGCATTAACCGGTAGCTTCGAGGACGGACTGGCTCTTGAGCAGCGACTGTTTTCGGAGCTCGAGGGCTCGGATGAAGCGAGGGCGTTGCGATATGCTTTCTTTGCCGAGCGTGAGGCGAAAAAGATTCCGGGTACGCCCGCGTCCCATAAACCTGAAGGCGTGCGATCCGCTGCAATCGTGGGCGCTGGAACAATGGGGGCTGGAATTGCAATCTGTTTTGCGGACGTTCGCGTTCCGGTGAAAGTGCTCGAAGTGACGCAAGAGGCACTCGACCGAGGCATGAAGCGCATTCACGACACGTATGCGGTTAGAGTGCGGCGCGGAAGCCTCACACAAGAAGAAATGAACGAGCGACTGACGTACGTACAACCTGTCTTGCGATATGAGGACATCGGGGACGCGGATGTGGTCGTGGAAGCGGTGTTCGAGCGTATCGATCTGAAAGAAGAGGTGTTCACGAACCTGGACGCGGTGATGAAGGAAGGGGCGCTCCTGCTTACCAACTCTTCGGCGATCGACATCAACACGATGGCCGCCGCTACACGACGTCCGCATGATGTCGCGGGGGCACACTTCTTTGCGCCTGCGAATGTCATGAAACTCTGCGAAGTCGTCAGGGGCGACCGGTCGTCAATAGAAACGATCCTTCGAGCGACGAAATTGGGCCGTGACCTCGGCAAAGTAAGCGTCGTTGCTGGTTCTTGCGATGGCTTTGCGGCAAATCGTAGCCGCGCGCCGCTGGTGACGGAGATGATGCTGATGCTGGAAGAAGGCGCGCTGCCCCAGCAGGTGGATAAGGTCATGATTGGATTTGGCTATCCAATGGGACCTTTTGCGGTCAGCGATTTGTCGGGCCTAGACGTTAGTTACGATACGCGCAAGCGCCGCGCCGCTGCAGACCCGACCTATCGAAAGCTCCACGTCCCCGATCGCATGGTTGAGATGGGTAGAAAGGGGCAGAAAAATGGTGTGGGTTGGTATCGTTACAACGAAGGTGATCGCACGCCGCATCCGGACGAAGAGGTTTCGAAGATTATCCGTGACGTTGGTCGTGAGCTTGGCGTCCCGCAACGTGAGTTTTCAGACGACGAGATCCTGAACCGCTTGCTCTTCGCTTCGGTGAACGAGGCCTGCAAGATCCTGGAAGATGGTAAGGCCTACCGCGCAAGTGATATCGACGTGATGTGGCTGTATGGTTTCGGCTTCCCGCGCCATCGAGGCGGACTGATGTACTGGGCAGACTCGATTGGTGCACAAAAGATCTTTGAGCAGGTCAGTGTATGGCACGAGCAGTACGGAAAGCGCTGGAAGCCAAGCCAGTTGTTGGCGCAGATCGCCGAAGTTGGTGGATCGCTTCGAGAGGCCCAAGCGCCTAATCTTTCTTAAGCATTCAGCGCCTGGTTCAATGATAAGTAAGAGCCATCGAAACGGATTTGGTTCTTGCAGTCGCGAACGCGCGGCAACGACACAAAGTTAGTTCCAGGCGCTCGTCGAACCGAGTTGCGAGGCAATGATATGACGGCTGAAAACGAACGACAGAGTACTGAGATTCGTGAATTCAAGGTTTGGCAATGCCTTCTGTGCGGATTCACGTATGAAGAGGCTGAAGGTCTACCGAGCGAAGGGATCGCTCCTGGTACTCGTTGGGAGGACATTCCGGAGGATTGGGTATGTCCCGAGTGCTCGGCGACGAAAGGCGATTTTGAAATGGTCGAGATCTGACGAAAGTCAGAAATCGCCATAATCGAACGTCCAATTTATTCCTCGCAATGTCGTCAGTAAGGTGTCTAATACGACATCTACCGCTGATAGCGGTGCGCGGTTGTCGCGGCCCTACCTCACGGTGGTGTGGGTCGCGCTTTGCAAAGCTCGTTCGAAAGCTCAAGAGCTCCGTACGGCTACTTCCGCGGAGCTTCGGGAGTGTTGCTATTTTCGGGACTGATTGTTCAGCACGGTCTCGCGATGGAACGCGCGCTCAACCGACCGCCTTCCGAATAAACTCCCGTGCAGTTCTCGAAGTCGCGGCCCACGGACGGAACGAAGGCGTCGACTTGCGGCTAAGCGGGGCTGCCCTTCTCGTCAACGCAGGGCACAGCGTTTTTGCTGTCATGCACGCCCCCGACTTCGCCGCCTCCGCAGGCTTTCGTGCGGTTTGAAATTACGCCGTTCGCAATCTAGCAAGGCACTTTCGCATTCATGGCGCTCGAGGTACAGCAGAAGAACCGTCGGGCATTGCGCCCGTTGTCGATAGATGCTCTTGCAGGGCCGCGCAGGCCGAATCTGGCAACAAATCATCAGCCTGTCCAAGGTGGGCGATCAATTCGCTGGCTGACTGCACAGCGTTCATCCGCGATGACCGATATTACCTATAGATGATCCGCGATTTCTGGCGGGGAACGCTCGTCGTGAACGGCAACCCGGATGCGGACGATGTACGCCGCACGCGCAATTTCGAAGTCGATGGTACGTTCGTGTCGCGTCATTTCGGGGAACGGCACGGTGTGGCACGCCCAAAGTCGACAGAGGGTGGGGGGACCCCAGATGTCAACCCGGACGTTGAATCGGAGGATTGCCAATTCCGAAACTGCGAATCATGGCGGGCTCGTCTCCAACAGGCGGCTCAAGTCGCTTGAAACCATGCGTCCGCCGACGGACCCGTCGCTCGATTGCCGATCGCAGTGAGATCGGATGGCTGCTGGACGCCTCACGCATTGATCAAGGGGGCGACAGTTTTAGTCTTCGACCGCGTTGGTCTTCCGAGCGTCGATGCCTCTCGTGTCGGACGCTAGCTGGGCAAAAATGAGGGCAGATGACATCGTGATCAACCCGACGCACACGAACGTAGAGTGAAAGACAGGTAGAGCTTGGGGCTGTAGGTGCTTTGAAAATACGCTCCCAAACATCGCTAGCATCGCGCCCGCGACTGTCACCCCGAGGCTCATGGACAGCATTTGGGTGAGCGAGAAGAGGCTATTTCCACTGCTTGCGCCGACAGTATCCAAGTCCTTCAAGGTGAGCGCATTCATCGCGGTAAATTGGTTCGAATTGACCGCGCCAAAGAACGCGAGTTGTAGAAGTCGGATCCATAGCGGCTGCTGTGGGTCAACGAAGGCGAAGCTCGCCATGCTCAGTCCTGCAAGAACCGTATTGGAGACGAGGACCGTACGGTACCCATAAGATGTAATCATTGCAACGATGACTCGTTTTGACGCGATCCCAGCAGCTGCCACAGGTAGCATCATCAAGCCCGCATGAAATGGTGTGTATCCAAGAGCTACCTGCAAGAACAGCGGCAGGAGGTATGGCATTGCTCCGCCGCCGATACGAGCAAAAAGGTTTCCAAGAAGACCTATCTTGAATGTTGGGATTCTGAGTAGAGTCAGCGGGAGAAGCGACGCGGGGTTATCCGTCGAGTGCAGTGCATAGGATACGAGGAACGCAAATGCCAAGATTAGCAGAACCAATACGGAGGCTCGTTGTTGGCCGAACTCCGCAAGGCCATCTAGCGCGATGGTCAGGGACAGCATGGCGAGCGCTAGAAGAATGTATCCCTTGAAGTCAAATCGCGTGACAGTCGGTTGGGGCTTCCCGACCATGAAAAAAAAGCATCCAATGCACCCGACTGCGCCGATTGGCACGTTGATGAGAAATATCCAATGCCAAGAGGCGACGTCAGTAAGCCATCCGCCCAAGGTCGGGCCGAGCAGCGGACCCACTAGTCCAAGGATTGCTAGGGAACTCAACGCCGGCAGGTAGCGTTCCCGTGGAAAATTGCGCAGTATTGCTAGCCGTCCAACCGGTAGCAGCATCGCACCCCCCACTCCTTGAACGACTCGCGCAGAGACCAGTTCCCATAGCGCGCGCGAGTTTGCGCACATCAAAGAGCCGACGGTAAAAATGACGATCGCGGCGAGGAAGACTCTACGCGTTCCAAATCGGTCCGCGAGAAACCCGGATGCGGGAATCACAAGAGCCATTGTCAGCGAGTAAGCAATCACTACGGATTGCATGTGGAGCGGAGCTTCTCCGAGACTGCGGGCAATCGAAGGCAATGCGGTGTTGACGATCGTCGTGTCGAGCGTCTGCATGAAAAAGCCGGTTGCAACTAGCCACAGTGTCATTGTGACTTTTCGTGCGCTTGCTTTGTCGAGTTCGGCCGTTTGTGAGCCAATCGAGTTATCGCTCATCAGATGCTGTTCCGGTTATCGAATCGGTGAAGTCGGCGTTTGTGACATGACCAGAGAGCAGCGTTCTGCCGTGGCGCAGCGGGAGTGCAAGAATAGGAGCGCTTGATGAGGCGGGCGATGACCTGCGTCGACGTTGAGGTAGTGGCCGCCGAAGGCCGACTGGAGCGTCGAAGTCCCATGGAACATGCAGGGAGCAAACCACGTCGTTGTAATCGAAAACCACTGAAACTGGTGTGGCCCGATTTATTGCTCGTTTCGGAAAGCCGGGTTATGGCCCCTGCCTTGAGGAAGCAGGGGCGCAAGTCTGACTTGACTTAGCGTTCCTCACGCGGGTATTGCAGGACCAGCGCTTCCAGACCTTTATCGCCCGCCCGGATGTCGAACTTCTCTTCGCTAGGTTCCACCACGACCATTGACCACAGCGGCAGTTCTTCGTTGTTGTGCAACAGAGTGCCGTTCCCAACGAGCACGTAATAGCCGGCCGCTGCTTTCGGATCGGGTCCGGGGACGCTCATACCTGCGCCGAGGCGAACGACCTGGGCATGCATGCCGTCACTCGCGTCCTCGAGCAACGTCTCCCAGACTGCCTCTTTTCTTGCTGCAAGCACTGGTTCGATAGAGAAACGAACAGGCTCTGACGTGAGATGGCGCCGCTTGCTCGGTTCAAGGCGATCCCTGTAGCCGGGTTTATCAAGATACACGGGCTCCGAGTTGCCTGTGTACATGCGCATTGCGACGAACGAAAGCCCTTGAGGGCCGGCGACGATCGGGCCGTAAGCGGTGTGGTGATCCTTGAATTGAACCGTCAGAGGCTCCAAGACTTGCTTGCGGGCGCCCAAGGTACCCGATCCCGCGATGAAGCATTGGAACATCGTCACCCCGTGGAAGTGGGAGACAACGGATTCGTGGGGATTGAGTTCCGACATCGTCGCCTGCGGCCCAGCGCCCGCGCTGTTCGAACTGCGAGGCCCAAAGAAGACGGTGCCCCAGTGCTCGTTACCCGTGCCGGGCGAAACCACGACGTTGCGATTTGCGAGAGCGTCTGTGCCGCTTCGTGTGTAAATCATCAGAAATCTCCTTGTGTCTAACCACTGCCTGCAGGGTCGGTGTGTCGGATGGATCGCGGTCTCGTCGGCTGCTTCAGCGATCACAGGTTCATCCTATCACGGGTTTTGATAAGTAGCACGGGTTCCGATTATCGGAACCGCATACTCGCTAAGCGCGATATGCGAGGAGGTGGCCGTTTCGGTCGTTGTAGCGACGTGACAGGGGCTCGGGTTCCATTAGTCGAAACCAATTCCATTTTTGGTTGACGTGGCAGTTTTCCAGGAATAGAGTTCAGTCAACCAGCGGTACATCGATGACGCGTCGTGACCGTGCATTTTTCGTTTCAATCCGAGCGGCATCTAGCTCAAGCCCGAGATTTATTGAACTATGAACTCCTTCAAAAAGTTATTTGAACCCCGATCCGTCGCAGTCGTGGGCGTGTCGGACGACGCGGCTCGCCCCGGTTCCCAAGCTGTCCGGGCGTTGCTCAAGAATGGGTTCGCGGGAAAGGTATATCCAGTCAACCCCAAGTACGAGCAGTTCGAGGGGTTGAAGTGCTACCCGACAGTTGATCACATTGACGGACCGGTGGATCTCGTCGTCATTGGTGTGCCCGCAAAAGGTGTTCTGGCTGTTCTCGAGCAAAGCGCTGCCAAGAAGGTCCCGTTCGCTGTTGTGTTGAGCGGTGGCTTCCGTGAGAGCGGCCCGGAAGGCATTGATCTGGAAAAGAAGATGCTCACGATCGCCCGTGACTCGGGCATGCGTCTCATCGGACCGAATTGTCTTGGATTTGCGAATATTCACTCTAACGTATATGCCGCATTCGGCAGCATTACGCGCGAGCCGAAGCTCAAGGCGGGATCGGTTTCTCTCGTGACGCAAAGCGGCGGATTCGGCTATAGCCTCGCCCTTGGGTGCGCCGCCGCCGGGGTGGGTTTTCGCCATGTGATTGCGACAGGAAACGAGACCGACATCGATACCGTTCAGCTTATCGATGCCCTCCTGGACGATCCCGAAACCGAAATCATCGTCGCATATATCGAAGGTACAAGGGACGGACGCGCGCTGCTGAACGTTGGGCGCCGCGCCCTGGCGGCAGGGAAGCCCGTGCTCCTTTGGAAAGGGGGCGTGACGGAGCAAGGAGCTCGCGCAGCAGCCTCACACACTGCAAGTCTTACAGGTAGCTACGACTTCTATCGCGCGCTTTTCAAGCAGACTGGAATCGTCGAGGTCCGGGAGATTCACGAGGCTGTCGACTTTCTGAAGGCGCTTGCCGGTGCAAAGTACCCGTCTGGTGGCGGGGTTGGTGTCATGGGCGTGTCGGGAGGATCGGCAATCGTGTTCGCCGATGCGGGGGAGCCGGAGGGGCTCTCCCTGTGCGACCTTAGTGAAAGCACGCAAGCACGGCTCAAGGACGTCGTCCCGAATATCGGAGCAGTACACAACCCCATTGACCTGACTGCTGGCTACTTCTCCGCTGCAAACCGCGAAAAGTTGAAGGCGGCGGTTCTTGCCACGCTCGACGATCCATCGGTCCACTCGGTCTGCGTCAACCTTGCTACGACCGGCAACGCCGGGAGCGTCGCTGCTGCTGAAGTCTTGGCGGGCATTGCAAGTGAAACCGATAAGCCGGTGCTTGTCTTCTCTTCAGCTCCCGCAGACCAGATTGCTCCCGCTCTGGAGATCTTCGACCGCGCGAGAATTCCCGTTCTTCCGTCGCCTTCACGTGCGGCCAGAGCGATCGCAATGCTCAAGCGATACGGCGAAGCTAAGGTGAAGCTGACTGCCTCAGCGCACGCGTTAGAGGCAGAAGACGCTGGAGCTCAATCCAACGATCTCTCGGACGCAATCAAGAAGGGAAGTTTGTCGGAAACCGAGTCGAAGGAAATTTTGGCCGCAGCAGGCATTCCAGTCACGAAGGATGTCATCGTCGAGGGTATCGACGGCGCGGTTTTTGATACGCTGCAGGGTCCTTTGGTCGTAAAAATTGTCTCCCCCGACATTCCGCACAAGACCGAAATCGGTGGCGTTAAGGTGGGGTTGCGCACGCGAGAAGAACTCGAATCGTCGATCGCAGAGGTTCTTGAGAATGCGCGAACGCGCGCACCGGCGGCACGCATTGAAGGTGTGTTGGTTTCTGAAATGGTCCGGGGTGGCTTCGAGCTGATCGCTGGCGTCGTGAATGATGAGGTGTTCGGCCCCGTGGTCGTGGTCGGGGCGGGAGGCATTTATACCGAGCTTCTTCGAGATTCCGCTTGCCGCCTCGCGCCCTTTGACGTGAAGACTGCTCGAGAGATGGTTGACGAACTGCAATGCCGACGGATCATGGACGGCGCGCGCGGATCCGCTGCCCTCAATGTTGAAGCCGTGGCCCAGGCTCTCTCGGCGCTTTCCCGGTTTGCGTGGGACAACCGAGATATCGTGAAAGAGGTCGACGTTAATCCCCTCTTCGTGCTCCCGCAAGGTGTGGTCGCAGCAGACGCCCTGATCATTCCATCCACCGCGGGCAACGAGTAAGCGGCACCGTAAATACCCTCCAGTTTGTAAAAGGTGAACCTGTCATGAGTGAAGGTCAAGTTTTGTCGGATACCTTCCCAGTCCTCTTCAAACCGCTGGACCGTACCTTGGAAGTGCGATCTGAGCAGACCATTCTCGAGGCCGCGCTAAGCGCCGGATATCCGCTGCCCTACAGCTGTAAAAGCGGTGTGTGTGGGTCGTGTAAGGCGCGGGTGGTCGACGGAGAGTTAGACCCTGGTATGGCTCAATCGGCAACGCTTACGCAAGCGGAAATCGACGACGGCTACACGCTGCTCTGCCAATCTAAACCACGTTCTGCGTTGACCGTCGAATGCAACGTGGTTCCGGTGGTGGAGGGCTATCCGGTGCGCAAGTTGGCCTGTCGAGTGGATCGCCTTGAGCGGCTAGCAGACGACGTAATGCGGATTCGTCTGCGACTTCCGGCCAATCAGAGTCTGACGTTCTTGCCCGGCCAGTACATCAACATCGCTATTCCAGGTGGTATTCGTCGAAGCTTGTCCATCGCCAACTCGCCCGATGACTCGGGGTTCGTTGAGCTGCATCTGCGCAACTACGACGGGCCATTCAGTCGGCACGTGTTCGGAAAGATGGCCGAGAACGACCTTCTCAGGTTCGAAGGGCCGCTCGGTACCTTCTTCATCCGCGAAGCTACCGAGAAGCCGATCATTTTCGTTGCGAGCGGGACGGGGTTCGCGCCTATCAAAGCGATGATCGAGCAAGAGGTTCGCAAGGGTCACGGCCGTCCTATGACGTTGTATTGGGGTGGCCGGCGGCCGAAGGACCTCTATTTGGATGAGGTTGCCAAAGGTTGGGTAAAGGACGTCGGACTCAATTATGTTCCGGTGATATCGGATGCATCGGCGGAAGACAACTGGACTGGACGATCCGGGTTCGTGCATCAAGCCGTAATGGAAGACTTTGCCGATCTTTCGCGGCATCAAGTTTATGCATGCGGGGCGCCAATCGTTGTTCAATCAGCGCGCAAGGACTTCATTAACGAACGCCGTCTGCCAGAAACTGAATTTTTCGCCGATATCTTCGTGTCGGGCGCAACGCCGGCGGCCTGAGGCCACTCGAGCGGAAAGAACATAAGGAGATGCAATGATGCAAGCTGTCAGTCCTGGTTCAGCGACTATCGCTGTGGGCGTCGAGCAGCGTAATGCTCAGATCTGGATAACGATAAGCCGCGCCGAGAAAGCAAATGCGATGACGGTCGCGATGGTGGAGCGCATGACTTCCGCAATCGTTGAGGCGGGCAGCAATGCTGACGTGCAAACAATTCTTCTGACAGGTGCTGGAACCCGCGTGTTTAGCGCTGGGGTGGATGTGCGCGAAAGGCCGGAGGACGGGGATCAGGCGGGCCAACGTGAGCGCCGCTCCCACGCGTTGGCATCGTTGCAGGATGCGGTCATGAACTGTCCGAAGCCGGTGATTACGGTCCTTAACGGTACCGCAAGCGGAGCCGGAGCGATGCTCGCGCTTTTGTCAGACGCCTGTGTTGCCGCTGACGAAGCAGAACTGACATTGCCCGAGATCAATCTGAGCATCCCAACGTTCTCCGGGGCGAACATTCTTGAAGTGATCGGAGGTCGTGCCCTCGCATTGGATCTTATTCAGACGGGGAGGCGTATGCCGGCGCGGGAGGCTCTGAGTCGCGGTTTGATCACGAGCGTCGTCCCACCTAGTGAGTTGCAATCGGCCGCCGAGGTCGTCGCCGAAGGGCTCGGGTCTAAGGATCCTCACGCCTTCGCGGCGAACAAGCGCTGGATCAACCGCTCGCTCAAAAAAGCTTTGAACGAGGCGCGAGAGGAGCACGCGCGGCATCGACAGAAGGTTGCGAAGTAGGTAACGGGCGCCGACTATTCTTAATAGTTGGCGACACGCGACGAATGGACTGTAGAAACGTGCCTTGGCAAGGAGACCAAATGGCGGACCTCGAGCTTGAAAGAATTGACCGTGTACTCGTCGCACGACTGAATCGACCCGAAAAGAAGAACGCGCTTAGCGAGGAAATGCTGGAGGTCCTTCGCAACGCCCTAAAAGAAGCAAACGAAGATAACGATATCGGCTGTTTTGTAATTACCGGGGCTGGAGACGCGTTCTGTTCCGGGGGCGATCTCGGACGACGTGCGGCCGAAAGGGCCGCCGGAGACCCGACACCACTTGAACGAAAGCTCCGTTTGCAGAAGGTCACGCATCAGGTAGCGTTGGCTGTCGAGGAATTCGAGAAGCCTTTGATTGCTGCGGTCAACGGCGCAGCAGTCGGGGCGGGAATGGACCTCTCCCTAATGTGCGACATCCGTTTTGCAGGGACTTCGGCTCGGTTCTCAGAGGGGTACGTGAAGGTCGGCCTCATTCCTGGAAACGGCGGCTGTTACTTCTTACCTCGACTCGTCGGGCCCGCGAGAGCGCTTGAGTTGCTGTGGACGGGAGACTTCGTTTCTGCAGACGAAGCACTGAAGGTCGGCCTCGCCAATCGTGTCTTCAATGATGCGGATCTTTTTCAAGAAACGCTTACGTTCGCTACGCGCCTGGCTGAGGGTCCGCCTATTCAGATTCGCGACATTAAGAAGCTAATGTATCAGTCACTACGTACCGATTTGCGCACAAGCCTCGAGTCTGTGGCAGCGCACATGGCGGTTATCCAATCCACGGACGACTACAGAGAAGCAATCTCCGCGTATAAAGAGAAGCGCAAGCCGAAGTATCGGGGAAGCTAATCGCTCCCGCATCACCCATCGCTCTCCATTTCGTCATCAATGACTCCCCGCGTGTCCGACGTTGGTTCGTCTCGACGTCGGTACGCGTAGGGAGCTTGACCTGAGCGAACTCAACTCGCCCGCCTTGCCGTCGCGCGAAACGGGCGCACATTCGAACACTCGATGCGGGTTTCTTATTACGAAACGGCCTTCTGATGGGCGCAGTTAGGCGTTCGTGGGTCGGAGAAAGGATCGCCGCCCTCTCGAAGCGGAATGCTAACCGGTCGCGTCCCGCTCTCGCGAGCGCTTGCCGACAGCGCATGCGGCCCCTCGTGCAATCTGCCGCCAACATTGACGTAACCGCAAGCGAGGTCGCGCTAGTCCCACGACGCTTGCTGACAACCGTAGCGCGGCAGACCTCCTGCGCTTATTCGACGTTTCGGGCCCTGATTCGGCCTAGCCAAAAAAATCGACGAGCTCCATGTTCCGATGAGTGAAACTTGTACCAATCAACGAAATTGGTTGTAGACTAAAGTCACGACAGGATAGACGTCGCGGCGGAGTCGGTTCCGGGAAAGGAACTCGACCGGATTCGTTGGATTACAGATGCGGGACGAGGCGTCGGATGAAGTTTCCTCTAACGCTGAAGGTGAGGAACAGGCGAGGAGTTGATGATGAGAACGGACGGGCAGTCATTACGCTGGTTGGTTCACAAGTGGTTTGGCTCAGCGCCGGCAAGTGGGATCCGGGTCACTCGAACCATACCGGTGAAATCGAATCCGTTTCGAGGAGTTTGCGTCGAGACGATTCAGTCGGACCGAGACCTTGTCATTTTCTTCTTCCGTCACGACGACGGTTCGTGGAGCGTCCTTCCCCCATCTGCAAGGCGCCCGATGTTCAGTGTGTGTGTCTGAGCCAGCCGTGATTTAAGAACTTCGCATTGCTTGAGCGAAGGATTCAAACCGCGAAGACGTCAATAACGAACAAGCCTCGCTGTTCGCACGAACAAAACAGGTTTCGCGTGCATCGCGGTAAGAGTTAAGTGTTTGTGAAGACGTGTTGCCTCGATCCTAGTTTTGATCAAAAACCCCGAGGCCTACACTGAAAAAAAATGTCAGTCGGAGCGAGACGATGATAGATGTGCTTGTGATTGGAGGTGGCAACGCAGCCCTTTGCGCTGCCCTGATGGCGCGAGAAGCGGGTGCTTCAGTTCTCGTGCTCGAGGCCGCGCCAAAAGAGTGGCGTGGAGGGAATTCTCAACACACGCGTAACCTGCGCTGCATGCACGACGCACCCCAAGACGTGCTAGTCGATGCTTATCCCGAAGAAGAGTATTGGCAGGACCTTCTCAAGGTTACTGGTGGGTTGACCGATGAGAAACTCGCCCGAATTGCAATCAAAGCTTCGTCGAACTGTCGAGACTGGATGCGTGCACATGGAGTTCGATTCCAGCCACCGCTGTCTGGAGCCTTGCACGTCGCGCGAACTAACGCCTTCTTCATGGGCGGCGGTAAGGCGTTGGTGAACGCTTACTACCGTAGCGCGGAAACGCTCGGCGTTCAAATTCGCTACAACGCGCCAGTTGATTCGATCGAGCGCGATGGCGAGCGCTTCGTGGCCGCTCGAATTGGCTCTGAGCGCATTGAGGCACGTACTTGCGTGCTCGCCGCTGGCGGATTTGAATCGAATCGCGAGTGGCTGCGGGAAGCGTGGGGGCAGGTGAACGGTCAGTGGATCGCAGACAACTTCCTGATCCGGGGTACCCGCTTCAACATGGGAACCTTGCTCAAATTCATGATTGACGCGGGTGCCGATACTATCGGAGATCCGTCTCAATCGCATTGTGTGGCTATCGATGCGCGAGCGCCGCTCTACGATGGAGGCATCTGCACGCGAGTTGATTGCGTTTCGCTTGGAGTCGTCCTCAATCGAGACGGAGACCGTTTCTACGACGAAGGCGAAGATTTTTGGCCTAAACGCTATGCGATCTGGGGACGCCTCGTTGCTCAGCAACCTGGGCAAATCGCATATTCAGTGATCGATTCGAAGGCTGTGGGGCGATTCATGCCCCCTGTATTTCCCGGCACTCGAGCTCATTCGCTCCCTGAACTTGCCCGTGCGATGAAGATAGATGAAGCACGGTTCATGAACACGATCGAGTCGTATAACGCGGCGTGTCGAGTAGGGACGTTCAACCATGCCATTCTTGACGACTGCCATACCGAGAATCTAATGCCCCCGAAAACGCACTGGGCGCAACCTCTCGACAAACCTCCGTACTACGCCTACGCGCTTCGCCCAGGCATCACTTTTACCTATCTGGGGCTGAGGACTGACCCCCGCGCGGCCGTCTACTTCGACGGAACCCCGTCCGAAAATCTCTTCGTAGCAGGGGAGATGATGGCGGGCAACGTCCTCGGGAAAGGATATACGGCGGGGGTCGGTATGGCTATCGGCACCGCATTTGGCCGCATCGCAGGTACTCAGGCTGCACTCGCGGCAAGAAACGTGAAAGGGAAACATGACCATGCAATCGCTTGAAGCTTTGGCTCGAGAGGCATCTGCCCTCGCTAAGAACGAAATCATCGTTCGATCTGCTCTGTCGGAGCAAGAGAACGAAGTAAGCAGAATCATGCAGATTTGCAACGCTTGTCGCTACTGCGAGGGCTTTTGCGCCGTTTTTCCGGCTATGACTCGCAGGCTGGAATTCGATCGCTCTGACGTGCATTTTCTGGCCAATCTCTGCCACAACTGCGGTGCGTGCCTTCATTCCTGCCAATACGCACCGCCGCACGAGTTTGCAGTGAACGTGCCCAAAGCGATGGCACAAGTCCGCTTGACTACCTACGTCGACTATGCGTGGCCCTCAGCGTTCGGACGGCTTTACAAGCGTAACGGGCTGACGGTGTCGGCCGCGCTCGCGAGTGGTTTGGCGCTTTTCCTCGTGCTCGGAATGTACATGACGGCGGGATCGGTACCTGCCGCGGGTGCGAATTTTTACGCAGTTTTTCCACACAATCTCCTGGCATTGATGTTCGGCGTTGTTTTTGCCTTTGCAGCGCTGGCCTTGGGCATCGGAGTGAGACAGTTCTGGAGGAACGAAAATCCCGGCGCGCCGTCAATGTCTGCTGCGTCGGAAACCGCCGGTGACGTATTGAGCCTTCGCTATCTTGGAGGCGGCCATGGAGATGGATGCAACAACAAGGACGACGCGTACTCACTCGCACGCAGGCGTTTCCATCACTTTACCTTCTATGGATTCTTACTGTGCTTCGCCTCGACGTGCGTGGCGACCGCCTACCATTATCTCTTCAAGTGGGAGGCGCCATATGCACTCAGCAGCCTTCCGGTGTTTCTTGGATCGTTCGGCGGTATGAGCTTGCTCGCCGGAACTAGCGGACTCTTTGTCCTTAATCTGAAGCGGCACCCGCTCCATGGAGACCGTGGCCAAAGAAGTATGGATGTTGGTTTCATTGTTCTCCTGTGGTTAACCGCATTAACCGGGCTGATTCTATTGGCTCTAAGGGAAACCTCTGCGATGCCCGTATTACTCGCGGTTCATCTTGGGGTAGTCATGGCTCTTTTCGCGACCCTTCCATACGGAAAATTCGCACATGGAATCTTCCGCACGGCGGCTTTGCTGAAATGGGCAATCGAAAAGAGAAAGCCGTCTACCCTGTTGGTTGAAGATTGATTAAATGTGTAGGTTAGCAAATTAACTAGGTGTACCGCGTCGATCGATTGGGATTGTCACTCCACTATCGAACTCGGCATTCAGATGCGTGTGAATTCTTTAAATACAGGAGACTGAGTGTCTTACGGGTGCAAGTGATGTTGTTACGACATCGCAAGAGTCGCCCGAAGTCCTCAAACGAAGATCATGCCCCTCAAGACATTCCATCTTCGCGCTTCCAGCGTGAGAGGTCGTAGCCACTTATCAACGACGCTCGGTCGTTGCCGAACCGCCTTCCGATCGTTTTTGGTCGACGCAGCGGCCGGAAGCGTGTGCGATGCCGTTGTGCACTTCGATGGCATCGCCGCGTACCAGCTCTTTCTAGCGGATTTTCAGGCACCCGAGAATTCGCTGGGTCTGGAGGCGTGAGACGGTAGCTAGATCGGCGCGTAACGGCGCTTAGAAATATCTAAAAGGAGGCGTGATGTTTGGAAAAAGCCTAAACAGGGATGTCATTGGAGGCGTCTTGATGTTTGGCATTGGGATTGCAGTAGCAATACATTCAATGTCGTTACATCTAGGTTCACTCAGCCAGATGGGGCCAGGGTATTTCCCATTTGCGCTTGGTGCCATCCTGACCGTAGTCGGAATTGCGATCGCTGTGCAGGGTCGTCTCTCGTCGCCTGCTGAAGAAGGGAAAGAACACCACGGCGCGGAGTGGAAGGCCTGGTTTCTCATATGCCTCGGCGTGATGGCGTTCGTTGTCCTCGCGAGGTATTTGGGGCTCGTCGTCGCGACGTTCGCCGTCGTATTTATTTCGGCACTCGGTGATCGAAAGAACACGTGGAAATCCGCTGCGCTTCTCGCCATCGCGCTAGTTGGGGTCGCGATTGTGGTCTTCTGGTGGGCGTTGCAAATTCAGTTGCCTTTGTTCAAGTGGGGTTTCTAATGATCGCTCAGACACTTCACGACTTGTGGTTCGGCTTCAGCGTTGCGTTGCTGCCGCAGAACCTGTTCTGGTCTTTCTTCGGGGTGCTCGTCGGCAACCTGATTGGTGTGCTTCCCGGGATGGGCGCGCTGTCGGCAATCGCCATGTTGTTGCCGCTCACTTATTCGATGCATGCTGTTCCTGCGCTCTTGATGTTAGCGGGGATCTTTTACGGCTCACAGTATGGCGGCGCACTCGGCGCGATCTTGCTTAACCTTCCTTCCCATCCACCACATGCGGTGACATGCATTGATGGGTATCCGATGACCAAGCAGGGGAAGGGTGGTACGGCGCTCGGCATCACGATGGTTGCATCGTTCTTTGCGGCCTCGGTCGGCATTATCGTCATGATCTTTGCCTCCCCATTGCTTGTAAAGGTCGCCTTTGAGTTTGGGCCGACCGAAATTGTTTCGATCATGATGCTCGGACTTATCGCGGGCTCGACGATGGCACGCGGTTCTAAACTAAAGGGAATCGCGATGACGGTCTTCGGGCTCCTTTTGGGCATTGTCGGTACGGATGTCAATACTGGTATCCAACGCTTCACCTTCGGCTTTACAGAGCTTTCAGACAAAATTGAACTTGTGGCTCTTGCGATGGGTCTTTTCGGCGTTGCCGACTTCATGCTCAGTGTCAACCGAGTCGCATTCATCGGTACGCAGGCCAAAGTTCGTTTTCGCGATATGCGGCCATCGGTCAAGGAATTAAAGCAGGCGTTTTGGCCTATGGTACGCGGAACGTGCGTTGGTACCTTGTTCGGCGCGATGCCAGGCACCGGGCCGACCATCACGACGTTCATTGCGTATGCTTTAGAGAGAAAAATCGCGAAGGATCCTGACCGGTTCGGGCAAGGCGCAATCGAAGGGGTGGCGAGTCCCGAAGCGTCCACGCACGCTAAAACGCAGGTTGACTTCATTCCAACGATGACCCTTGGTATCCCCGGGGACGCAGTGATGGCATTGCTTCTTGGGGCGTTGCTGATTCAGGGGTACCAGCCGGGTCCGCAACTCATCACTGAACATGCGGATCTATTCTGGGGACTGATTGCTAGCTTCTGGATCGGAAACGTGCTTCTCCTGATCTTGAACGTGCCGATGATTGGAATTTGGGTGAAGCTGCTTCAGGTTCCGTACCGGCTGATGTATCCGTCGGCGTTGTTTTTCATTGCGATCGGGGTCTATAGCACGAACAATAGCCTGTTCGAAGTTGCCGAGGTCCTCGTGTTCGGTATCATCGGAGCCATACTGTTAGCACTCAAATTCCCCGTTGCAACGATCTTGTTGGGGTACGTACTCGGGCCAATGGTCGAGGAGAACTTTCGACGTGCGCTGCTGCTTTCAAGAGGCGATATGGGGATCTTCATTGAGCGACCCATCAGCGCGGCGTTCATGTCTGCCTGTATGCTGCTTATCGTTGGTCAAGCGTACTTCGCATGGCGCGGTGCAAGAAAGAAGAAGGGCCCGCTGGCGGACGCCGACAAACAGGCCCCGTCTCTGTCAAATACTGTTGTAGCCGAAGACTAGTCTGAGCTTCCGGAATTTCAGTTAGAAGCGATGGCCGCCGCCTGTTCTCTGTAACGTTGAGTCAAGCTCGGCGGCGAAAAAATCCTCTCAGGGGTGGGGCGCCAACCGTGTTATGTGGGAGGCGCCCTCTTTTTTTGAGCAAAGTCTATGTACTAGCAATGCGCGTTGCGATGCCAGCGGTATGGCGATCACCCAAGAGGCAGATGTGGGTCGCTCAATCTCTGTGATTGAGAGGGTCGGCGCGAGCCTCGATGTGATCCCGGGGCTCTCTGACTCGTATGAAGGGTTAAATGGTTGTCCGAACTCCGCGCACGCTACCGTTCAGAAACGCGGCTCCAGCTGCCAGACGATTGTAGTCCTCGATAAAAGTCCACTTTATACAAGATTATTTGTGGGCTTCGATGTGCCTCTCGCATGCGGTATCTGAGGAATTTTGCTCGAGAAAGCGTCGTCGGACATGGCTCTGTATCGCGAAGCCACCTGTGCTGTTGTACCATACAGCATCACAGAAATATTCGAACGGAACTTCATCCTATGATGCGCTCGGTGGAACGGATTTTGGCGGTTTTTGAGAGTTTCAGCACTGAACGAAGCAGTCTATCGCTCCAGCAGATCTCTGACCGCATTGAGCTGCCAAAGTCGACGACTTTTCGTATCGTCCAGAGCCTCGAGCAGGCAGGTTACCTCGTGCGATTGGAGGACCAGCAGTACTGTCTTTCCTTCCGGTTTACGCGCCTCGCAGGCCTTGTGAAAAGTACCCTCGGTATCCGCGAGATTGCGCGACCGTTCATGACTGATCTTGCAGAGAAGACGAAAGAGACGGTCTCGCTGCATACTGTGTCCGGACGTAACCGAATCTGTATCGAATCGATATCGACCGTTATGGCGCCATTGAGGGCGGTCGTTCAAGCAGGCGAGCAGATCCCGCTGCAGGCTGGCTCTGGGTCAAAGGTGCTGATGGCTTTTATGCCGAAGGCTGAGCTCACTCCGTTACTTGCGAGCGTAGGTAAGGCGTCAAAGCAAACTAAAGCTGAGCTCCTTGCGGAGCTTGAGCGGGTTCGCGAAGCTGGGTTTGCCGTGTCGCATGGGGAGCGGCTGATGGGAATTTCGGCAATCTCCGCGCCAATCACGGATGTCAATGAAGAGGTGCATTACTGCCTGTCCGTTGGCGCGCCTACGGTTCGAATGCAGATGCATGAGAAAGAGTTTGTGAAGCTAGTCGTGGACGCCGCATCGAGCATTTCGCGGCAATTTGGGGGGCAGGCTGAACTGTCTGTCCCTATCGACGAGCCCTGAGCGTCCACGTGGTCGTTTCAGACCTAAAATAATGAGCTAACCATCCCACCGTCCACCGGCACCGTCGCACCGGTGATGAAACCTGCTTGCATCGACGCGAGAAAAGTGACCACCCCCGTGAGTTCTTGCTGAGTTCCCATGCGCCCCAGTGGCGTAAGCTTCTTTCGTGCTTCGGCCTGTTCTGGAGTGTACGCTGCGGAACCCGCGCGGTGAGGCGTTTCGATCAGCGCGGGCGCTACGCAGTTGACCGTGATGCCTTTCGTTCCCACTTCGTTGGCCAAGTGCTTCATATAGGCGGTCACGCCCGCCCTGAAGACGGTCGAGAGACTGTGGTGCGGCATTGGCGCCTTTACAGACGCAGAGGTGACGGCGATGATTCGCCCCCAACCCCTCGTCATCATCTGTGGCGTAAGCTGACTCACCACCTGGATCGTCCCCCACAACTGGCTTTGATACGCCTCGGTCCATCGTTCCTCTTCGGTCTCTTCGACCGTGGCGCGGATGGGGTTTGGTGGGCGGCCCGTGTTGAGGACGGCGATGTCCACGCCTGAAAATTCGGTTTGTAGCCTTCGCACAAGGCTGTCGACATCACTGCGAGAGAGCATGCTGCCCGGAATCGCCAGCGCTCGGACGCCATGCTGTGCCTCAATTTCCTGCGCTATTGCCTGCAGCTTGTCCGCAGAGCGCGCAAAAAGCGCCAGATTGACCCCCTCGGCGGCTAGCGCATGTGCAATGTTTCGACCCATTCCCCCGCTCGAGGCGGTGACCAATGCCGTTTTGCCGCGTATTCCCAAATCCATAATCAGCTTGCCTCAGGTGTACGTTTTCAATAGCGTTCGCACGCTTAGCCGGTGATGAGCACTTCGTCTCCGACCACTTCGAAGCGGTGTGGCATGTCTTCGGAGACCCATTCCATGTATGCGACGAGGTCGTCAAAACGCTTGTCATCGCGCAGCAACACTTGGGGGCGATAGCGGTCATCGAAGGTCATCGGCAGAAATGAAACCCGGCCAATCCCGTTCTTTGAAACTTCTGCCTTTGCCAGCAGACCAAGAGTGCAGTCCTTCCCGTAAGGCATGAGGGGGTAGGTAGGGTCTAGGTCGGTATGGTTCCTGACAGCACCGTGCGCCCAAGCCGGCTCATTGGTCCACGAAGGAGCAGCAAAGGACTTTGTCATGGCGAAAACACCCAAGCTGTAAAAGATTACCTTTCCCTTGTAAACCTCGATAGCCTTCGGAATATGGGGTGCGTGGCACACGACCATATCGGCACCTGCGTCGATCGCCGCATGCGCCACGGTGACTTGGTAGTCGGAGATCACCCGTGGTAGGCGGATTACACCAGAGTGGAAGGCCAGGATGACTACATCAACCTGAGCGCGTAAGGCGGTGACGTCCTCAATGAGTCGCCCTAGGTCGTCAGCATTAGGTTCGGTCTGCACGCGCACAGGTTGATGCGGCCCGCGCGTTTCATAGGTCGTCTTGATCCGCACATTTGTCACGCCGGGCTTCTGAGGTCCGGCGTCACTGCCGGCCGCTCCTACCGAGGTGTAGCCCAGGTAACCGACCTTTACGCCGTTGCGCTCGACAATCGCGGGCTGGCGCGCCTCCGCGAGATTACGTCCTGCGCCCGTAACCTGGACGCCGCTTTCCATGAGCAGGTCTCTCGTATCCACAAGAGCGTCAGGTCCAGCGTCATAGCTATGGTTGTTGGACATTGTTACAGCATCGAACAGCCCTCCGGTGAAGAGCTTCGACATTTCTACGGGCTGACACACCTGCGGTGCATGGTCAGACTTGACCCCGCGAGTCGAATAGGTCCGCATACAGTTGACGAACCGGAAGTTCGCCTTCTCCAAAACCGGCTGGACCAGCTCAGTGTAGCCCTCAATCGGGTATCCCTCAGCGGGCCCATGGGTGGGTCCACAATCTCCAGCAATAACTACGGTTGAAGTGTCTGACATTGCGCCTCCTTTGATGTTCGGTCCGCTGAGACCTTCTGACCCGGTCGACGCCGAGTCTTTCCGAAAAATCCTCTTCTTCCAGTCGAAATTGTCCCACCATATGAGAGATCACGCCCTCAGGGTTTCAAGAGGGCGCTCTCAAGCGAGATCGATTCTTTGAGTTCCGTTCAATGAAACGCGTGCTGATTATAGGAACCCATGATAGCATTTTCTTGTCGGTCCACGAGTCTATCTTGTGGATCGAGGAGGCTTGGGAAGCGCAACCGGCTGCATATACGAGACATAGCGAGGACAGACATGGATAGAAGTGATCGCGGGCAAGGATGGACGAGGAGGGCTCGACTGGAAGGGAAAGTCGCGGTGGTCATTGGGGCAGGACAGGCGCCTGGGGAAGGGATCGGCAACGGCAGGGCGGCAGCCGTTCGCTTCGCGCGGGAAGGGGCGCGCGTGGTGGCCGTCGACCGGTCGATCGAGTCAGCTGAGGAAACGGCCGAGATGATCCGGGCCGAAGGTTTTGAGGCCGTTGCGTTCGGCGCGGACGTGACTCGTGAGAATGAACTTGTCCAAGCCATCTACGGCGCAAAAGAGCGGTGGGGCTCGCTGGACGTACTCCACAACAACGTCGGGGTCAGCTTGGGCGGCGGTGACGCTGATTTAATGGACATCACCGAAGACAAGTTCGACAATATATGCCGAATTAATTTGCGAGGAACGGTGTTCGCTTGCAAACACGCCGTCGCGATCATGCGTGCGCAGCGCTCGGGCTCGATTGTCAACGTGTCATCCGCCGCAGGGCCTGGGAAATATCCCTACGTGGCGTACAAGGCCACCAAAGCGGGGGTGATCGCGTTTACAGAACAACTCGCGCTGCAAAATGCGCCGTTTGGGATTCGCGCCAACTGCGTGCTGCCGGGGTTGATTGCGACACCGATGGCGGTTGAAGCTCGGGTTCGTGAATGGAGCCAGTCACGCGAGCAGGTGTTGGCGGACCGTGATGCCAAAGTACCGCTCGGGCGTCAGGGCAGCGCTTGGGATGTTGCGAACGCCGCGCTCTACCTTGCTTCTGACGAAGCGGATTTCGTCACTGGCGTTTCGCTTCTTGTCGACGGCGGCCGCATTCTGAATCGAATCTGAGTTGCCGTATTCGCCTTTTGGCGAATACGGCACAAAGCCTTACTTCGCTGAGACAATTCCCATCCAATATTGAAGTTCATTCCCGGAAGTCTCGACATCGTACTTCTGCATGAAGTCGAGACTTCCATCTTCACCTATCCGGAAAACGCTCAGGGCTGCAGGGACCTCTTTAAGTCCTGTACCAACCTCGACAGAGAGAGCCTTGATGCTCGCTGTCACGAGCAACGAGCCGCTTGGGTCACACGCGAAGGTCCGGACGTGAAAGGAATGCGTGTCGGCATGTTGCATGAGTTGCGGTTCGCCGGTAGCTTGATCAAGCACATACACTGCAATGTTGTTTTCGCCGCCCGCAAAGACCTTTTGGCCATCTTTTTCGATTGAGTGGTCGGCTCGATTGGCGACATAAACGTATCGACCGGACGGGTGAACGTGGATCGGGCCGGCAATTTGCCGCGCAGCGACGCTTTTGGAGTCTGCGAGCGTCTCTCGTGTATAAGCTGGTTCTTGTTCTATACGACCGTCAGTGATGCGGAACATATACAGGCGGTTCATACGCTCGTCAGACGCGTAAAGCCAGGGTTTGGATGGGTGGAAGTCGACATGCCGTGGCCCGAACCCATACCCTCCCCATGGCGCAGCGACGTTTCCGACATCAAGCACACCATTGCGCATTTTGAACGAGCGAAGAGCGCCGGGGTCCTCGGGCTTGTCGCCCTGTGGGTTGTTCCCTCGATCGACAATGAGTGCCGCATCTCCGGATGGAAATGTCATCACCTGGTGAGGATAGATTCCATAGTCGAGAGAGTGCGGTTGCTCAACTGCTTTGCCAATAGTCCCATCCGCGTTGATGCTATGAACGGTTATGCCGCTCATCGGATGATTGTGCGCGTTCAAGATGAACTGTCCGGTCGGGTCGACGCACATGTGGACCGCGCGCCGGTCGAGTGGCTGCGGATTGCCGTGCTGCGTCAGGGCTCCGTCTGGCCCGATGGCGAACGCACTGACGTGGTTGTAGTCCGACTTGACCCTGGGGCCACCGTTGCTGGTCGTTAGGTAGAGGTACTGGCGCGACGGATGTGGCCACGCATACTGAATTTTCGCAGGGACCTGGATGCTGCACCTTCTCTCCAGAACGCCCGAAGCAACGTCGACCTGGTATTGGGTCAGGACGTTGTCGACGGCGCTATACAAGAACACCTTCCCTGTCATGTCTCCTCCAAGAGTGTGGATCGCTCAGTTGTTTGTCAGCTGTCGGTCTCAGCAGGGGACCGTCACGGCTGGCGTGCGCAGAAACATTCTTACGAAGACGGAGTGAACATCGGGATTGACGTGCCATTCGCTGATGTTTTGAAGACGGCCTTTACGCGCTGGCCGATCTTCACCGTGTCTAAATCGACGTCGACGATGTTTGTCATCACCACAGGTCCCTCATCAAGCGCCACGTACGCAATGCAATAGGGTGCTCCCGCTCCCCGTCGAGTCACGCTGTAGGTGTAGATTTCTCCATCGCCGCTTGCATCGCTCCAGACTACATCCGAACTCCAGCAGAATGGACACAGTTGGCGGGGATAGTGATGCGGCTGCCCGCAGGAGTTGCAGCGTTTGATCAATAGCCGGCCTTCCTTTGCGGCCGCGAAATATGGCTCGTCGCCCGGATTCATCGCGGGGTCGCCAATCTTTCTTTCAGGATTCTGTGCAGTCATCTCTTCTCACTCCCGTTCCAAGATAATGGTGGCTGCTCCATGGCGATGACCAATAGCGCCGCCGATACTGGTAGCAAGCGCCAGCGCGCAATCAGGGACCTGCACCTTGGCGTGAGCTTCTCCGCGCAGTTGCCGCACTGCTTCGATGATTTTTGTCATACCGCCCCTGTTCGATGGGTGGTTGTTACAGAGACCACCGCCATCAGTGTTGAAAGGGAGCTTCCCTGAACCGGAGATCAAGTTACCGTCGGCGACAAATTTGCCGCCTTCCCCCTTCTTGCAGAAACCGAGGTCTTCGAGTTGGAGAATTACAGTGATGGTGAAGCTGTCGTAGATTGACGCATACTGGATGTCAGATGGCGACAAGCCTGCCTCTTCAAAAGCACGCGGACCGGTCCATGCTGCACCTGTGTACGTCAGGTCAATCTTCCCGCCCATCTGGTGTTTCGTTGATTCACCGCAGCCTAAAAGCTTAATCTTCGGACGGGTCAGGCTTTTAGCGATTTCGGGGCGCGCGACGATAATTGCCCCGCCGCCGTCACTCACAACGCAGGAGTCGAGACGGTGCAAAGGATCGGAAATCATCGGCGATGCCAAAACCTCGTCGACCGTTACGACGGACTGCAACATTGCTTGAGCGTTGTATTGCGCGTGGTGTGAAGCCGCAACTTTGACCCACGCGAGTTGCTCGCTAGTCGTGCCGTACTCATGCATATGACGCATCGCAGCCATTGCATATAGGTTCAACGTCACGGGGCTGTACGGGAGCTCGTAGGGCGCGTCAGGCAGGTTCACGCCGCGAACGCGAACCTGTGTTCCTGAGATTCCCTCGGAATTTGGCCGGCCCGCGAGTGTGATGAGCGCGACGTTGCATTTCCCGGCGGCAATCGCCTCCGCGGCATGAGCAACGTGGATCAAGTAGGAGCACCCTCCCATGTCCGTCGAATCGATATGCTTCAGTTGATTGAGGTTTAGGTAATTCGCCAGAGACCAGGCGTTGGCTCCTGGGGCGTCGCCGGCGCAAAAGAAGCCGTCGATATCATCTTTGGTCAATCCGGCATCTTCTATTGCGCCTTTTGCTACCTCGGCATGCAATTGGGCAACAGAGTGATTGGGTGCTTTACGTAATGGATGCTCATAGGCTCCAACGATGTAAGCCTTGCCTTTAACAGTCATACGCTCAACTCCTCTTCAACAGGTGAAGTTGCGACTCCCAGCACGCGCCTGGTGCCTGGGGGGCCTGGTCATGAACCGCTAGCACCGTGATCAAGTTTCTGTGAGTGAAACCGGTGCTGTTCTGTAAAACCAATGATACCATTGGTGGTGTGGGCGGGGTAACGTAAATGGGGAGGAGACAGAGGGGGTGGTGCTTGATGTGCTCGGGGCCGCCGGCTTCAACACGGTTTCGGTGAGAGCCTTCTCGGGCTCGTTGTCTCGTGGGCGACGACCTGCAAGTGCAGCTTTTTAATCGACACTGAGTTGCAGGGCTCGTTTTCGTCTAGCGACTGCGTTTTATACCGGCTGGTAGTGCCGGTTGTTGAGGAAAGTATGAACGCGAAATTGAACGAACTTGACGATGTTTCGGCGGATGCGCCGGCTCAGTCGGACTTTAAGGTGTGGCAGTGTGTTCTTTGCGGTTTCATTTACGACGAGGCCGAGGGTATTCCCGAGGACGGCATCCCTGCTGGCACGCGTTGGGAAGATGTGCCCGCCGACTGGCTATGCCCGGAGTGCTCGGTGGGAAAGAGTGATTTCGAAATGGTGGAGGTTTGATAGACGTGGGGCTTGCGCCGATACTTCATCATTTGATATCGAGCATTTGATTCGGGCCGCAAAAACGCCAGATCTCCGCATGCTTCCTTGTCTTGAGGATCTTCTTAAAACCACCCGCGCCGAGCATAGCGGGCAGCTCGGCGCAGGTCTCCGTCGTTCTCGCGATCCCTAAGGGCACGGGACAGGGCGCGTTCCGCGACCTTAGAATGTTCGCGTTATTGTTTTTGTATTCCGAGGTTGGTAACGACTCGGTTCACTTCTGACACTTCATTCCTAAGATACTTATTGAACTCCAGGGGCGTCATGGGAGACGTCTCAATGCCTTGACTAGCCAATCGCTCTCGAAGCGAATTATTGTTTATCGAGTCGCGCAGTGCTTCTGAAAGACGTTGAACTGCGTCTTTCGGGGTTCCGACGGGTGCGACAAGGCCCATCCAGGTGTAGAAACTATACCCGGGAGCTCCTTGCTCAGCCAAGGTTGGAACATTCGGTAGCGCCTTGAGCCTTGAGTTTGACGTAACTCCGAGGGCTCGAAGCTTACCTCCGTCCAGATAGCCCTTACTGCTGCTGTAAGCTTCGAAGATCATATTCACACGACCGCTCATCACGTCAGGCATCGCTGGTCCGTTGCCCTTGTAAGGGACGTGCAGAAGTTGCAACCCAGCCTTCTGAAGATAGAGTGCCGCCCCTAGATGTGTCCCGGTTCCGATGCCAGCCGATGCATACGAAAGCTTGCCTGGATTCGCTTTCGCGCGGCTTATGAAGTCTGAAAGGGCTTTCTCTGGTTCGCTGGTAGAGACTTCGAGAAGTAGGGGCGATCTACCGATGAACCCGATTCCGGTGAAGTCGCTCAAGAGGTTGTAGCCTGGATCCTGTCGCACCGATTGCTGATAAACCATAGTGCCCGCGGATGCTAACAGGGTGTATCCGTCGGGCCGAACCTCCTTGACGACGTTGATGCCTACCAGACCATCGCCGCCGGCCCGATTTTCGACGATGACGGACTGTTTAAGGCTGAAACTCATTTGCTGGGCAATCAGACGTGTCGTTACATCGAGCAGGCCGCCCGGACCGGTGTTCACAATGATCCGGACAGGGTGTGAAGGAAATGAATCTTCAGCGTGCACCTGGGTCGCTGAAATAAGAGAAATGCAAAAGACGTTCGCGAGATTGACTAGAAGCTTTGGCAATGGAGTCGACTCTTGAAAGGTAGATGTTTCTCAATCCCGGCGCCGGGCAGTTCGGAATTACCAGAAAAGTCCGATTCTCGAGATCAGTAGCTCTAACGTTGGCTTACCGAGGCGTCACTCTTGTTGCCGCATCTTGACACCGGCCGTGTCCTCATACATGCGAGCAAGTTGCTCAACGCTGGAGGAGCCTCCAAGCTGATTTTTTGCCTGTTCGAAGATCCCGAGGACCACATTCGGTATCAGCGTGGGCGCGCCCACTCGGCTGGCCAGCGAGGAACATGCCTTGAGATGACCGAGGAAAGAATCTATGGCAGCCCCGGATTCTGACTTGCCAGACGCAAGCGCCGGAAGAAGCGTTCGCGAAGCGTCGCTCCAACCCGAGCCTTTGTTCACAACCAGCGCTATGTCATCGAGCTTGAGCCCATACTTCAGCCCGGCGGATACGCATTCGTAGGTCACAGCTCGCCCGAGACATTCAAGACTGTTGATCAGAACATCCTCAATTGCTGGCAGGGGGTCCGTCGAACCGGCAAGGTCCGGCTTTGTCGTCTCCTTAGCCTGGGTCAGCTTGGTCGCTGCCATAGACTCGACGAGACCAACCATGTCTTCCAAACGCGCGCGATCGCCAATGGTGTTCAAACCAATCTGCAGCAGTCCGCGGGTAATGTTCATGATGGGCATCGGCACTGAGCGAGTCATGCCAAGTGACACCGCCTGATTGACATCCTTCAGCATCAGCGAGAGGGCGAAGTTGGTCGACTCCTTTCCTTCGACCAGAGCCGGAAGCATCTTCAAAGTCGTTTGATTGCGAGCAGGTTCCCGGTTCAAGAATTCACTCAGATATGCGAGCGAAAGACCGGCCTTCACTCCCAGAGCGGCGATCTCCAAAGTGCCAAGGCGACAGGCCGCGTTCATCGCATTGTTGACCATCTTCATGGCTTGTCCGTCGCCAACGCGAGTGCCGCAGCGGAAGATTGTTTCAGTGATGGTTCGAAGCGCTGGAAGAGCCTTCTCAACTACATCGTCGGGACCCGAAACCATGAGTGTTGCGCCACCGCTGGCAACAATGGATGGAGAAGCCGATACAGCGGCATCGATCATGCCAACGTCTTGACGAGCAAGAAGCTCTGCAATTTCTCGAGTCTCCTCGGGAACACCGCTGGTCTGATCGATAACAACTTTTCCGGCCGAAAGTCCTTCGGCTAACCCGCCAGGCCCGAAAATCAGTTCTCTTACATCAGAGCTTCGTGGAAGGCAAAGAAGGATCACGTCGCTCTCAGAGGCGAGCGCGGCCGCCGACGGAGCGACCTTCGCGCCCGCCTCAGCGAATGCCGTTGCAGCGTTCGCATTCAAATCCCACACGCAGAGCTCGTGCGCTGATAAAAATCGACGTGCCAGTTGACCGCCTAGCGCTCCCAGTCCGATGTAACCAATCTTCATCTTGCGTCGCCTCCCTAGTCGTTTGCCTATCTTTTCTACAGAACCCGCCTTCGTGGGCCGAGATCAAACGCCGGCGGAAGTGTATCGGGTGTATGCGAATCATCGTAGCACGCATTCTACTCATCAGTATCGATTCCATACAATGAAACCAAAAATGAAAGGGGCACTCTGATGTCGTCGCGCTTACGGTTTCGATGAGTGGAACGGATTCCATTTACATTGACGTAGAAGCGCCCCGGATATAAAGTTGATGCAAGATTTCGTGGCGGCGCCAACCGTTGTATAGGACAGGGGGTTAACCCTTTGTTCGTTCAGCTGTGGCGAACGCGAAGTTGACATTCACAAAACTTAGGAGACGACCCACCATGCGGCATTCGACAATCTTTCAGACCGAGCGTTGACCGAAGGCCTCCGTACGCTCGCCCGCTGCATGCTGTTCAACGCAGTGGACAGCCAGGCGCGGGCCCTTTGCCTTTCGTGTCAAATGAGAACACCCTTGTGAACACAGACCAGTACGCACGATAACTGGCGGGATGGAGCAGACCATGGAGCAATCAGTACAGCCCCCTGTACAGGGTTGGAGCGGTGATCAGCCTGCTGAGGCATCGGCGACTGACAAGGAGGTGAAGGCAGCGTATCGGAAGGTCACCCTGAGACTTGTTCCGTTCTTATTTCTTTGTTGGGTAGTTAACTACATTGACCGGGTGAACCTCGGGTTCGCGAAGATTCCGCTGTCGAGAGATCTCGCGCTCTCGGACGCAGCCTACGGATTGGGGGTAGGGTTATTTTCGATCGGCTACGTCCTGTTTGAAGTTCCGAGCAACCTGATGTTGGAGCGAACCGGTGCGCGGCTCACCATGGCGCGAATTATGTTCCTGTGGGGCTGCATCACTTGCTTGATGATGTTCATACAGACGAGCACGCAGTTCTACATCGCCCGAATTGCGCTTGGAGCTGCCGAAGCCGGCTTCTACCCTGGTCTATTGCTCTATCTCACCTATTGGTTTCCGTCCGCTCGTCGCGCACGCATCACGTCGCGCTTCTTGCTCGCAATTGCGGTATCAGGAATGATTGGAGGACCCTTGGCCGGTTGGATCCTCAACACGTTCGTCGACGTTGGCGGACTTCGTAACTGGCAATGGCTGTTCTTGCTTGAAGGGATACCCGCAGTCCTGCTCGGGGTCTTCGCTTACTTTTATCTCGATGATAAACCCGATCAGGCAAAATGGCTGACGGACACCGAGCGCAAGATTATCTTGGATAACATCCAAGCGGATCGCGCATTCAAAGGCAAGCCTGTTCATTCCGGCCTGGTCGCGGTTCTTCGCGACCCACGCGTCTATGTGGTCGTGCTCGCATCGTTGGTTACGCCGATGCTGGGCATCGTTATGAATTATTGGACGCCCACTATCATTCATCGAGCAGGTGTCACCAACATCCTGCACCTATCTCTACTTTCTGCGATTCCCTCCGTTATTGGTGCGATTGGGATGATTGTCATTGCCCGACACTCCGACCACCGCGTCGAGCGCCGCTGGCATTACCTGTTCTCGATTTCCATTGGGGCAGTGGGGCTCGTCCTGCTTCCGAGTGTGGTCCACAGCCCGGTCTTGACAATCGGCTGCCTTTCGCTGCTGGCAATCGCATATTACGCGGGTAGCACAATGTTCTGGACGATTCCCCCCGCGTACTTCCCGGCAGCATCTGTTGCGGCCGGCATCGCGTTGATGAGCAGCCTAGGACAGGCAGGTTCACTGCTGACACCGACCTGGCTGGGCTGGCTGATGACCAATACTCATAGCATCGCCATCGGGCTATACACCATTGCAGCAATCGCACTTGCCGGTGGCTTCATCATCGTCTTGGGGGTGCCGGCTTCCAAGCTGAGGGAACGGCGTGATGAGTCCGTGTAGCAGCTAGGCTTGGCGCTGCCCAAGAGAAAATTGAATCTTGTCCTCTCGAGTTTAACAATGACTGAACCAACCGCTCCTACAAACCACGTTACCTCTGAGCCGATCGGATTTATCGGCCTGGGGGCGATGGGCGCCCCAATGGCGTGTCATCTTGCGGCGCTCGGATACTCATTGCTTGTGTACGACACCAACGTAGCGGCCGTCGCTTCGGTCGTCGAGCGAGGTGCGGAATCGATGACGTCAGCCAAAGCGATTGCCGATCGTGCCCCAATCGTGTTGACTTGCTTGCCGTCCTTGCCGGCCATCAAGGAAGTTGTCTTTGGAAAAGAAGGTGTTTCGAAAGGCGGCGCCGCACGTATTCTGGTCGATTTCTCGACGACCGGGGCACGATTCGCTCAAGATCTCGCAGCGGATCTGAAGTCCTTCGAAATCGACCTGCTTGACTCTCCTATCACAGGCAACGTGACAACGGCGGGGAATGGCAAGCTCGGAATCATGTGTTCTGGGCCCGCGCGCGCGTTCGAACGTGTCTCTCCCATTATGCGAGACCTGGCGAGCCTCGAGGTGCTGTATCTAGGTGAGGAGACCGGAAAGGCTCAGACGCTCAAACTTCTCAATAACTCGCTGTCGGCCACCGGTATGGCGTCCGCCTGCGAAGCGTTCATTTTGGGCGTCAAGGGCGGACTAAACCCTCAACGGATGCTTGAAATCATCAACTCAGGCGACGCAAGCAGTAGTGCGACCCGAAATAAGTTCGCACGGTCGGTGTTGCCGCGTAAGTTCGATTTTGGAGCCCGCATGGCCATTACGGCCAAGGACATTTCACTGACGGTCGAAGAGGCTCAAAATCGCGGGGTTCCGATGTGGGTTGCACAAACCGTGCAGCAAGTCTGGAAGTATGCGGCAACGCAGGGGGGAGCGGACCGCGACGGAACTTCGCTTATTGCCTATCTTGAGCCGTGGTCTGGGGTCGAGGTGGCGAGCCGCGGAGAGGCCATCTCCTGCGAGCGGGCGGTTTCGGTGAGCGCAACCTTCGTTCCCCATATTCTTATATGTGACGAATCCGAGGCTGAGCCTATTTCTCTTCGATTGCGTGCCCAGGGATTTAAAGTCGAGATACCGCACGGTGAGGCAGGGGCGGCACAACCTACGACTGTGCCAGCTCGATCTTTCGGGACGTGCGTCTTGATCGGCGTGAAGGAAAGTGACGAACAGTACCTTGTTGTGAAGCGCATTCGCCAAGCAGCCGGCGAAGGCTGTGTTGTCATCAACACTCGAGCAATGCCTGTAGCCGAATCCACTCGTTTTCACCAGCAGACACGAGAGCTCGGCCTCAAATGCGTTGACGGCTTGCACACTGGATCGTCCCATGAGCGTCGATCGGGCGAAGGGGTAATCATCGTCGGCGGCGCAGCCGCTGCCATCGACGCAGTAGCGCCGTTGCTGGCCGCGTTGAGTCGTCGAGTGTTTGTGATCTCGGAGCGGCCAGGGGACGCCCAGTTGATGCACATGATTCACGCGTCGTTGTTTGCGACACTTCTTGTCGTTACGTCCGAGGCATTCGTCGCAGGGGCCAAGGCTGGCCTGACTCCGTTGCAAATGAGGACGATTATGGGCATCGAGACCGGAAGAAACGCCGCGAGTGCTCGGATCCTCCCAGAGCAGGTAGCGACTCGCCGCTTTGACTATGGGTTGACTCTCGCACAGGCTAGGCGCCACCTGACTATGGCAACGGATGCGGCACGTCAACTGGGTGTTACAACGTGGATTTTCGACAAGGTCTTGGGAGTCTATGGCCTCGTTTGCAGTGGCGGACATTCCCCTGAAGACGTGAGTTCCATCGCGAAGCAGTACGAGTCCTGGGCGCAAGTCAAGGTCGAAACCGTCGATCGCGCACAGCAGGCCGCGTAGAAACGTTTTTGTCAGCGAGTATCTCTAGTCGTCGAAGTGCCGGGGCGGTGAAGCGAAGCTTCTGCCGGTCCGACGGTCGACAGCCAGCGACAGCATTGAACAAAAGAGAGGTTCCGGAGTGACGACGCAGAACGAGACTGAAACTATTCCAGCGACAGTGGTGGATTTTCGGGGCAATAACCATCGAGATCTCGAAGCGCTGGATGCCTGGACGAAGCGACGCGTCGAAGAAGCCCTAGAGCCTGAGCTTCCTATCATCGACCCGCATCACCATATTTGGAATGACGAGCGCGGGCGCTATCTTGCGGACGAACTGCTCGCTGACATAGGAACGGGCCACCGAATCGAGGCGACCGTGTACATGCAGTTCAAAGCGAACTACCGTGAGACCGGTCCAGAGTCGATGCGCCCAGTTGGTGAAGTTGAGTTCGCTAGCATGTTTGCCGATGCATGCGCAACCGAGCGACCGGAAGGCCCCAAGTTGTGCGCCGGAATTGTCGGGCATGCAGATCTTCTGCTCGGAAGCGATGTGCAAGCTGTACTCGATACGATGCTTGAGGCGGGTCGCGGCCGCTTGCGCGGGATCCGGCACGGTGCAACGTTTGATTCGGGACAGGCCGGATTTGGGCGCGCGTTCGCCCGTCCTCACGTTCTTCTGGATTCCAACTTCCGAGAAGGATTCGCGAGGCTCGCGCCACTGAACCTATCATTCGATGCGTGGATTTTCTATCCCCAATTACCAGATCTGATAAGCCTTTTGCGCGAGTTTCCGAATACGAATGTCATCCTTGACCACGCGGGTGGCATTCTCGGCGTTCCGCCGCATGTGAATCGTCCCGAGGTGTTCTCGACTTGGCGCGCGTACATCCAGCAGCTTTCGCAGCATCCAAATTTGACGGTCAAGATCGGTGGGCTCGGGATGCTCTACTGCGGCTGGAACTATCATCTGTATTCGGAACCCCCGACATCCGAAGCACTAGCCGCAACTTGGAGACCGTACATTGAGACCTGTATCGAATTCTTCGGCCCTGAACGTTGCATGTTCGAGAGCAACTTTCCGGTCGATAAGCAAACCTGCGGATACGGTGTGCTTTGGAATGCCTTCAAGCGCGTAACGCGACACTACTCCGAATCTGAGAAGCGCGCGCTTTATCGAGACAATGCAGCTCGGATCTATCGGCTTCAGTAGGGGTTCAGAACCTCCGGTGAGGTGCAATACCTGTTAATCGGAGCTTCGGTTGTTATGTGGAACGCGTTATGCCGCGAGCTTCACCGCCGCGTAAATTCAATCGGTGCGCTCATAAGGGAGTCGCTTGAGGAAACCTACCAAAGATTTTCGCAGCGACTTTTCTTCACCCGCAGCTCAGCTACGAGCAGGAATGTCTAGCTGGATATGTCGTTCGCGCCAACGTACTTGCCCGACTTTGCCCGCTCGGACCTGTTCATGGGCGTTTTCGTTTCGAGAATCGAGCGCTGCGTGCGCTCAGGAATGTCGACCGAGGCGGCAGGACTAGGACCGCTGTGACACAGGCGGCGTGGCCGAACACAAGCAGTCGTTGAACCGCTCAAGTAGAAATGCGAGTCCCGTCCAGCCTCGCTCCTCGATCAGCGCTCGGGTTCGAGGGTGCGCGCTCGCAAAAAACATCTTAAAACGCGGTCCCCTTCAGGGCCGCCGACAGCGTTTCCACACCATATCCGAGCCTCGATCGGTTGTCCGTAATCTACGGCCTCACCGAATTTCTAAGTTGCACTCAGTGAAACGCGTTCCTTTTTCGTTGACACCGCGGTGCCATCGACGTACAGTCGATTCTGACGCTGCCGAGATTGCACGGCACCGATACCTTCCAGCAAATTCGCAGAGATGTGGGAGCGCTAATTAACAATGAGTGAATATCTCTCTCTCCGTTACGCCAACTTCATAACGGAATCGAATATTGAGCACTTGCCGCCAGACGCGGTCGACTACGGGAAGATGCTTCTGGCAAGTACACTCGCCAGCGCGGCATTGGGATCAACTCTCGATTCGAGCAAGCTCATCAGGTCGCTTGAGCTGAGCAGAGGGGGAGCGTCAGAGAGTTCGGCGTGGTTCGGCAAGTGGGAGCATTTGCCAGTGGTGGCAAGTGCTAGGTTGAACGCGCTAATGAGCGACGCCGCTGCGTCTGACGATAGCGACCTTCGTAACATCGTGCATAGTGGCACCCAAGCATGCGCCGCGGCGATGGCAGTGGGAGAAGCGCGCGGAGCATCGGGCGCCGAAATCGTTGAGGCGATCGTTGTTGGGTATGAGGTCGCTGGCAACATCAACACTGCAATGATTGGCGGGTTGCAGCGCAAGGGTTTCCACGGGTGCGTTGTTGCGACTTTTGCGGCGGCGGCAGCGGCCGCGCGTTTGCTTAACCTGAGTCGAGACGCTGCTGCGCACGCGTTATCGCTGGCCGCCACTTCCATGGGCGGCCTGCACGCTGCGGCAGCGACAAGTCTTGCTCGTGAATACCACGCTGGCAATGCGGCAATGATGGGCGTCTACAGCGCTCAGGCGGCCGGGCTGGGATACGAGGCAGAGCTCGGCACATTCGAAATGAAGCGAGGTTTCTTCGAGACTCTGGGTGGGGGGCACGATGCCAACGCCGTGATCGACCAGTTGGGAAGTAAGTGGAGCATTTTGACTGAACTCGGAATCAAGATGGTCCCGGGCGGCTCCCCTTTTCATGCGGTGGCAGAAGCGGCGGCCCTCGCCGCAAGAGAAGGAGACTTGGATGTGACTGACATCCACCACATCTCATTCACGTTGCCCGACTACCCATTTCCCGGACCAAAGAATCCAACCGATCTAATTGGCATCGCACATAGTCCTTTCTACTTTGCTGCGGCCGGCGCAGCGGACCATGACTACAGTTGGCCGCATGCATTCCCCGAAAAGATTGCTGACCCCCGCATTAGATCTCTGTTCGATCGGGTTACGCGGGTCGACTACGACGTCCCGGATAAGAATCTGTACAAAAGCGGCGCTATCGTCAAGATTGAGACCAATGACGGTGGTGTTATTGAGCGGTCGGTCCGCTTTCCGAAGGGCGCTGCTGTACGCGGCATCGAATGGGATCAGGTCGAATCTAAATATAGGTCGCTCATGCCATACGGAGGTGCCGACGTGGACGCGATTGATAGAAGCTTTCGACTGATACGAGGGCTGACCGCGGTTGAGGACATTAAGGATTTGGTCAATATGCTAAAAAACGAATAAGAAGATTCTGAAATCCGTTGGTTGTCGCCTGCATCAAATAGAGCGAGTCTTCGGGAAGAGATGCAGGCGGAAGAAGTACAGTAAGTGAAACACAAAACAAGATTAGGAGACGGATAATGACTAGGTTGAAAACACTTATCTCTGGGATGATCCTTTCGGCAACTGTAGCCGCGCCCTTCGGCGCATGGGCGGCCGATGACTTTCCGACACGCTCCATCCGAGTGATTGTGCCTGTCTCTGCCGGCGGCTGGGGAGACGTCACCACTCGTGTTATTTGCCAGCGGCTTGGGGAAATCCTCGGGCAATCGATCATTGTTGACAATCGCACCGGTGCGGGCGGCCTTGTGGGAATCCGTTACACCAAGGAGCAGCCGGCAGATGGATACACCTTGATGTCGACAGGAAGCACGTTGGCGATTCAGCAGTCCCTCAATAAAGAACCCGGCTACGACGCACTGAAAGACTTCGTTGACGTCGGAACGATGGTCCGCTCACCGGCGTTGATCGTAACGAGCAGCAAGTCAAGCTACAAGTCTCTTTCAGACTTGCTCAAGGACGCGAAGGAAAAGCCCGGCTCAATCAGCTATGGCTCTGCCGGCGTCGGCACAACGACACACATCGCAGCAGCGATGTTGTTGAAGGATGCGGGCGTACAGATGCAACACGTTCCCTACAAAGGAAATGGTGCCGCCATGCCTGATGTAATCGCAGGACGAGTCAGCTTTCTGATTGACGCATACGGCAGTAGTCAGCCCGGTTTGAGCGGCGGTTTGCTGCGAGCCCTGGCTGTCACGTCCGACGCACCGATTGGTGTGCTTCCGAATCTTCCGACTGCCGCGCAACAGGGTGTTCCTGGCTACAGCTATTACTACTGGTTGGGGCTCTTTGCACCGGCGGGTACTCCTCCCGATAGGGTGAAGAAACTATCCGACGCGTTAGCCAAGACATTAAACGATCCGAAAATCAAGGCCAGATTGCAGTCAGAGGGAACGGAGCCGTACTATGCGTCGCCTTCAGAATCCGAGGCGTTCTTGAAAAAGGATTTGGGAGCTACAAGTCAAGTCATTAAGGAAACGGGTATTCCGAAGCAGTAAAGCTTGAACCCCCAGGGCGTCATTCAGGAGCAGATGATGATTTCGGTGGCATACATCGGACCGAGCGGCGATTGGGCTACCCGCGTTGAACGCCTTCCCGAGTTGAGGAGATTCAATCCGTGTGAGACAGGGACGGCGTCCGAACGAGTCGTTCATGACCGATTGCTTGCAGAGATGGAGCAAGCTCTGCGTTGTGACATCGTATTCTTACGCCTCGCTGAAGTGGGTAATTGCGATCGCTTTAGTTTCGAGAGGGACGGATACCTTAGCCGGCTCTCTCCAGGAACGGTACTGGTCGACCTGGATGGCGACCCGAGGTGGTGGAGCGAGGAAGCTGAGTTTCGACTTGAGCGGACCGGTGTCCTGCTGTTGTCAGCGACTGCGATCTTCGACCTTGGGTCAGAGACTAATACCGTACTCGTGTCGGGTTGGCAGGATGCGTATCGGAAGGCACTACCCGTTCTGGAAGCAATCGGCCCCTACGCCTATTGCGGTCCTCGATTGGTACATGCGTACGCGGTCGCCCTGATGAACCAGTCGATGTACCTCACCGGGCGACTCTTAAACTTGGAGTCGGTAGCCATGGGCTTCCGAGCTGGACTTTCGTTGACTGACTTGACGGAGGCGATAAATCTGAGCAGCGGTCGAAGTCGCATCTCCGAAGTGTTGCTTCCCGACTTGTTCAGGGACGACCGTAAAAAGGAGCAATCTCTGACGTCCGCCATGGACGACTTGAATCGGGTCATTAGCCTTGGCATGACGCTAGGAGTGCCCATGCCTTTGGCGAGCCACACACGCTCGCTGCTGGCAATGGGCGCGAATATGGTCGGGGCGAACGCGGATCTAAATGATATGCACACTGTCATTGGGTCTATGGCTGGAATTTCCCTCGAAAAGCCGCTTGCCGAGTTCAACCCAGTCGCCCGCACGGAAGCGTCCGATACTGACCTATCCTGGACCGCTTCCGCGCCGGTAATCGGTTACGTCGGGCTCGGGGCAATGGGTGCAGCGTTGGCGCGTCAGGCGTTGAGCGTTGCACGCGAGTTGCATGTCTACGATGTGAGTCAAGACCGAGTTAATCAACTCGTCAGGATGGGCGCTGTCCCAGCGCCCGACGTTCTGACACTCGCGCAAAAGTGCGACCTCATCATCCTGTGCGTACCGACGTCTGGGGATGTCGAGAACATCCTTTTTGGGGAACAAGGGATGTCTGGTGGGTTAAAGGCGGGAACAATCGTAATTGACCAAACAACCGGAAGTCCTTTCAAGACACAGATGATGGCCGAGAGGCTCCGGGAGCAGGGCGTCGAGTTAATCGACGCGCCAGTGACGGGCGGTCCACGAGGGGCGGCAGAAGGTACATTGGTAACTCTGTGTGGAGGACAGCCTGAGGCGTATGCCCTCGTGCATCCGATATTGGAGAGAATGGGCGGAAAGATTTCATATTTCGGCGCAAGCGGCGCCGGGCAAGCCGCCAAGCTCGTGAAGAATGCGCTAGGGGCGAGTAATCGAATCGCCGTTTACGAAGCACTCGCGCTCGCGTCAAAAATCGGCCTGAGGCTGGATTTACTGGATCGACTCATCGAACGAAGTTCGGGCTGGACTGCAGCCTTCCGTCGCGTCATCGGCGCAATTCGAACGGGCAAGCCTACAGCCGATGTCAAGCTCTCGTGGTATGTCAAAGACCTTGTACTCGTGTCGCAGATGGCGGCCGCCCTCCGCGTGCCTATGTCCATCGCGAATCTGGTTCGCTCGCGTGTTGAGGTCGCCCAGTCCGCGCTTGACGGAGATGTCAACGTCGATGCATTAGCTGCTCTGTTCGAGATTCCACTTACGTATAGCGAAGAGAAAAATGAGGCAATTTGACAAGTTTTATATTGACGGACGCTGGTGCGAACCTGTTGGCAAGGAAAGCTTCGAGCTAATTGATCCCGCAACTGAGCTTCCATACGGACGGGTAGCTCTCGGTGCTCAGGAAGACGTGGATCGCGCAGTAGCGGCAGCGCGCAAGGCGTTCGAGTCTTTTAGCCAGACGCCGAAGGAACAGCGCATCGAACTGCTACAAAACGTCGTTGAGACGTTCGCACGTCGGCAGGATGACCTTATGTCGGCAGTCACGCAGGAGATGGGCGCGCCTGCTGCACTAACCGCACAAACGGGTACCGCTTTGCAAGCCTTCCGGCAGGCTATAAGCACACTCGGCGACTATTCGTTTGAGAAGATGATGGCCGACAACATCATTCGGAGAGAACCGATCGGTGTCTGCGGGCTCATCTCGGCATGGAACTGGCCCCTGCAATTGCTTTGTACCAAGCTTGGATCAGCTCTGGCTGCAGGCTGTACTGTGGTGGTAAAGCCGAGTGAATACACGCCGGTCAGTGCATTGGTATTGGCCGAGGTCTTTGATGCTGCGGGCGTACCACCCGGAGTTTTCAACCTTGTCAATGGTGATGGTCCGACGGTCGGAGAGGCCATATCGAGACACCGCGGGATCGACATGGTTTCGTTCACTGGATCCACTCGAGCAGGTGTGCTCGTAGCCCAGGCTGCAGCCGATACGGTCAAGCGAGTGTGCCAGGAACTAGGCGGAAAGTCAGCGAATATCATTCTTCCAGACGCCGACCTGGAGGCTGCCGCGCGCTTTAACGTGACGAGAGGCTTTTCTAACACGGGACAATCGTGCCATTCTCCGACGCGTATTCTCGTTAAGGACGATCAACTTGAAACTTTCCTCGACTTCGCTCGCCGTGAAGCCGAAAAAGTGCGGGTAGGGAATCCACAGGACGCCAACACCACCATGGGGCCGGTTGTCAACCGAGCTCAATTCGAGCGAGTCCAGAGTTATATCGAAAAGGGAATACAAGAAGGGGCGAGGTTGATTCACGGTGGACCGGGGAGGCCTGACGGGCTCGGTAAGGGCTACTTCATTCGTCCGACGGTATTTGCTGACGTCACGCCCGACATGACAATTGCTCAAGAAGAGATCTTTGGGCCTGTCTTGTCGGTGATCACATATCGCGACATTGAAGAGGCTATTCAGATTGCCAACGGTACGTGCTATGGCCTTGGTGGCTATATTTTTGCTGGAGATCTTCGGGCTGCCCGGAAGGTTGGGGAGCGCATGCAGGCAGGACGCATATTCTTGAACGGCGCGCCGTCCAATAACGTAGCTCCGATGGGCGGATACAAACAGTCGGGAAATGGTCGCGAAATGGGCGTCTTTGGTCTCGAGGAGTACCTTGAAGTCAAAGCAATGATTGGTTTTGCCAATTCTTGAGAAAAGCACACTCGGCCACCTGACTGCCGGGCTGAAGGTGATTCCGCCTTCTTGACGTCCGCACGCGAGTCGTTCGAACTATATAAGTGAAACTACCGATCGCGCGTGTTTGTGCGCGTTCGGACTTCACTGCTAACCGAGTCTCGACCCTGGACGGACGTCTGCGCTTTGGTCTACCGGTCGAGGTCAGAGGGTGACTAATCAGGTCTAATCCAATAGAGCGCCTCGAAGTTAGCTCCCGCGCAAGAAAATGGAATTATCCGAAGGAGGAGATGGAGAGAAGTTAATCTCGACGTACCTAAATAGTACTGCATAGTAAAAGCCAATATAATACCAGTTTTTGGTAGGGGACGCGTCCGACGAAAAGAGTTCGCCATAAGGCCGTCCTAACAAAGCGATACAACTTATGGAGACTTCAATGAGAAATAAGCTGGTTCCCGCGATTTTTGCTGTCGGTTTGTCTAGTAATGTTTTTGCCCAAAGCAATGTGACGCTCTACGGAATCATTGATGAAGGTATCAACTACAACAGTAACGCTGGCGGAGAACGGCTCTATAATTTGTCGAGCGGCGTGCTGAATGGTAGCCGCTGGGGCCTGCGTGGCACCGAGGACCTTGGCGGCGGTCTTGGAGCGATCTTTGTCATTGAAAATGGTTTTGACGTGAATACGGGTAAGCTCGGCCAAGGCGGATTGGGATTTGGCCGACAGGCCTATGTTGGTTTAACCAGCCGGTATGGCTCAATGACCTTGGGGCGTCAGTACGATTCGGTTGTGGACTATCTGGGCTTGTTCGAAGTCGGTGATCAATGGGGTGGATATATTGCTGCCCATCCAGCTGATGTCGACAACTTCAACAACACCCAACGTGTCAACAGCGCCATTAAGTACGCGAGCAATTCCATCAATGGTCTGACGTTCGGTGGTGTCTATTCGCTTGGCGGTGTTGCCGGTAACGTGAGTCGTAACCAAATTTGGTCAGTCGGTACCAAATACTCGCAAGGGCCCTTCGCCATCGGTGTCGCATATCTGAATGTCCGCAATCCCAATACATCGTTCTACGGCTCTGGAGGAACGGTTGCGGCCACCGTTGGTGGTGTCCCAGGATCCAATCTGGGATCGTCTCCGGTTATCAATGGATATGCATCGGCACACACGCTTCAGGTGATCGGTGCGGGCGCGTCGTATACCTTCGGCGCTGCGACGGTGGGTGCAACATACTCAAGCACCAAGTATATGAGCCTCGGCGATCGTTCATCGGGGCCCGTGCCGGTGGGAGGAATAAGTGGAACCGCGACGTTCAACAATGCCGAGGCGAGCTTCAAATATCAATTCACGCCGGCTCTGACCGGTGGAGTTGCGTACGATTACACGCATAACAGCGGCGCGAGTGGTCTCGGTAGCGCAACATACCATCAAGCAGCGGCTGGCCTGGACTATTTCCTCTCGAAGCGGACCGATGTGTATACAGTGGCAGTTTTCCAGAAGGCGAGTGGTACCGATTCTACGGGTAAGACAGCGGTCGCGTCGATCAACCAACTGACGCCGTCCGACTCGAATCATCAGGTGGCGATTCGCCTCGGGCTGCGACACAAGTTCTAAGGACAGCAGGCTTTCTGGTTTCCGCAATTGCGCAACGCCGGGGCGGCGAAGGTCCTGCCCCGGGGGAGGGCGACGCCGTGTAGTGCAGGTCCTCGGCCTACTTTGGTTTCTCAGCGGTAAGAAGCATCGAGATCAAAGCGGGCCCGATGCCTTTTTGTCAACTCCGTGAAGTCTCTCCCAGTTTTGGTGGGCAAACTTAGTTTTTTGCGTGTGGTCTCGAGATTCCGTTCTTCCATAGAGCGCTTTGCATCGTCTCCAGGACGATACGGGTACGGGCAGTCGGTGGAGAAGAGAATACGGTCGGGACCAAGAACGTCGATGGCCCGCTGTAGATAGTCCGTGCTAGATATGCCACTGGCCGTCAGGTGAAGATTTTTTTTGGCCATTGTGAAGCAACGACTTTTTGCAGGCCAGACACGCGATCTAGCATGACGAGGCGCTCCAGGTAGGAATTCACGACTTCGCCCCAGTGCCCGAGAATGACCTGCAGATTGGGGTGTTGATCGAAGACACCACGCAGCGCCATTCGGACGAACTCAATACCGGCCTCGTAATGCCTACCAAGGCCGAAGGTTGAGAGAGCCGAGTCGACGAGCGGCGCGAAGCCTGTCTAGTAGTCTTTGCGAACGGAGGAGTGAGGAATTTGAGGGTGAGTCATCATCGGAACGTTGAGATCGGTCGCGCAGACAAAAGTGTCCTCGAACAGTTGATTGTCTAGATGCTTGTCGCCGAAGCGCACCGCTTTTGAGAATGGCACCACCGCCCCTCGAGTTCTGTCACCGCTCGGCGCAATTCACTAGCGGCTGATTTTGAAGTCGCGAAACACGCACGGCAATAGCTTCGAAGCGGGCCGGATTGCTGCGCACGGTTGCCGCCCCGCAGATCATGCAGCGCACCGCGTTGCTTCAACGTGCTCGCTAATAGATAGGGCGCAACGTCCGTGTACTTGACCTCGGTCCTCCTCGTCTGCGAAGGAAGCAATCTACTTTCCGGCCACAAGGTAACTGCCGTTAGAGAGTTTTGAGCTTCGCGTTCACCAGAGCGGCCAGGCCAGACAGGCCGCGGCGACGCCGCCGCCAGCTTCTCAGATATTGCGGATGATATTTTGAACGGCCACGCTGTCAGCGAAATCCCACATCGTGCCGTGCCCACCAGCCAAGAACGTTGCGGGATGCCGTGAAGGGAGTCGATCACCAAGCGCCTTGGAATGAGCGAGTGCTTCGGGAACCCCGTATGCAGTTTGGAGACCGGGTCGCACGGTAGCCGCATGGCACTGCGCGTCAATGACGCTTTGCCTGATACTCGACAACTGAGGAAATCTGTCGAGGCGCCAAGAATGAATAAAAGCCGCACCGAGCGACGCGGCTGTTCATGAGAGAACGGAGATGCCTCAGAACCGGTGAATAATCCCGACTCCGGCGGCGAACATACTTCTCGACGAGGAGGGGGTTGAATTGAATCCGTCACCGATTGTGGCGGTTGCGCCGATGATGTTGCCGGCGCCGTTGGTGCCTAGTGTCTGTCCGTTTGCGCGTTGATAAGCCTGAAGGGCATACAGGCCCGTTCGCTTTGACAACGCATAGTACTCGGAAAGATTAAACTGTTGATATTGTGCACTGCTGGTGATTCCGTTCGCTCTCGTTGCGCGAGTGTAACTGTAGGCGGCAGCCAAATCTAAGGGCGTGTTTGGCTTCCAGTGCAGTTCAACTCCTCCAGTATTGAAAATTTCAAGGTCGTGAAATTTCGATCCCAGTCCTGGAATATACTGGACATTCGTATAGATCGCTCTAATGTCGAAGGAGCCGCTGAAGGCGTAGCTCGCGCCAACGCCGAATCTCTGCTGCGCCTGAGCCGTCTGATAACCATTCGTAACCGCTGACACTCCGGCTTGGGCGCCATTATTGGACGTTGCTGAATCTACCCCGAATGCGCCACCGCCTGTTGTCGAGTTGTTTATTCTGGAAAAAGCAACCCCGAATCCAATAGGGCCCTGAGTGTATTGAAGACCCGTCGCCCACGTCGAGCCTCTATATGCACTCCCTGCTACGTTCCCGAAGGAATACGAGCTGCTAAACCTGAAGCCGGCTATGGTTGGTGACATGTATTCCAGAGTGTTGTTCGCTCGGTATGTTGTGTCAAGACCGTCGACGTCTCCAGGATGTGCTGCGAAATAGCCAGATGTCCAATTGGTTGGGCCGAACTGTTGAAGGGTCTGGAAATACGAGGCATACTGGCGACCTGCCGTGAGCGTACCGTAGTGATCGTTTGTCAGCCCGACGAACGCTTGACGATTGAACAGAAGTCCGCTTACTGATTGTGCGCCGGTCGAAGAGTTAAATCCGGCCTCCAACTGCGAGATTGCTTTGGTACCGCCACCAAGATCCTCGGCTGTCTTAAAGCCGAAACGGCTGCCTGCCCAGACACCGGTTGTCATTTTGATAGCGGATCGACCACCGGAGGTTGATCCCAAAGTAGTCTGGCTTGTCTGATAGCTAAAACCCTGGTCTACGATCCCGTAGAGCGTGACGCTACTCTGCGCGTGTGCCGCGGATTGCCAAAGCGCCGCTGTACCAGCAACAATAAGCGCCGATTGAAACTGCTGCCTCTTCATCTCCATTTCTCCTTTGTGGTTAGCTTTCGAGGGAAGCCTGATATGTGAGTAGTACTACTATAGAAACACGTGCGCGATAAGCTAACGCGCTGTATCGCGAGACTGCAGGTTTAGGCAAGCAGATCCCGCTCTCGGAAAGCTTAGTAAGCGTATTGAGGCGCCGATACGATCGGAAAATTTTGCGCGCCCCTATGATCCCGCTCTCGCCATTCTTCGAGCAAGGATGCGATTTATTGTTGGGGCGAAAACAGGCAGACTCGAATCATTGACCCCTCGGTGGTCACGCCCCCGTGATGCGTGAAATATGTATCCGCTTCAGTCCGCCAATCGGTAAACGCGAGCAGCAGTACCCCTGAAAAGGTATTGACGCTCAGTTGCCGAGAATTCTCGCGTCAGTTTTTTGAACGCGTTCCAAAGCACCTGGTAACTACACATTCCGCGATCTACGGGAAAGTTGCTTTCGAACATGCAACGTTGCGGGCCGAACAGTTCGATACAGACATCAAAATATCGCTTCCAGTTTTCCAGTAGTACGTCGGAGGAAGGTGGTTCAGGAAGTTCGTTAAACGCGAATCCACCATACCGCATGGCGAGTCCGCCAAGCTTGATCACCGCGTTTTCACAGCGCGAAACGATTTCGAGCTTCTTTCGCCATTCGACGAAGACGTCTTCGCGCCGATCTGCATAAGGGCCAATACCGAGCGGACCGCCTGCATGATTAACCACGACGGTAAGGTCGGGGTTGTCGCGACAAACTTGAGCGACTTCGTCCAATTGGGTGAAGAACGCCCAAAGGTCCAGCGAGAGCCCAAACTTGGAGATTGATCTCACAGCGGCCATCGCCTCGGGACGCGAGAGGACGTTCGGCACATTATCGGCTGGCAAGACTTCCTTGCTCTCGTGCCAAACGATAGTCGGACGCACTCCGCGGAAACGGTCACCTCCAGCCGCCAAATGAGATTCCAGCACAGGCTCGACCCGATTTCCAAGTAGCAGGTCGACGGTTCCAACGATGCCGGCACAAACCTTCGTCGGACCATAGAGGCCGCTGGCGCTCTGAGCCGCAATTCCGTTGATGAACTCCGTTTCTCCAATCGGCTTAAACTCTTCAGGACCAGAGGCACGGTACATGGATCTGCACTGTAGATGTACAGTTGCGACGACGTTGTGCCCGGATGTGAAGTCCTGCAGGGCCTCTTCGAGGAGGTACCGGTCGCCAGGATGATCCCAGAGATGATGGTGCGGATCGATAATCGGTAGCTCAGGCTCTACGATTTCTTCTTTGCGCCGTGCAAGCCATGCTAAGTCTGCAACCGGGTGAGCTTTCAGCGCCGCTTGGATTGATTCGTCAGGCATGGGTGATTGGGTACTCGTCAGGGTTCGCAGTTTCGAGAGCAAGACGCTCTCAATCAGTCGTTACTGATCTCGATGGGGCAAGGCGCTCGCAATCGGTCATTACTGGTCTCGATAGGGCGTGGTGCAAGGGATAGTCCACTTAGTCGCACCCTCGCCTTCTTGCGGGACTCAGGTCGAGGCGTTTGCTTGACGCGACTTATCATCCTGCCCAGCTGAACGGTTAACGAGAGAGTAGTGAGGTTTGCTAGCCATGATTGCGACCAGGCTAACGAACCCAATGAACATGGTGTATCCAAAGAACAGGCGAATGCCCCCACCTTGCGCTGCGATGAGCGCGGTTGCCACGATGGGCAGCGGGCCTCCGAAGATTGCGCCCGAGGTTTGGTATCCAGCGGAGATTCCAGTGTAGCGAACAGAAGTCGGAAACATGTCTGCAAAAAGGGAAGCTTGAGAGCCGTGACAGGCCGCGTGTCCAATACCCAGCACGAAGACATAGCCCACTACGATTCCAATGTAAGACTTTGCTTCAACTGCGAAACAGAAGGGGAGCGCAGAAGCGAGGAGTACAAAGATGCCCCACACGAAGACCTTTCTTCGACCGATCTTGTCTGCCAGCGCACCGTACATCGGGATGGTAAACATCTCGACTGCCGCACCAATACATACGGCGATCAGCATATCCTTCTGGTTCATGCCGAGCTTCGATACGGTGTAGGAAACCATTGCTACCGCGCATGTATAGAAAAAGGTGTTCGGCGCTGCTTGGGCGAACATTACGCCGAAGAGCTGCCTCGGATATTCGCGAAGGACGGTCATGAACGGAACCTTCTCGATGTTTCCCGAAGCCTTGGCCTTGATGAAGGCAGGAGACTCAGAAACCTTATTTCGGATGTACATGCCTACGCCGAGCATCCCTGCGCTGAGAAGGAACGGGACTCGCCATCCCCACTCCATAAGAGCCTGCTTGTCCAGGTTGATCATCAACAGGAACGTTGCGTTTCCGAGAAGCAAGCCAAAAAACGAGGCGCTCTGCGGAACGCTGCCGAAAAGGCCGCGTTTCGACTCATCAGCGTGCTCGACCACTGCGACGATAGCGCCGCCGTACTCGGCACCAGCGGAAAGGCCCTGCAGGATACGAAGTAAGACTAGGAGAATTGCGCCGACCGATCCCGCAGTCTCATAGGTGGGGAGAAAACCGATCAGAGTGGTCGCCGCGCCCATGATGATGAAGCTCCAGAGCAGAGTCGTTTTCCGCCCAATCTTGTCACCAAGGTGACCAGCAATAACGCCTCCGATCGGACGAACCAACCAGGCCGTGGCAAATGCCATGAACCCCAAGATGGTTCCAATGGTGGGATCGAAGGTAGGGAAAAATAGCTTGTTCAGAAAGAGCGCGGAAATGATCCCGAAGATAAAGAAGTCGTACCACTCGATGGTAGAACCGATGAAGGTCGACGCGACGATCAAGCGCCGCTGGCGGACGCTTGAGGTAGGGGCAGATGTATCCATGTAGTGTCTCCGTTCGACCCGGTTTGAGTCTGTTTTATTGAGGCAATCGCGAAGTTTCGAAAGCAAGATCAATCTAGCTCGGTTTACGGCTGCGGTCAATAAAATCAGAATCAGTTCCGTTCAGTGAAACTTATTGAGTTTCGTCTCACGCACGCATAATGCATTCGGCTCGAAATCTAGAAGCTTTGGGCAAGGCACCTATTGCGTATCAACTTGTCTCACTATACAGTACTTTTTAACGCCCAAACTCAGGGTATTCGCGGGGATGCGTGAGCCGTACTTTGGCAGGATAGGTGCTGCCGTATTCCTTTGGATTGATGGAGAGGAAACTAGATGAACGTTCTTGTCACCGGCGGTGCTGGCTTTCTTGGCGCCTATCTATCGAATGCGCTTCAGGCTGCTGGGCACGTGGTCTACACCTACGACATTGCATCGCCGCCTAAGGAGCTCTTGCATATTTCTCCCTTTTTGGAGAGCAACCTGCGTCGCGGGGCGATCGGTGACATTGACCGTTTGCTTACCGTGTGCCGGTCGGACAAAATTGATGCCGTCGTGCACGCGGCTGCCAGGGTGGGGCTCGAACCATCGTTGGACGATCCGGGTGGGTTCTATCAAACCAACGTGATGGGTCTGGTCAACGTTTGCGAGGTGGCTAGACAACTAGGCCTAGGCAAGGTGGTCTTTGTTTCAAGCAACACTGCATGTCATGCGGGGGTTGGCGCCGTTCAGAAAGAGACGGACCCGGCGTTCTCTATCACGCGAGCTAACCCTTCGGCGCACTACGGAACGTCCAAGATGATTGGCGAAGCCATCGGGTTGTCGTACGCCGACTTCCACGATCTGGAGTTCGTTGCGCTCCGGGTTGCCGCGGTGTATGGCTTTGGCATGCGCATTCCGCTTTACATCAAGCCAATGGTTGAAAACTCTGTCGCGGGAAGGCCGACGCGCTTTGAAACGGGAGGGCGGATGAAGAGGGATTTGACTCATGTGCTGGACGTGAGCCGCGCCGTCGCACTCGCGCTGGATTGTCCGAAAATCGCTCGTGGAACGTCTCGGGTTCTGAATATTGCGGCGGGGCGGCTTGTTTCGCCTGCGGAGATTGCGGAGATCGTCCGTCGAGTCGTTCCGGGAGCGGATATCGAGATTGGCAACGAGCTCACGCCAATCGAGGAAGAGAACCTCAAGTCGCGCGTTCCTTTGGACGTAACCTTAGCTCGCGAGGTCCTTGGCTGGTCTCCAGCCTGGTCTATCGAAGAAGGAATCGAAGAATACGCACAGCGCTTCCGGGATTCTCTGAAGGCCATTTAAAGGCTGCGCCATGGCGTCTGCTAACGCATGGCTCACGACGCAGCATTAGCGCGACGGAACGGACCCGAAGGCACGCGGTGGCAAAATGAGTTCGTCACCAGCATCAGCAATCGCCTCTGTGAGCATCTGGCCTGCTTTCACAACCTCGTTGCAGTAGGCCGGTAGGTTCTTTCGTTCCAATCGGTCTTCTCCGCCTGCGATGCCGACACTACCGACGGCGAGTCCTTCTGCGTTGAAAACGGGTGCCGACACGCCGAAAACGCCTTGATTGAACTCGCCGTGGCTGACAACAAAGCCGTCCTTTCGGATTGCCGCGAGCTTTTCGCGGAAGCCTTGCCAGTCAGTGCCCAGTGCCGCGCGCGCGATTGTGCGCTGATGTTGCTGAAAGATGCTTCTGAGCCGATGAGGGGGCACATACGGGAGGATCACCTTGGATGCAGCCCCAGAGAAGAGCGGTCGCCGTTGGCCTCGTGAGAAGAGATTAGGCGGGCTTCCTTCGGATAGGTCCTCCCTGATGCACATTACCGAATCACGATATAACGCACAAAGAAGGGCTGAATGCCCTGTACGCTTCACCAACTGGCGAAGAATCTTCCCCCCGGCCTTGTACAGCGGGTCGGACATCCGGATTTGACGGTCGAACTCAACGAATCGCGGGCCCAGGACGTATTTTCCGTTGGCAACCGCTTCAATCAGACCAGCTTCGTGAAGCGCTTTTATGTACCGATAGGACGTTGATCGTGACGTACCCAAGTAATTCACCAGGTCGCTCACGGGTCGGACGGGAGCCGCTGGCGTAAAAAGGTCAAGTATGCCCAACATGCGCCCGATGCTCGTCTGTGCTTCACTCTCTTTTTTCGAGGCAGCTTCCGTGGAGTCGCTCAACTGTGATGTTTGCCTTGCAGTCGATTTGGCCATTTTCTGCATTCCGTGTGGCTTAACCTGCGAAAAGTGGACCGCTTTGCGGATCGGCCCAACTTCTCGAGCGCTCACTGCTAAGGATTTGAGGATCGGCGTTGTTGTCGCAATAAATGCGACGCAATTATATCAGAATGCGGGAATTTATTCGTATAATGAATAATCGCGTTTGAAACTTTCGATCCGCGCGGATGGCTGCGTTCGACCGAGCGAGCCAAACGAGCCACTATCGCTACGACGTTTCCCTTCGCTGTCCACCGCTCGAAGAATTCCGCTTTCGCTGTCCCGTTAGATCGAGCTTGGCGCGGCTGCACGTATGATGTCTGCTGCGTCCTCAAGCTCTTCAATGCGCCAGGAGCGCTGGCACATGGTCGCTGCCTCTGACATAGGTATGTGAAGAAGCGCTTGATTGTAAAACTTTTCGTTGATGTCATCGTTGGACATCGGGTTCGTTACGCTTCCCTTGCAGTGTCCGATACAAACAGTTTGCTCCTCGCCGCTATCGAAGAGGACGTGCAAAACAGCGCTTTCCGGTGCGATGGCATCATCCGTCAGCACATTGATGCGATCCCTAAGTTGCGCGATGACCGGATCCTGAACCACTTGCAACTGTCCTTCAGCGATGCCCGCGCGGCCGTACCGGAGGGCGGTCGCCACCCAATGAAAAAGACTGACTTTGGCCTCGAGTACGTTCTCCGGATGCCGCCGAAATCCAAGTGCCATTGCGGACGGATGCGTGTGTAGGCGGACCTCTCTGATCTGGCGACTGCGGTCTGCGCCTTGAGAGTGGTGCCATTGAAGGGCCGCATCGACGACCGGATGTATGACGGCCCCACACGGATAGGGTTTGTAAGCGAGAGCTTCCACCTCGAACGGGCTGCCAAGGGGAGGTAAGAGATATTCAAAGTGAGGCGTGCTGGAGAACAGACTCAAATATCCGTACTTTCCTTCCAATGGAGCACGCGGGCCGTCGAACCCGTTCTGCGCGAGAATCGCTGCGCGCAACCCGGTTTGTGCCGCGTGACCAAAAATTAAGGTGGCACTCATGCTGCCATGAGCAGCTCTAAATCCGGACGACTGAGTGGCGGCGATTCCTATCGCCCAGCCAATCTGCTCGGAGGTCAGTCGCAGTGCTTTGGCCGCAGCCGCCGCTGCGCCAACGCCTGCGGCAATGCCCGTCTGCGACCATCCGATATCGCCCCGAGCGGGAGGAACCGATACCGCCTTGCTCAACCGACTGGCGATTTCGATGCCGAGCACCATCGACAGCAAGAAGTCGCTGCCAGTCAGTCGCTGCCGTTCTGCGAGGGCCAGAAGGGTCGTAGCGACTGCGCCACTGGGGTGTAAGAGCGCTTCCGAATGGGTGTCGTCAAACGAATAGGCCGCGGAGCTTAGGGCATTGATTAAAGCGGCCGTGAGAACATCTACGCGTTCAGGTCGGCCGAGAAGCGTACAGGTTTGGCCTCCGGCAAGCGGGATCAGTGCTCTAGCAGCCGTCTCGACAATTTCATGGTGGGATCCGCCGATACAACATCCTAAGATATTGACCAAGGCTCGCTTCGCTGATTCACGCGACGACGGCGATAGATCGGTTGATGTCGTGCGAAAGACGAACGAGGCAACGTCGTGAGTGAGCGTATCCGGCGGTGCTTTATCGTTCATGAGGTTTCCGTTGATCCGAATGCAGGTGCATCACTGGCGTCTGGTCATTGTTTCAGCCGACGCCGGTGGGCTAGACAGTTACATAGATGATCGAGTTGCTCGAATTGCTCTCTAAGAGGCCCAAGGGCTATTGTTTGCCGCCGTTCAACTCTTCCGTTTTGCGCAGTGACTGAGACTGCATGTAGAGGAAAACCTTCATGCTATCTTCGTCGCGATATCCGGCTGCCGCGGCTTCCTCATAGAGTTCAAGGATGCGCGGAGCGATCCAGGTAGGGGCGCCACACCGCTGCGCCTCCTCTAACAAGAGCGCTTCATCTTTTAGGCCAATGGTCAACGGGCCGTTGAACTTAAAGGTTCCCGTAAGAATTGCCGCCGGTACCTTGTCAGTGGTGGTGTAGTTGCGCGCAGAACCAGCATTGAAGACATCGTTAAGGACCTTCGGGTCAAGTCCAGCCTTGATACCCATCGCAAGGCCTTCAAACACCGCCAGGCGACCGGCCGCGGAGATGTGATTATTGATCACCTTTGCGACTTGGGAGACCCCTGGCTTGGCGCCAAGATAGAACAGCTTGGCTGCGAGTTTTTCCAGCAAAGGTTTCCCAAGTTCGAAATCGCCCTCGGCGCCCGAGGCCAAGATTGCGAGAGTGCCGGCGCGTGCTCCAGGCGGACCGCCACTGACTGGCGCATCAATCATTCCGACACCTTCATCCCGTAGACGCGAAGCAATCGACTCGATCGTGCTGCTTCCAATGGTCGAGGTTTCAATATAGACGCATATTTCCTTGCCTTTGACCACGCCGAACTCGCCAAGGGCGACATCTAGGCTTGCTTCTCGCGAGGGCATCGATGCGATCACGATCGAACATGCATTCGCCACTTCCAACGGGCTCGCTGCAACCTTTGCTCCCAATCGCTGTAGTTCCTGCACTGCTTCGGGATTCCGGTCGCACACAGTGAGATCGACACCTTGCTCGAGCAGGCGTAGAGCCATCGGCTTCCCCATGTTGCCTACGCCAATTAGTCCCACTCTTAACGGATTCATTGATGCCTCACACAAAAAATAATTTATTCAACGCTTGCTGCTTTTTGCCCCCAACCTGCTGGCAGCTTGCCCGATGGCAGGGGAAGTTCCGCGGCATTAAGTATGAAAGCTAGCGTCGTGTAGTAGCCGCATACCGCGAGAACATCAAGGCTCGTCGCGCTACCGAATCGGCATTTCAACGCACTGAAGGCGGAGTCCGACGGGCGGCCCTGCCAGGCAGTTTCGTACGCAAAATCGTAGATTAGTGAAGCATCCGAATCCAGCGGATCCGGCCTTCGTCCCGTGCCCAATGACGTAATAACGTCATCTGACAAGCCAGCCTCCCGCCCAATACGCGCATGGGCAAGCCATTCATAGTCGCTGGACCATCGATGAGCGGTGATTAGAACAGCTATCTCGACCAGATGTCCTGGCAATCCTGTTCGAAAACGCAGATGTTCCCCGAGCGCCTGCAAGTGATTTGCGAGTTCAGGGTTATGAATCAAGGCGATAAAAGGACCTTTTAGCGATCCTCTGGGGCCAGCGGCAATAGCGTCAGCGACTTGTCGCTGACGAGGTGACATTTCGTCTCGAGTCAGGATTTCATATTTGCTCATGCTTGGTCTCTATGCTGTTCCCGAAAATATGGCTCGTTTCAAAAGCCCGATCATGCGTAAGTGACGGCATGCGCGCCCTTGCGACCGACACCACGTCAAGGTCGATCTCGGCGCAGATGACATCTGGTGCTTCGCCGGCCGCGGCAACCTCCCGCCCGTCCGGGTCGACGATTAGGGAGTGTCCGTAAGTTTCGTGACCGCCTGGGTGCGTTCCGCAGGTGGCCGGAGCGACAACGAACGCGCGATTTTCGATCGCGCGCGCTTTCAACAAGGTATGCCAATGTAGCGATCCTGTCGCCCGGGTGAATGCGGACGGCACAAGGAGAATCTGAGCACCCGACTGCGCCAAGGCCCGATAAAGTGCTGGGAAGCGCAGGTCATAGCAGACAGTGATTCCCAGCCGTCCCCAGGGAGTGTTAACAAGAACGGCTCTAGTCCCCGGCGTGTAGGAAGACGATTCGCGAATTGTCCTCCCGCTTGGTAACGTGGCGTCGAACATATGGATCTTGTCGTATCGGGCAACGATTTCCCCTTGATCCGAGATGACAATTGACCGGTTAACGATGTTGCCTTCGTCTGTGCGAATGACGAGGGAGCCGAGTATCAGCCAGATGCGATGCTTTCGAGCAATCGAGACGAATTGAGGCAGTGCTGGATGATCTTCCTCACGAGCTGCGCTGTCGCGCATCGAACGGCCGCTCGCATGCAAGAAGAAGCTATATTCAGGGGTGGCGACTAGTGTCGCTCCCCTTTGGGCCGCGATCTCAATCGAACGTGAGACCTGATCTACGTTGGCGCGTAGGTCATCTGTCGGCGTAGTTTGCACACAACCGACGATGAAGCGTTCGTTGCTCATGACTTTGCGATACCAAGGATCAATCGAGCTTCGTCCGGAGTGGCTAAACGTGTTCCGAGAAGCTCGACAAGCTGTGAAGCTTTGCGCACAAGGGAGGCGTTGTCCGGGGCAAGCACTCCTTTTTCCAGATAGAGGTTATCCTCCAGGCCTACGCGTACATGGCCGCCGAGAAGCACCGCTTGCGCGACCATTGGGAATTCCGACCTCGAAACGCCGAACGCTGCCCACTGTGAACCGACCGGCAATAGACTCTTCATCGCCGCGAGTATCTCGGGAGTGGCCGGTGCTCCCCACGGCACGCCAAGGACCATCTGAAAGAGCGGCGTCGGTTCGAGCAGGCCTCGACGGATCATATCGATAGCCAACGCCACGTGTCCCGAGTCAAAGACTTCCAGTTCCGGCTTCACCCCAGCTCTTCGGATTTCTGCCGCAATGGCCTCCACGTGCGCCGGCACGTTGATGAGCGCACCTTTGCCAAAGTTCAGTGTGCCCATATCCAGACTGCAAATCTCAGGCTTCAATTCCAAGATATGGTGGACGCGCTCAATTGGTGGACGGAGGTTGGACCCTGCGCCCGCCAGGTTTGCTTCCGTGTCGCTAGGCACGAACCGGGCACCCGGGCCGGTCGTGAGGTTGACGATGACCGGACTTCCACTGTCGCGAATGCGATCTACAACCTCGCGGTACAGCGCAAGATCCATACTTGGTTTGCCTGACTCGGGATTGCGAACGTGAATGTGAGCGATCGCCGCACCCGCTTCGCAGGCTTCAATTGCGGCGGTGGCAATTTGAGCGGGCGTCACGGGGACAGCCGGATACCGTCCGGCGGTGTCGTCACCGCCAGTGACTGCGCAAGTAAGGATGACAGGCTGCTGCAAGATAATCCCTCAATATGTCAATGAAACAACGCGTCACTGTGCTAGGTGACATCGTGAACTTGGTGAGCCGACTCATGCTGACTGTCGGCCAGCCGTTCGATCGGATAGGGCACGATTAAGTCGTCAACGGTCAACAAACCCGATCATTGCCTTGACTTCGAGATACTCTTCCAAACCGAACACTCCCATCTCCCGCCCATTCCCTGACTGCTTGTAACCACCCATCGGCGCCGCCGGGTTCGAAGCGACTCCGTTCAGAAAAACACGGCCTGCGCGCATGCGAGATCCGACTTCGTGTCCCGTTTTCCTGTCGGATGTAAATACATAGGCCCCGAGGCCGTAGCGGGTGCCATTGGCAATTTCCAATGCTTGTTCTATGGAACGATAAGGCATGACAGCGAGGACGGGGCCAAAGATTTCCTCTTGTGCAATCGTCATCTCTGGCTTTACGTCTGCGAACACTGTGGGCTTGACGAAGTAGCCGCTCGTAAGTTCTGGCGGGCGTCCAAGCCCCCCACAAACGAGGCGAGCACCTTCGTCGATACCCTTCTGGATGTACATTTGTACTCGATCGAATTGAGCCTTGTTCACGACCGGACCAAGGGTCGTTGAAGCGTCCTCCGGATCTCCAACCTTGATCTTTTTGACCTCTTCACAAAGCAGGTCGATAGCCTGATCAAGCTGGTCCTCATGTACAAGCATGCGAGACGGAGCGTGACAAGATTGTCCGCTGTTAGAAAAGCAACGAGCAATGTTCCACTGGGCGGCCTGACGAAGGTCAGCGTCGGGCAACACGATGTTGGCAGACTTGCCGCCGAGCTCCTGACAGACGCGCTTGACGGATGCCGCGGCCGCTTGAGCTACCTGCACTCCCGCCCTGGTCGAACCGGTAAAGGACACGAGGTCAATATCTGGATGTGTGCTGATAGCATGGCCCACCGTTGGCCCATCGCCGATCACCAGATTAAACACGCCCGGCGGAACACCCGCTGCGTCCAGAATTTCAGTCAGAATGATGGCGCTCAGTGGCGTGAACTCGCTTGGCTTGGCAACAACGGTACAGCCCGCTGCAAATGCGGACGACAACTTCGTGCAGAGAATTTGCACGGGCCAGTTCCACGCGGTGATAAGTCCGCAGACACCGATAGGCTCGCGTCGAATGACGTTGATGCCTTCCTGAACTTCGAAGTTGTATCCGCGAAGGGTGGTAATCGCCTGTTGGAAACCCTGTAGCGCAGCTTGGGTCATGATGACCTGCGACTTAGGAGAGCCCATCTCAAGGGTGATAGCGGCCATCAGATCCTTCTGCCGTGCTTCGTAGACCTCGATGATTCTCTCGAACAGGGCAATCCTTTCCTCCTTGGAGGTTTCGGAGAAGGAGGGAAATGCCTTTCTGGCCGCCTTGACGGCGAGATCCACGTCGCGCGCGCTCGCGAGACAGACGCTTGCAATCGGGTTCTCAGTTGTTGGGCTGATCAGTTCGAGCCTTTTCGGGTCGACCGGAGCTACCCATTGGCCATCAATATAAATTGTCTCGTGATTTCTCATGACGTTAAGCCTCTTCTCAGCAAAGGAACGAAAGCGCGAGGCCGCTTTCAAAGTATGTGGACTCGACATCAGTGCGACTCAGTTACTGTGGGTGTAACCGCCGTCGCACGCGATTGTTTGGCCGGTTATGAAAGCCGAAGCGTTCGTGGAGAGGAAGATCGCAAGCCCCACCAGGTCTGTGGGCAACTGGCCCTTGCGCAGACATTGTTCGCTGAGAAGCTGGACGCGTCGCTCCTGCGTTGGATTAACCGCGCGGTCAACCTCCGTCGCGACGGCTCCCGGGCGGATCGCGTTTACCGTGATGCCAAATGGTCCGAGTTCACGAGCAAGAGAATTCGTCATTCCGATGATTGCGGACTTCGACGTGACATAGTGGAGGTAGTTAGCAACCCCCCTAGGGACTGAGTCAGAAGATGTGTTGATGATGCGTCCCCAGTTGGCCTTGCGCATGGCCGGAGCGACGGCCCTTGCGCATAGAAAAGTGCCAGTGATGTTGATGCGCATCACACGCTCCCATTCTTCAAGGGGAATTTCATCAAAAGGGCGCTTTGGCAGGGTTGCGAAGATTGCTGCGTTATTAATGAGCGTATCTACGCGGCCGTACTTGATGAGGGCGCTCTCAACCATCGCGTCGACAGATTCCCTCTCGCCCACGTCCACGGATACGGGCATGGACCGACCGCCAGCTCGCTCGATCTCGGCACAAACGCGTTTCGCGTTTTCGACGTTTAGATCCGCCACAACTGGGATCGCGCCGGCCGCCGCAAACTGCCGCGCATACTCTCGCCCGATCCCTTGACCTGCTCCAGTGATGATTACCACGCGCTCCTTAACGCTGAAATCGCGAGCCGACTCGGGCACGCCTGAGTCATCGGGTGCGTGAACGCTTGTTTGTTGATTCATCTCGAGTCTCCGATATTTAAAGGCATGAGCAGCTTCATACAAAGCTGGCTAGGTAGGAATTCAATGACAAGCGCTATGCGGATACCTTCCAGTTGAGGCTTTGCACTGCCTGCGTCGCGAAACGCATGTCGATGATTTCGCCGGACTTAATCGCCTTTGGGTCACTAACCCCGGGTACCATACCCATCGCCACCCACGACTCTAGGCTCCGCTGCGATACGAATGGTGTCTTGAATTGCGGAATACTTGAGGCCCATACATCAGGCCAGATCTCCGCCTTCACAACGGAGGAGTATTGCGATTTATAGAGCGTGTCACCGGCCGCCTTGGGATTTTCTACAATGTACTTTAGGCCGCGCGTGTCCGCTCTCACGATTGCCCGATATACATCCGGCTTTTGCTTCACGTCATCTGCGCGAGCCTCAATGAGATGACCGGTGATAGATCGGAAACCGGATATCTCGTCGCGGCCAACCGAGAACAGGATCACACCTCCAAGTTGAGACTGAGCTAGGCTTGAGCCCGGCGGAGCAGATACAAGGGCATCAATCGTTCCGTTTCCGATCGCTGCAATGGTGTTCTCAGTCGATTGTAGGGGAACAATCGAGGCATCGCTGGTGCTGATGTTGATTTGAGAAAGGACTCTTCTCGCGCAATAGTCGGTGACGCTACCCGGTGCGGACACACCAATACGAATCCCCTTAAAGCTTTTTGCCGTGGAGAGCCGGCGTTCGAAGGGCGTCGCGGCCGTGATGCCGTGCTTCTTCGCGTAATCGTTCGAGATAATAAAATAAAGGTCTTGGTACACACTTTGTGCCATCACGATCTTAAATTGCTGACCCCTGACCGTGGCTGCCAGTAATTCTCCGGGGGCAGTGTAGTACGCGTCTCCTGCGCCAGAAACGAGAGCCGTCATACCAGCAGGGCCGCTTCGGGTGTAGATCCGCTCAATGGTTAGGCCCTCGTCCTTGTAGTATCCCAGCGCTTCAGCGATAAACGTTGGAGCCCATGCGATCAAAGGGCCGCCACTTCCCATGAGCAGTGTCACGTGATCTTGCGGGCGTCCGTGGCTTATACCCGGCACGACGAGGCTTGCCGCGCCGGCAACCGTCAAGCCTAGCAATTGCCTTCGAGAAATTCGTCGATTGTTTGCCCCCACCTATAGTCTCCTGAAATTTAGTTGAAGCCGCGTTTTAGCTACGCCTGTCGTGAGATCAAGCTCCTTCAACGGGGCGCCATCGGAGAAGTCGCTTCTCAATAAGAACCACGAACGCATTGAGCAGTAACCCCAACGCGGTCGTAACTGCGAGAGTCGCGAAAAGACTCGAGGTATCGAATTGATTGGCGTAAAAGGAAACCAAGTAGCCTAGGCCGACGTTCGACGTGAACATCTCTGCCACAATAGCACCTGTCAATGCATACGTGACGGAGATGCGAAGACCGGCGAAGAGCCATGCGAGTGCGGATGGAATCAAGATCTTTCGGACCGTGTCAGAACGAGTAGCACCCATCACACGAATCACATCAATTAGGTCTTGATTTACATCGCGTACTCCCGACAAGGTATTCATGAACACAGGGAAGAACACCAGCAGCGCGATATAGATCACCTTTGTCTGAAACCCAATCCCGAAGTACAGGATAAACAATGGAATCAGTGCGATCCGAGGAATCGAGTAGAAGCCCACCAAAAATGGATTGAGGACCTTAGAGATGACACGACTAGTGCCGCATGCGACGCCCATCACCATCCCTCCGGCTACGCCGAAGGCGAAACCAACCAGCGCTTCTGCAATCGTTGCATATAGATTTCTTAGCAGGCCACCGCTATTCCACATATTCAACGCCGCGATGGCGATGCGCGATGGACTGCTAATCCAGAACGCGGATATCCACCGACCGCAAGCCCACTCCCAGACAAGAAGAGCGACTGCCGCCAAGATAAGCCGTGAAAGTACGACGATCCTTGTCTCTCTGCGGCGAGCCCTTATGCTCGGATCGACAACAAAAACCTCGTCTGCATCGGGCGTTCCCGACAAACCCGCGAGTGATGGTGCGACGGCTTTGGATTTGAAGTTGCTCATTAGACTTCCGCTCCTTGATGCATGTCTTCGCGAAGTGCTGCCCAGAGATTCTCGAAATACTCCCCGAACTCGGGAACGAATCGGATGGTGAAGACGTCTCGCGGCCTCGGTAACTCAATACGCTGAACGGTACGGATACGTCCGGGGCGCGCCGACATGACGATCACTCGGTCCGCAAGCGAGATCGCTTCCGTCAGGTCGTGAGTGACGAGGATGAGCGTCTTCCCCGAGCCTTCCCAGGTCTTCAGAAGTTCGGCCTGCAGCATAAGACGTAGTTGTGCGTCAAGGGCACCGAACGGCTCGTCCATAAGGAGGACGTCGGGTTCATAGACCAAAGAGCGGGCGAGCTGCGCTCTCTTGCGCATCCCTCCCGAGAGTTCGGCTGGATAGTGCTTTTCAAAACCCTTCAGTCCAACCAGCTCAATGTACTTTCTCGCCCGATCTCGACGTTCCGACGACGAAACATTGGAACGAGGACCGAGTTCGAACGGAAGCAGGACATTTGCTTCAACCGTTCGCCACGGCAAGAGGTTGTCACGCTGTGTGACATAGCTGACGTGAGTGTTCACCCCGGAAATCGGCTTGCCCTGATAGAGCACTTCGCCAACCCCGGGCTCCATCAGCCCGGCGGTCAGATTCAAAAGCGTCGACTTTCCGCAGCCACTCGGCCCGACAATGGCTAGCAGTTCGCCGGGCTCTACTCTTGTCGTCACGTTTGAAAGAGCGTGGACTCTCGTGTCTCCTTTATAGAAAACCTTCGACACGCTTCTGAAGTCAAGTATGGGCTGCATCACCTTTCCTCTTTGCAAGTTTCTTACAGAATCACCGATTCAAAAGCGGCTGTTGACCCGAGGTAACGAGGTGATCTCGGAGCCTCGGTCGTCAGCCGGAAACTAGCTAATCGGAAGGAAGTTAGCCTGCGCTCGCTGAACGCGCGGGTAGGCTGGTCGCGCCGCACTGTGCAAATTCGCCGCATCGTCTCCCCCGTCTCCGATTCGTCTCGTCGTTCCTCGGTGCCTTCGCGCCGCGACGAGCTCGTGTATAAAAATGTACTACCCATTGAGACAAGTTTCAACGGTTTGACATCGAAAAATTCGCTCGGAATTACCCCACCTTCATCGATCTCGCGCTCGCCGTGGCTTAAGCCGCGGCCATCGGGTCATGTCAGACGGCAACGTGACGACCGAGCGCCGGTCCGAGTGGCGCGGATAGCGTATGAAGTCCTATATGGAGGGAAAAATGTATCGCCTTTGGGTTCCCGTTTGTGTGGGCCCTTGGGCGGTGTAATGCAGTCTGACGATGTGACGGCGCGAGCGTAGGACGGGCCGCAACCGTGCGGACCGCCTCGTCGGATTTTTAAGGGAGGATCGGGAAGGGAAACGCGGTCGGAACGGGCTCAGACCACCATCGGGCGAGCGGCACCGTCCATGGAAACAATCGCCCCGGAGATGTACCCAGCCTTTGGGGAAGCCAGGAAGGCCACAACCGCCGCCACCTCCGCAGGAGAAGCGGGTCGACCAAGAGGCGATGAATTGTTCGCCTCGGCAATGGCTTCAGCGGTAGTTATCCGTTCTTGCCGAGCAAAGGCACTGACGCCTTCTGCTAGCCGGTCAGTGTTCGTCTTTGCAGGATTCAGGGCATTAACCCGAACGCCCATCGGTCCATATGCCAGCGCAAGGCCTGCCGTGGCGAGCATCAGTGCAGCGTTGGCGGCCCCGCCAGCTAGATGCGTTGTGATTGGTACTTTGCCTCCCATTCCCACCACATTGACTACCGAACCGGCGCGACGCTGTGCCATGAGCTTGATGAGAGGATCCAAGACGTTGATATACGTCAGAAATTTGGCTTCCATTGCGGCCCGCCAGTCTTCAGGCTGCAATTCATCGAAAGGCTTCCGACGAGCACCGCCTGCGGCGTTGACGAGAACGTCGATCGGTCCATGTTCTTCCTCAGCATCGGCAATTACGCCCAATGCGGCGGCCGGTTGGGACAGGTCGGCGGCATATCCGCTGATTCGCTTCATGTGGACGTCAAGCGTCCTGCATGCGTCACCGATTCGGCTTTTATCACGTCCTACGATGCTGACGACGCAGCCTTCCGCCAGAAATTGCTCGGCGCATGCGAACCCAATTCCTCGCGATCCACCGGTCACCAGAACGTGCTTGCCTTCAAGTTGCAGATCCAATGCTAGCTCCAGAAATGGCTGTGGTCTCGCCTTTGACAATGGCGTCGGAAAGCTTCTCTGCGACCATGATCGTTGGAATGTTGGTGTTGCCGCGAGGAATTGTCGGCATGATGGACGCGTCGGCAACGCGCAGATTGGCGACGCCTAAAACGCGCCCAGCAGAGTCAACAACGGCCGCAGGGTCTGTATGGTTCCCCATTCGGCACGTTCCGACCGGGTGATAGACACCTGTGATCTCCCGGGTGACGAAGTTCAGCAGTAAAGTCGGATCACTTATGAGACGCTCACTGTCCAGCCTATGCCCCGTTAGCGCTGCGAGGACTCGGTCGGCGAGGGCGCTGGGCATTGCATCGAGCAACGTCGCGAACGCGCGTGCGTTCACGGCACTGGACGCCGTATGCGTGTTCCACCGTCGGATGCGATCTCCCACGCGTACTACGAAGGGCGCACCGACCAATGGTGCTACGACTGGGGACTTTAATATGTTCAGTATCCGGAGCACCGCTTTAGAAAGTCGTTCGATGTCGCGCGCGTTGTCGCCAAATCCAAATTCGACGCGAGGAGGCTGGTTGGCATCGTGCATGTTCAAGCTCACCTGACCGGACCCAGCCGGCTTCAGGAGTACAGCGTTTAGGCTCGCCACTCGGGTGCCCATCGCGTTCCAGGAAGTTTTGCTCTGGATATTGATGTAAAGGTCTGACTTAGGAGCGCCCAAGAGGTTTGACGACATGCGAATACATGCGGTCGGATGCGTTCGTAAAGAGGACGACTGTCTCGAATTTCGATGCAGCATTGCGCAAATAAAGACAGCGGCATGATTGCGCAAGTTTTTCCCTACGCCGTCGAGGTCGGCGACGACGCTGATCCCGAGTTTCTGTAGAGCGCCCCCCTCGCCGATGCCCGATCTCATCAGCAGGGCCGGTGAATGAATCGCTCCAGCTGTCACGATTACTTCAGCTCGCGCAGCAAATTCTATTAAGCGGCCGTCGACCTCTGCTAGAACGCCGGTCGCACGCTTATCGTTGAATCGGACCGAACGCACACATGCGCGAGAAAGAATAGTTAGATTCGGTCTTTGTCGAACGCTGGATGTGAGGTATGCCGCAGCGGTCGTTACTCGGCTGTTCGCGGTATTACTGATCGGAGTGGCGCCGAACCCATCGCGGAAATCGCCGTTCATATCGGCGATAAACGGATAGCCGGATGCCTTTGCGTATTGTTCAATCGCCGAGGTCAGGGGAGGCCACAGATTTCGAGGCACCCGTCTGATCGGAACTGGGCCTCGCCGTCCATGCAGAGAGTCCGAAAAATCTTGATCCGTCTCGAGCTTGCTGAAATATGGCAGGACGCTGTCCCAGGACCACCCCGCAGCGCCCATTGCCTGCCACTCGTTGTAGTCATCTGGCGTACCTCTGAATGCAACCATGCCCGCGACGGCTGACCCGCCGCCCATCACCTTTGCTTGTGGAAATGCAGCCGGGGCGCCATGGGTGCTGTTGTGCCAGAAAGCCTTCAACCCATCCCACATGTACGACGGATTGTATGACGACAGCGGGTACGGGTCGACGATGTCCGCAGGCTCGTCGCCCGGAAGATAATCTTCTCCTGCCTCAAGAAGCAGAACGGAGCGACGGCCATCCTCAGTAAGGCGGCTCGCCAATACGCACCCAGCGGATCCTGCTCCAACAATGAGGTAATCGTAAGCTTTTTCGATGTGCATTTCGGGACACGCACGTGCGGCGTTTCTAGAGTTTACGTGGCTGCCACTAGCTTGGGCGCCACGGCTCGGGTCAGAGAGTGGGGCGCGCCTCGGGTCCCCTTGGGCACTGCCCGCCAATGCAGACTCCGAATCTCTCCAAACTCATGCGGAAGCCGCGTCCAGCTGTCTCCTCCGTTGGTCGAACGGAAGAGTTGACCTAGGTTCGTGCATACGAATATCAGGTCAGGATTTGAGGAATGAGTTGCGATGCACCAGACCGTGCTGTTGATTGTTCCTGGCAAGGTCAACCTTTCCCAAGTCTCGCCGCCATCAAAACTGCGAAATAAGCGGCCATCGTTTCCAGGTGGGCCGTTCCCGTTGGCCAAGAATACGACTGAAGGGTCATCCGTGCGAGTTACGACTGCGCGCGTATATTGCCAAGGCGATTCTAATTCGGCGAAGCGCCACGTCTCTCCGCCGTCATTGCTGATGTGCAGTCCGCGGTTCGTGGTGGCGAGAATTCGACGCTCGCCCCTCGCAGTGCGCGATACCGCGATCCCGTGTACGTCGCACGAATTTAAGCCGTTGCTCAGCGCACACCAGGAGCTTCCGCCGTCTGTGCTTCGGTAGATCCCGCCGATCTCGATTGTTGCCCAAAGGGTATCCGAGACTAATGGGTCGGCCAGCAGCTGTGTGACCCGTGTCGGTCCCATATTAACTTCAGAGAACTTTGCGATACCCGGGACGGTTAGTTCGCTCCATGTCTCGCCGCCGTCCCGCGATCGGTAGAGACCAGCTGGCCGTGTTCCAGCATACAAAGTTGACGGATCGCGAGCGTCATAGGCGATCGACCAAACGTCCTTGATCTGAGTCGATATGCACTCCCAGCGCGCAGTCCGCTCGCTCCACCGAAAGACACCCTCGTCAGTCCCGGCGACCAGCGCATCGTGCAACTCAGGATGGCTCCCAAAGCACCACACGCGAGCTTCAAGATACATCCCTGAGTGACTATTGGGGTGCGACCAGGTCAGTCCTTGGTCTTCACTGAACCATGCCGAATGACCGGCGGTTCCAGCGTAAACGAGAATCTCGTCGAGCATATCGCAGTCGACCTTCCTGAAATGATCTTGGGTAGTCATCGTGAGCCTTTGGACCGGTTGCTTTCTAATATTGTCTCGGCATTTGACATTTAATGCAATGTTAACTTCCTCGCGACACCCACGGACCGGTATAAACCCTTTCTTGAACGATGTTTGTAACGTTAGTAAAAAGTAGCGTATGATGGGATTTGATGAGAAGTAGGTGACGCCGCAGAGTGAACGCGGCGCCGGATCAAAGCGACGGTACCCCGGGGGCCGTTCCCGCGCGACAGCACTTTGTGCGTTAGCACGCCGCATCGTCTTGTCATTCTTCTAACCGCAAATTAAGGGGTCTTCGATGTCGTCTGTGTTGAGACCGGCAACAGCAAAAGTGGGGGCAGTCAACGTCCAAGCCGTGGAACGGTATAAGGAAATGCGTAAGGCACTCATGGAAGTGCCCGAGGTCGACCAGAAGACGTGTGAGATTGTCCACGCTTGCCAACTCGCAGCACTCGGAGTGGAGATCTCTTTCAAGATGCATGCGATACGCCTCTTCGATCTCAAAGTGTCGAAGGAAGCGCTCCAGCATATTATCGTGTCCGGAGTTGGTGTGACCCTGATCATTGGGCAAGCAGCGAGAGTGTTGGATTGGATCGAGGAGGCGCACGCTCACTATCTTGGGACGCGACAGCAATAGGGCGTTGCTTGCTCAATTGTTCGGCGCTCGCGCGACCTGTCCAAAACTCTTAACTTTGTCACATGAACCTTGTACCGGAATTTCGTGGCAACACTCCACGGCCCCTCAAGGAATTAGATGGCTGGCTTGCCTGCGTTCACGAAGATGCCCTGGAACCTGATTTGCCAATCGTCGACCCTCATCACCACATTTGGGATGGCGGGCACGGTCGCTATCTGTTGGACGAGTTTCTGAAAGACCTACACTCCGGTCACAACATTGTTTCGACGGTATTTGTGCAGGTTAAAACGATGTACCGGGTCGATGCCTCTGAGGCAATGAAGCCGATAGGAGAAGTGGAGTTCGCCAATGGGATAGCTGCGGCTAGCGCGAGTGGATACTACGGGAAGCCGCGCGTCTGCGAGGGTATCGTAGGCTTTGCAGACTTGCTTTTGGGCGACGCGGTCGAGCCTGTGCTCGAGCGATTGATACGAGCCGGAAATGGGCGCCTCCGAGGTATCAGGCACGGGGCTACTTGGGACAGTGGCAGCGCCGCCTACGGCAGGAATTTTGGGCCTCGCCACCTTCTGAGGGAAGCATCATTTCGGAAGGGATTTTCGCACCTTGCGCCCCTCGGCCTGTCTTTCGATGCATGGCTTTACTATCATCAGCTTCCGGATCTCGTCGACCTTCTCTGCACGTTTCCGGACACTTCAGTGGTTCTAGACCATGCGGGGGGTGTTCTGGGTATTCCGCCGCATACTGATCGCCGCGATGTATTCCAGATTTGGCAGTCCAATCTTCGTTCGCTTGCACGCTTTCCAAACCTGACAGTAAAGATTGGCGGCCTCGGCATGCTTTATAACGGATGGGATTTCCATGTTCGCGAGAGCCCACCAACTTCGATAGAGTTGGCCAATGCATGGCACCCGTATGTCGAAGAGTGCATTGAGACATTCGGACCCGAGCGATGCATGTTCGAGAGCAACTTCCCCGTGGACAAGCAGTCGTGTGGATACGGTCAGCTTTGGAATGCCTTCAAACGCATCACACACGAATTCTCCGTTGAGGAGAAGGCGGCACTCTATCATGATACTGCGGTGCGCATATATCGACTAGGCGAGGAGGCGATGCGCGGCTGAGCTTTTTGGATTGGGGAACCCACCGGTAAGCCAAGAGCCCTGGATTGATAATCGAGCACCTTAGAGAGTTTGGATAACTAAGGGGTGTTGCTTAGCGCAACTAGGTCGTAGAGCACACCGGTGTTCTGTTCTTGAGGGGCTAAATAGATTATCGCGCCTCCATAGTTTCTATGGATCACCGGAAAAGAAGAAGGCGCACAGACACGTCCGAATCCTTCAACTCTGCAACGGAGACTGCAGATGAACACAAATGATTTCAAGGTATCTCGACGCCAATTTCTAGCAATGGCGGCCGCGGGCGGCGCGAGTCTCGCGCTGCCACGTGCTGCTCTCTCAAAAGCGGGCGATCACTTGACAATGCTCATGGGTAGTGGTGGACCGCTGCTGGCCTGGGCTCCGCACTTCCTCGCCGAGACGATGGGGTATTACAAAGATGAAGGCTTGACCTTGGAGAGAATCTACACCCGCAGCGGGCCGGCAGGAATGACCGCTCTGGTTTCGGGTGCGGGAAATGCTTATTACACTGCGCCCGGCGAGCTTCTTGCCGCAACTGCGAGAGGGCAGAAGTTCAAGATCTTGATGGCCCAGAGCGCATTCAACGAGCTCTATTTCATGGTGTCACCATCTTACGCTGCCAAGCATTCGATCACGGGTGACAGCACTCCGCTGGGTCAGAGACTCTCGACGGTCAAGAACTTCAAGGGATTGCGTTGTGGCGTCACGTCTCCAGGCAGCATCACCGACTATTGCGCACGACAGGTACTTGCACAAAGTGGCCTCGACCCGGCTTCGGATGCGACTATCGTTCCCCTTCAATCGACGTCGAATATGATCGCTGCTATGGCGAACGGCACGATTGACGCAATGGTTGCGACGCCTCCAGTGACAAGCATTGCAGCCGCTCGCGTTGGGGCGGTGTTCTTTCTCTCAGTTTCCAAGGATGAAATCTCAGGGTTCAAATCACTTGCTGGCCATCTGATTGAAGCGCGGGTCGCGGACGTTGAGCAGAATCCAGACTTGTATGCTGCCATCGTACGGGCAGATACGCGAGGCCTACGCTACGTCATTGAGAACAAGAAAGAAGCAGGCGAGGCCTTGTATAAGGCGCAGTTTTCGTCAACCGTCGAGCCGACAGTATGGGCATCCGTATGGGAGCAAAATTGGTCTCAATTCAAGTCGCCTTACGTTACAAGGCAGAGCCTCGAAGCTTGGGTAACCATGAAGCTGGTTCCGGGAGTGTCAGATCCAAAAGCGTTGCATCTCGATGAGGTATTGGATATGCGCTTTGTTGACCAAGCAGTAAAGAAGATCGGTTGGAAGGCGTCTGCTTGAACTGGTCGCGCCGAGTCGCCGGCCATTCTTTCAGAGCCGGCATCGAGTCATAAACAGTTTGCGGAAAAGGGCTCTGACTCTATTGAGCGAGGCTATCGTCTGCTTGCAGACGTCATGAGTCTCGCGCTCTCGGCCCCGTAGGCAGTTGTTTGATACCAAGTATGAGACTAAGGAAGTAGTTGTTTTCCGACGGGAGTAGTGAACCATGACTGTAGCATTGAGGTTGGGCGAGTTCATAACAGAATCCACGTTTGAAGATCTGCCTTCGTTAGCCAAGGACTACGGCGAAATGTTAATCGCCAGCACGATTGCGAGCGCCGCGGTCGGATTCAATCTATCGTCATCAAGCATCATCAGACAACTGGAGGTTGACCGTGGGGGGCAGCCAGAGTCGACGATATGGTTCGACGGCTCCGTGCGGCTTCCCGCAGCGGCGGCCGCGCGCGTGAACGCCGTCGCGAGCGATGCCGCCGCGTCGGACGACAGCGATTTGCGAAACATTGTTCACCAAGGGACAACTGCTTGCACCAGTGCTTTGGCCGTCGGCGAGCGCTTTTGCTCAAGCGGCGAGGAGATTGTGGCGGCGATTGTTCTTGGATACGAGACGGCGGGTCGCATTAGCACTGTGATGCAGTGCACTTTCAAGGACAAAGGCTTCCATGGAAGTATCATCGCCGCTTTCGCTGGCGCTGCTGCGGCAGCCCGACTCATGAGACTCTCGGTAGACAAGACGGCCCAGGCACTTTTAATTACCGCGACATCAGTTGGCGGACTGAACGCAGCCGCCGATACGAGTGTGGCCCGGGAGTATCACGCGGGACAGGCGGCCACATCGGGTGTTCAAGCTGCTTTGGCGGCCGCACGAGGCTTTACAGTTGAGCGTGAACTGTTCGAGATGAAACTCGGATTCTTCGACTGTTTCGGTAGAGACGCGGATGCATCGCTTATCACGAACGACTTCGGATCCAGGTGGAATATTCTCACAGAGATGGGCATCAAGCTTGTGCCGGGGGGGCATCCCCACCACGGAGTTGCCGAAGCGGCAGCCAAAGCTGCGCGAGACGCTGGAGTTGAACCCGAGGAAGTCGAGCTTATTGAGATCTCAAGGCCCGGCTATGCTGGCTTTGCCAATCCACACAATCCAACGGATCTCATCGGAATGGCCCACAGCGCCATATTTTTCGCTGCTGCTGGAGTGGCAGACCGCGACTTCTCTTGGATCCATGCTTCCGCCGATAAAATTACCGACCCCCGGATTCGCATGCTTTTGGATAGGGTGCGTATGGTCGCTCCGCCGACAAGTGATCTCGATCGATACAAAGGCGGGGCGCGCGTGACGATTGTGACGAAAGACGGAAAAAGGACGTCCGCAACTGTCTATGCCCCGAAGGGAGCCGCGATCTTGGGGATCGACTGGATCGACGTTGAGGCCAAATATCGCACGCTTGTAGGGAGAGCGAATATCTCCGCAGACAATGTCCAGGCAAGCCTTGGTGTAGTTCGGACCTTTCGTCAGGTGGAGAGCGCATCGGCCCTACTGAATCTGCTGCGTTAGCATTTGACGGCTATTGGACTGAGAGAGGAGGGCGCTGGCAGATACGTCGTCTTGCTGTAAAATGGTGAACGCAAAGGCGGTCTCTCGTGAATGCAAACGCGGGCCGCCAATTTCTCAATTTCTGAGCTAGGCAATCACACTGAATGGCCATGCTGAGCGAAGTGCGAGAAGCGGTTGGCATAATCCCGGACCCCTTCCTCAATCGTCCATTTCGAACTCCAATCTAGATGCCTTTCGGCGCATCCGTTGTCAAGCGGAGCGCGCATCTTTAGGTTGGCCTCTTCCAATGCAGTCAGTTCGGAACCGACTTCGATTTGTGCACCAGGGATCACACTCCGCACGATCTGTGCGACCTGCGAAACCGTACAGACCTTACCTGCGGAGACGTTGAAAACGCGCTGGGAGCCAAAAGGAAGCGCGGGAGCGTCGACTGCCGTGGCTATGGCGTCCGCACAGTCCAATACGTATGTATAGTCTCTCTTCATCTTTCCACCCGTCTCGAATCGGGTAGGTTTGCCGAGCAAGGAATTCTCGACCATCGGCTTAATGTGGATCGGACTGCGCATCCCGAAGCCGTACACTGCTGTCACGCGAATAGCGAGAAAATCGACGTTGTGAAACTGTGCGTACGCCATCCCGATTGCTTCTGCAGCCATCTTCGACGTGCCGTAGTGCGCGGCCGGGTTGCCGCGAACGATGGAGAACGGTTCGTCCGTCTCCAAAAGCTTCGCGTTGGAGCTAGCGTGATAGACGGCGTTGCTCGACACCAGTATGAGTTTTCTCAACCCCAGCGCTCTGGCTATCTCGCAGACGTTCACGAAGCCCATTACGTTGGTTGCATAGAATTCCTTTTGCCTGTGCAGCGAAGGCTCGAGACCCAGCAACGCGGCGCCGTGGACGATAGACTCGATTCCCTCGTTCCGGCAGATCTCCAACAGACGATCATAGTCACCGATTTGGCCAGATCTGAAAGTCTCTGATCCGGTGCGTGACAAACTAAGGAGGTCCGGCTGAGGTGGCGCCAAGTCGAAGTTGAGCGCCTTATGCCCCCTCGATTCAAGGGCGGCCATAACGTACGATCCGAGGAAGCCCGAGCCTCCGGTCACGAGGATGTTCATGTTTTAGCGCTCTCTTTGAGATGACCTTCCCGATGTGCTGGACTGGTTAGATTCGAATAACAATGTACGATAATGTGAGACAAGATTCAACATTGCTGGTTGTTGGTTCGTTAAGGGGAGGAATCGCACTATTTGTCGAGTGCAGCCCACCTGGCCGGTTTCGGGCGCTGAGACGTAGGCCCGCCTGGAGAGCGGTAGCACGCGCAGTTTGAGGAGCAGACCGAATCTTTTTTATGGAGGGGGCCGTTGGCGCGTTTGGAAAGTCACTCGGGGAATCGTGCGGCGCTTGCAAGCGTCCGTTAGGCTGCGCCACCAGAGGGCAAATATCAGATAATCGACTGAAGGAATGTTCAGGAAATGCAGATCAATCGCGCCGATGTAGCAGATCTCATCTACTTTCTCGCTATTGCACGTCATAAAAGCTTCAGTCGCGCTGCGATTGAGCTTGGGGTGACTACTTCAACCCTGAGCCATGCTCTGAAGGGCCTTGAGAATCGCCTTGGAGTTCGACTCCTGAATCGCACAACGAAGAGCGTTACCCTGACGGGCGCGGGCGACGCATTGGCGGCTACGATAGAGACGCCCTTCGAGGCGATCGACGTCGCGTTGGAGACCCTGAATCGGTTTCGTGATGCGCCCGCTGGTCGTATCCGGCTCAATGTCGCCGTCGAAGCCTCGACCTTACTGCTCGCACCGATAGTTCCCGAGTTCGTTGAGCGGTACCCGGATGTGGAACTCGACATCGTTGCAAGCAACCGCATGGTGAATGTGACCGAGGGCGGCTTTGACGCAGGAATTCGTTATGGGGGCACCGTCCCCGAGGATATGATTGCCCAGCGTCTTTCCGCGAACATTCGATGGGTCGTTGCAGGATCGCCTACATATCTCGATCGATTTGGCACTCCGGTTCATCCAAATGATCTTCTTCATCATCGCTGCGTTAGCAACCGTCTGGGAGATGACCGCGTCTATCGTTGGGAATTTGAGCAAGGAGACGAGAAGATCGCCTTATTGGTTCCATCCTCGGTTACGGTTGACCAAGCTGAAACAGGACTAGTTGCCGTACTAGGTGGCGTGGGTCTCATGTACTTTCCTGAACCCTTAGTCGCGCCGTACGTCAGCGACGGGCGGCTACGGCTCGTGCTCACCGACTGGGCACCGTCCGAGCCCGGTTTTCATATCTACTATTCCAGCCGGCGTCAAATGCCGACGGGGTTGCGCCTTCTGATCGATCTGGTGCGAGAGATTAAGCCGTTGGGACTATGACAGCAACGCAACGTCGACAGTCAAGACGGTCGCGCAATCAGAGAGGCCGTAGGACCGTAGCGGTAACGGGCGGAAACGCGTGCGTTGCGCCGACAGTTGGATGCCGGAAATCTCCGGCGCATTTTCGCAGGTGTCTACCAGCGCAAGGTGGACAGTCGTTAGGACGTCGCTCTGTGCAATTAGATGGTGATTGTGGTTCGTTGCTCGCCACTAGAGTCGAGTTCACTGTCGGAAAGTCCTATCGCGGGTGAGATGTCAAAGAACCGGCATCCTCAGGCTCGGCAGTTTTGCGGTTTTTCAACATGCTTTGCGACCGGCTTTCCGGGTATGTCATTTCCAACCCATATCGGCGAGATCACTGCCATTTATGGGACGCATGAAGTCGGATCGCAATTGGGATAGCGCAAAGAGCAAGAGTCGCCGCGATAAGAAAGATCGGGCCGAGTCCGGTCAGATTGGCGACCGAGCCAAGAACAGGTGCGAATATGCCGAGCGCCACATCGATGAAGGCGGTGTAGACACCCATAGCGAGGCCTCGTGCATCCGTGGGAGCGCGCGCGACCGCCTCCATTCCGAACCCCGGATAGACCAGCGCGTAGCCGAATCCGGCCAAAGCAGCGCCTAAGAACGCAAGCCACGCGACGGGCGAGAGATAAATGAGGGCCATGCCGGCGCTGTGGATGACGATAAAGACGATCGCGGTTCTTGCGCCACCAAGGCGGTCGGGCAACGGGCTGAGCAAAGCACGGGCAACGATCAGACCTGCGGCGAAAGCAGTAAATGATAGCCAAGCTGGCTGCCAACCTCGTTGGACGAAGAGAAGAACGGCGAACGCTGTCACTATGCCGTAACCGAGGCTCGAAAACGCCATCCCCATGCCAGGCAGCCAAACGGCTTTCAACACCGTAGCTACGACCCTGTTGCTCTGTGGATTGACTTTGACGGCGGGGATAGGAGTGATCAAAACGAGCGTAACGACTGCACCGACGGAGGTCGCTAAACCAATCGAGGCAAACCCATAGCTCTTGAAAAGAAAACTTCCAAGTGGCGAACCGAACGCCAACGCCACAAACATTGACGTGCCGATCCATGCAATCATTTTCCCGACGTTGCCCGGGCCGGCAAGGGCTAGACACCAGCTTTGAGCGCCGGTCATGATGAAACTCTCGGCGCCGCCGAGCAAAGCACGACCCACTATCAATATCGCGATGGAAACTAGCGCGTTACTGATGGTCTTCAATGAGACAAGATAGAGCAGACCGGCGAGCGCTGCCATGACAAGTCCTGCGGTCACGGCGTACTTCGGACCTCTCTGATCAGAGATTCTGCCCGACCACAGACGCGAAAGTAACGACGCCGCGAATTGAGCACCGGAAACGAGGCCAACAGTGAACGTTCCAAATCCCAGGCCGTCATGAATATGTAGTGGAAGAGCCGGTAGAGCGGCTCCTGTAACCAAGAACACGGTGAATACGCATGCCATCAGCGACAGCAGCGATCGATTGGTGGATGATGTGAACCGGTGGGGTATCACGAACACGTCTACTCCTCAGGCTGCGGACACATCAGAGGCCCGAGCGCCTCAGCATCGCTTCCGGGTATCGGGCTCCCTCGACTGCTATCGCCGCAGCGCCCACTTGGATTTCAATGAGTTCGTCGTTTGAGAGCACAACCGATAGTGCGCCCACATTCTCCTTAAAGCGTTCCACGTTGCGTGTGCCGAACAATGGAACGATCCAAGGCTTGTCTCTGGACTTTCCGTATCCCATGCAGCCCAGGGAAAGTGCCGAAACTTCAAGTCCTTGGCCACGCTCGCGTTTCTGCAATGTTTGCACCTCAGTCTGCAGGCAAGATGTTGATGGTTGTCACTCGAACGCGCTCATCAATCATGGGAGCGAGATAAGGACTCTTGCCGTATTTCAGGCGATAGGCTTCATCGACCTGGTCGTTGATTGAGCCCCTGGCGCCCGCGAAGGACACGTCCCTTGTTGTTCCTGCAACTGTGATTCGGCCAGCACCCTGGCGGATGGCGGCTTGATACCAGCGAGATGCTTCGCCGTTATAGGCGCGAACGTAAAGATGACCGTCCACGATCACCGACCAAATCGACGTCGGTGTGCCATACGTTTTGTGATCTTCACGGAATGGAGCAATGTACAGATCGTCGGAAGCTGCAATTCGCTCAAGTTCGCTTCGCGTCCACATACCCATGTTGCATCCCTCGGAGGATGGAAAGAAATCTGAAGACCGTGTAATTGATAATCTGCTCGGTCGGCTCGGCTCGCGAAATTGCCCGAGCCAGATGGCGGACCGACAAGAATTTGAGGTTCCCGAAGAGGGCTGATGCATGCGCGGAGGGTGGCCATGATGCTTTGATGAACCCATGACGCTGTCCAACGCGCATAACGCCGAGGCAATTAGTCGTCTGCCCGTTCGATGAGTATGTCCGATGCCCCGGTCGTACGCAGTTCTTCCAAGCCACAATCGAGACGCCCAAGCTTCACAAGGCCCGGCGAATGCCGAAAGTCCTTGTGAAAAACTGCAATGTTTCCCCACGGTTCGTAATAAGTAACGTCGCCCGCGTAAGGGACAATTCCTGATGGTGTTCCGTCCGTGTTCAGCCTTCTTGGGAGGTAAGCAATCTTCTCCGCCGCCGCGAAGTCGACCAGCCGGAGTGGCAGCGGCAACATGGCTACAAAGTCGCGCGATGTAGCATTGTCGTCCAAGCGCCCGGTCACAAGCGTGCCATTCAAAACAAATCTGATCTTCACGACTATCCCTTGCTCGCGATTTGACTGGCCGACCCATGTTGCCGTGTTGCAAGACCGTCCGGCAGCGGGCACGTGGGAACTGTAGCCGAATTGCTGCAACTGGGTTAGCCGCCCTCGTGCCAATGTTGTTGTGAGCAAGATTCACAAAAGCCTGAGACGGCCACACAGACGGCCCTGGCGAACCAATCAATATGGGGCAGTCTCCGTGCCGTGCCCGTTTGTTGGCGAATTCTCACAAGTGCATGCGACCTATGCCGGCTTTCAGATTGAGATATTCCCGTTACAGTTACCCGAAAGCGCGGTGGGGTTCAGCATGCCGTTTAGGTCGACCGCGCCGAGGAATCGGCCAGTAAATCGATCTGGATCAACACGTCGCGGATAGAGGCGTGCAGGAAGAAGGGGGCGGAACTGAAATGCAATATGTTCATCTCGGACGGTCGGGCCTAAAGGTTAGCCGTCTGTGCCTCGGAACCATGAACTTTGGCGACCTGACGGATGAGTCGACCAGCTTTAGGATCATGGACGATGCGATCGGATTCGGCGTCAATTTTATTGATACCGCCGATGTGTACGGTGGACCGCAGTCTCCGCAGATGAAACAGGGCTTTGGCCTTTCGGAAGAGATCATTGGTCGCTGGATCGCCCAAGGTGGCAGACGCGATCAAATCGTACTCGCGTCAAAGGTCTACCAGCCAATGGGACTGGGGCCGAATGACCGCGGACTGTCGGCATTTCATATCAGAAAGGCATGCGAGGACAGCTTGCGCCGGCTGAATACTGATCACATCGACCTCTACCAGATGCACCACATCGACAGACGCACGCCATGGGAGGAGGTTTGGCAAGCCATGGACGTCTTGATCCAACAGGGAAAGGTGCTCTACGTAGGAAGCTGCAATTTTGCCGGCTGGGATATTGCTACTGCCCAGGCGGCGGCGCAGTCACGCCACTTCATGGGACTCGTCGCGGAACAGAGTCTATATAACCTGTCTGCGCGAACCATCGAACTTGAGCTGATTCCAGCTTGTCGTCACCATGGCGTAGGACTACTTCCATGGAGCCCGTTGGGTGGCGGACTGTTGGGAGGTGTGCTTCAGAGGGCGCTTGATGGTCGCCGCGCAAAGTCCGAAATGGCTCGGAGAATTGGCCAATATCACGACCAGTTGCAGGCGTATGAAGCGCTGTGCGCCGACCTTGAAGAGCGTCCAGCCGACATCGCCCTAGCCTGGCTGCTCCACAATCCTGTAGTCACCGCCCCAATTGTCGGTCCACGTACGCCAGACCAACTGTCGCTCGCACTTCGAGCCGTCGACATTTCCCTGTCTGAGGACACCCTTCGTTGCCTGGACGAGATCTGGCCGGGTCCCGGTGGGGAAGCGCCAGAAGCTTATGCATGGTAACGCGCGGCGCATCATCTTCTCGACAATCCCGCTCAAGACGGACTGTCTAAAGAGCAAAGGAGTAACGACCTATGGACGAATCCGGCCAACCGAATCCGACGCGACGAAATCTGCTTATCGTGGGGGCAGTCTCAGCTGTAGCCCCAATGCTGCCTGTTGGGACAGCAAACGCGCAAAAACAAATCGGCGGTCCATCAAACGGACATTCTCCGGCACTGACGACAAACAATATGCGCGTCGCTTTCAATGTGAATGGCGTCGTTCAAGCACTTGAGCTCGACCCGCGAACTACTTTGCTTGATGCCTTACGGGAGCACCTCCTTCTTACCGGTACCAAGAAGGGATGCGATCACGGGCAATGCGGCGCGTGTACCGTCCTCGTGAATGGCGTCCGAATCAATGCTTGCCTGAGCCTTGCCGTAATGCACGAGGGTGACGCGATAACAACTATCGAAGGGCTTGGTACGCCGGACCACCTTCATCCAATGCAAGCGGCCTTTATCAAGCACGATGGCTATCAATGCGGATACTGTACGCCGGGCCAAATCTGTTCGGCTGTTGCTGTCCTCAGCGAGATCAAGGCTGGGGTGCCCAGCCACGCCACCGGTGATCTGACAGCCGGCCTTAAAGCGACCAACGTCGAAATGCGCGAACGAATGAGCGGCAATATCTGTCGCTGTGGCGCCTACTCAAATATCGCCGAAGCGATGGCCGAAGTGGCGGGGAGCCGTGCATGAAGGAGTTCACCTACGAGCGAGCGAAGAGTCCCGCCGAAGCCGCTGCTATCGCTTCGCAGCGACAGGGCGCGAAATTCATTGCCGGCGGCACCAATCTGATCGATCTCATGAAGCTTGAGATAGAAACGCCGGCTCACCTGGTCGACCTTCGGCATATTGGTCTCGACCGGATAGAGGAAACCGCCGACGGAGGTCTTCGTGTCGGCGCACTGGTCACAAACACCCAGCTTGCTGCCGATCCGAGGGTGCGACGGGACTATGGGGTGCTTGCGCGCGCGATCGTTGCCGGTGCGTCGGGGCAATTGCGAAACAAAGCGACAACGGGCGGCAACTTGCTTCAGCGCACGCGCTGTCCATATTTCTACGATCCGAATCAAGCCTGCAACAAGCGGCAACCGGGTTCAGGCTGCGCCGCAATCGGCGGGTTCAGTCGCCAGTTGGCTGTGATCGGCGGGAGTTCTGACTGCATCGCAACGAATCCAGGCGATATGGCGGTGGCATTGCGAGCTTTGGACGCATCCGTTGGAACCGTTCGGGCCAATGGCCAGACCAGGGTGATACCGATCGCCGACTTTCATCGGTTGCCTGGCACGACGCCAAGTGTCGAGACCGAACTTATGCCCGGCGAACTCATTACCGAGGTGACTTTGCCTCCGCCCATCGGTGGGCGGCACATTTATCAGAAGGTCCGTGATCGCGCATCGTATGCGTTTGCCCTTGTTTCCGTCGCCGCCGTCGTGCACGAGGACGGTCGTGGGCGGGTTGCAGTGGGTGGTGTAGCGCCGAAGCCGTGGCGAGTTGAAGCTGCAGATGCGGCGGTGTCCCAGGGAGCCAAGGCAGTCGCACACGCACTTATGAACGGAGCGCGTCCGACGCACGATAACGCGTTCAAAATGGCCTTGGTCGAGCGGACGATAGCCTACGTAATGGCGCAAGCGAGGAGATGATCCATGAAGTTCGAGACGCCAGCAGGACAGAATCCAATCGACCAGATGAACGTCGTCGGTCAACCACTTGATCGCTTCGAGGCGAAGCTGAAGACGACTGGTACTGCGACCTATTCTTACGAGTATCACAACGTCGCCCCGAACATCGCGTACGGCTACATCCTGGGCGCTGCGATTTCCAAAGGGCGAATCAAGTCAATCGACACGAGACAGGCCGAGTCTTCCCCTGGTGTGCTCGGTGTTGTGACGTATCTCAACGCCGGTCCTTTGGGGGTCGGCAAGTTCTACGTCCAACGGATGCTCGCTTCGCCAGAAATCGATCACTATCACCAGCCGATTGCGGTGGTGGTAGCAGAGACTTTCGAGCAAGCGCGGGCGGCTTCGTCGCTCATTCGCGTCGATTACACGCGCAGCGCAGGCAGATTTGATCTCGCTGCCCAACTCTTCAGCGCTCCAGTCGCACCACAGATGGCGTTTGGCGGCCCAACCGAGACCCGCGTAGGAGACTTCGAACGAGCCTTTTCAGACGCCGAGATGAAGGTAGACGAGACCTATACCGTTCCCGACCAAGCGCACGCCATGATGGAACCCCATGCGACGATCGCGGTTTGGGAGGGTGACCGGGTCACTTGCTGGACCTCGATCCAGCAAATGAACTGGGGTACCCGCGATCTCGGACTTATTCTCGGTATTCCGCGTGACAACGTCCGACTCATTTCGTCTTTTATCGGCGGCGGCTTCGGAGGCAAAGGCACGGTCCAGTCTGATCTTGTGCTGGCGGCCCTCACCGCGCGGTTAGTGCGTCGGCCAGTCAAAATCGCGCTTCAGCGTCCAATCATGTTTAATAACACGATCCATCGGCCGAAGACGATCCAGCGCGTCAGACTTGGTGCCGGGCGCGACGGGAAACTCACGGCGATCGGCCACGAAAGCTGGTCTGGCAACCTTGCGGGTGGACGCACGGAGCCGACAACCCTGTCCACGCGAGCCCTGTATGCGGGGCCAAACCGCATGACCCGCGTCCGATTGGCAACGCTAGATCTCGCAGAGGGAAACGCCATGCGAGCGCCGGGGGAAGCGCCTGGTCTGATGGCGCTTGAGATCGCGATGGACGAAATGGCAGAGAAGCTCGGAATAGATCCGGTCGAGTTCCGAATCCTGAACGACACGCAGGTCGACCCAGAGAATCCCAGTCGACCCTTCTCATCCCGTCCTTTCGTCGAGTGTCTGCGAACTGGTTCCGAACGCTTCGGTTGGAAGAAACGAAAGGGGGGGCCAGGTCAGCTCCGCGATGGCCATTGGCTCGTTGGGACAGGGATGGCCGGTGCGATTCGAGGGGCACCCATCGGCAAGGCGGGAGCACGGATACGCCTTGACCGCCGAGGTTCTATCACCGTCGAGACAGATATGACCGACATCGGCACGGGCAGCTACACCATCGTGCAGCAGACGGCAGCCGAGTTGATGGGCATCCCGATCGAGAAGGTCGTGGCGAGACTGGGCGACTCGAGCTTTCCGGAGACTCCTGGTTCAGGAGGGCAACAAGGTGCCGCGTCTGTCACTGCGGGCGTATATGCCGCTTGCATGAAGCTGCGGGAGACAGTTGCCGAGCGATTGGGATTCAAAGCCGCTGAGACCGAGTTCACGGCTGGCGAAGTGCGTTCTGGCGGGCGAAGTGTGCCGCTTACTCAGGCGGCTGCAGATGGCGACATCGTCGTCGAAGACAGCATCGAATTCGGGGATCTATCCAGGAAATTTGCGATTCAGACTTTTGGAGCGCATTTCGCTGAAGTTGGTGTTAATGCCTTTACTGGCGAGATCCGTGTACGCCGGATGCTTGCGGTATGTGCTGCCGGCCGCATTCTGAACCCCAAGACGGCACGCAGTCAGGTGATCGGTGGGATGACGATGGGCATTGGCGCGGCGTTGATGGAAGAGATGGCAGTCGATAAACGGCTTGGCTTGTTCATCAATCACGATCTCGCGGGTTACGAGGTACCGGTTCATGCGGATGTACCGCATCTTGAGGCCTTCTTTGTCGACGAGGTTGATCCGGCGATTTCGCCCGTGAAGGCGAAGGGAGTGGGCGAACTTGGCCTTACGGGAGTTGCGCCGGCCATTGCGAATGCCATCTACAACGCGACCGGTGTGCGCGTGCGGCAGTATCCGATCACGCTGGACAAGTTTCTCGACCGGCTGCCGGTCATCGCCTGAGAGTGTGATGTCAAGTGGTGGACGGAAGTGGGGGCCGCCCGTTGAGCGGTCGCCACTGCAAGTTTTCCGCTGGTTCGCAGCACTTTCAACTCAACAAATAGGGAGGAAGTATCTTGGAGGTCACGTTCAATTTCTCTGGGCGCGTTGCGCTTATAACGGGCGCGGCGTCAGGCATGGGTCTCGCGACGGCTACGGCGTTTGCACAGGCAGGGGCCGCCGTGACGCTTGCAGACGTGGATGCCGACGCTCTGAGCCACGCGGTCGAATCATTGAGAGTTCCGGCGCATCAAGTGTTGGCGGTGCAGTGCGATGTCACCGATGAGGTGCAGGTCGCCCAGATGGTAGATCAAACGGTGACGACCTTTGGCCGGTTAGACGCCGCCTTTAACAACGCAGGAATTCAGGTGCCCCCAAGTGATGCTGCTGACGAACCTATTGAGAATTTCGAGAAGGTGACAGCGGTCAACCTGCGCGGCGTCTGGGCTTGTATGAAACACGAGTTGGGTCACATGAGAAAGCAAGGCAGCGGCGCAATCGTCAACTGCTCTTCTCTAGGAGGACTTGTGGGCCTTCCCGGCCGGGCGGCCTACCATGCTTCCAAACATGGAGTAATCGGGTTGACGCGAAGCGCTGCACTCGAATATGCACCGCGCGGGATCCGCATCAACGCGATTTGCCCCGGAACGTTTGACACCCCGATGGTCGCAGAGATGCTCGAAAAGCAGGCTGACGCGATGAAGGAGATTCTGCGTGAACAACCGATAGGACGCCTTGGGCGCGCCGAAGAGATCGCGGATGCCGTTCTTTGGCTTTGCAGTTCCGGTTCTACTTTCGTCATTGGGCACGCACTCGCCATTGATGGTGGGTTCACGGCGCACTAATGGCATCGTTCAATCGAAATTAGGCAGGTCCGTTGTGACGGCGTTGAATGTTGGACCGTCTTCGTGCAACTTGTCATAGACGTCTGGAGCCAAAGCCCAGGCCGCGATTGTTGCAACAACATTCCCTCCATGAGACCGGTGCATTCCATGATCACGTCCCTGTTTCGCATCATGCTTGCTGTCGCCGTTGTGCACACGTCGTTGGCCATTTCTACCGAGACGCAGGCCAGCGAATCGATGACAAATGTCGCGCATCAGGAGATCGTGCGTGCCGGCTCCCAGCCGTCCGTGGCTGGTTCGGACGAGTACTTCGTCGGTCAAGTACGTGTGCAACCCGTATGGCCGGCAGACGCGAGCATCAACGCCTCAGGCGGACTGGTGACATTTGAAGCGGGCGCGCGTTCGGCATGGCATACCCATCCGGCCGGCCAACGACTTGTTGTGACATCAGGCTCGGGGTTGACGCAAGAATGGGGCAAGGAAATCAAACGAATCCGGGCTGGTGACGTGGTTTGGTGTCCGCCCGGTGTGAAGCACTGGCATGGGGCCGCGCCCAACTCCGCGATGACCCATCTGGCTGTAACCGGCACAGTGAATGGAAAGAACGTTTCCTGGATGGAGAAGGTCACCGATGAGCAGTACAAAAGCCATTAAGCGCCTAAGAAGGCGTGTTCAGACCTCGGCGTTGGCCTTGGTCGTGAGCCTGGTTTCAACACCAAGCTTACCCTCTACAGATGAAGGAGCATCAAACATGACGAACACAGGAATTAACTCGCCGAGTGCCTCTGAGACCTTGACCGCTCGCCAACAGGCGATTGTGCCTATCGCAGCGTTCGCTGCCGCAGGCGACATTACCAATTTGAATGCTGCTCTGAACCATGGCATGGACGCCGGACTCACGGTCAGCGAAGCAAAAGAGATTTTAGTGCAAGTGTATGCTTACGCCGGTTTCCCGCGCAGTCTCAACGCGCTCGGAGAACTCATGAAGGTTCTTGAGTCGCGCAAGCAGCGTGGCGTCCAGGACGCACCCGGCAACCTTCCCAGCGCTCCTATCCCTAACGGAGACGCTTTGCTTGCTGCTGGCACTGCGAATCAAACTAAGTTGTCTGGTGCCCCCGTGAAGGGGCCGCTTTTTGATTTCGCTCCGACGATTGGTGAATATCTCAAAACCCATCTTTTCGGCGATATCTTCGAACGCGATAACTTAGACTGGCAGAGCCGAGAGCTTGCTACCGTGAGTATGCTTTCCGTTATTACGGGCGTAGAGTCTCAACTGCAGGCCCACATGCGCATCAGCATGAATGTAGGCCTATCTACGGACCAGCTGCGCCAGGTCGGACAAGTATTAGCCGACCGCGTGGACGGAAACGCAGCGCAACGGGCACGCGAAGCACTGGATGGGCAACTTGCTGCGGCACAGGGACACTGAAGCTGCTGAGCAGTCGCAGTCGCTAGGCAGTGTGGGCTCGATCCTTGTGGGGCCCGGCCCAGCTTGGGTCCTGATTTCCTTCTAAAGCAGAAATCGCGCCTCTCTCGGCGAGCGGTTCCACGACGGCGAGTCGCGTCGTCGCCTTTCTGCCTACCGGGAGGTGCGAATCCCTGTTGACCGGCTGCGCTAGCTGGCACTCGCACCCCTAATCCGCCGAGCTTTTCGACACTGCGCGAAGCACGACGCCACCTGTCGGCCGGTCGGGAACTCGACGACGGGAGAACTCGATGACCCCGACCACGCCGGTCATCGAACGGCTTCCGAGGGTTCTGCACCTGCGAGTCACCGGATCGATGGCAGGCGTCGCTGCGTGCCATCCTCACTCCCAACTGCTCGAGTTTGCCGAAGGAGTTCGCCCTTCAATCATTAGTTGCGACAGCGCTTCACGGTCGCAGTGGCGCGTGACGCGCCGAGGTAGCCTTTGGATGTGTCCCCGTTTAAACAAGCGCTCGCTCCCTCACAACGAAAAATTTTTGCGTTGTGAACAGTCCAACGCCTCCTTTTTCAGAGCTCAGCGTCTCAGCATACTTAGCCACACTGGGATCGTAATTACCACACGGGCTTCGAGTGCGCTTCGCCGGTTTTCGGTGCGCTCTGGTCCCCCGAGGAAAAACAACAGGGTTCCCTTCCCGCAGAAGCGCTTCCACTCACCGAAGCGTTCAACGAAACGTTCCTCATGCTTCCCGGCATGAAGGAGCAACTAGGAGACAAGCAATGTCCTCACATCCTGCCATGCCCGTGGAGGCTGATCGAGCGTCCGCAGACGCGACATTTAGGCGGGCAGCATGGCGCTTCATGCCGCTGCTCTTTATTTGCTACGTTGTCGCATACCTGGATCGAGTAAATGTTGGATTTGCAAAGCTGCAGATGCTTAATGATCTGCACTTTAGCGAAGCTGTGTATGGGCTGGGCGCCGGACTTTTCTTTGTCGGGTATTTTTTCTTCGAAGTTCCCAGCAACTTGTTGTTGCACAAGGTGGGCGCACGGCGCTGGATTGCACGGATCATGGTGACATGGGCGGTACTTTCGCTCGCGACAGCGTGGGTGACTACGCCGACGACGTTCTATGTGATTCGCTTCCTTCTTGGTATCGCCGAAGCTGGGTTCTATCCGGGGATGATCTTGTACCTCACGTACTGGTTTCCTTCACATCGTCGAGGAAAGATGATGGCCGTTCTCACGGCCGGCAATCCTGTATCCGGCATGATCGGCGGTCCCTTGTCTGGCTATATCATGCACGCGTTCGGTGGAGTTGCGGGCTATTCCGGATGGCAGTGGCTATTCATTATCGAGGCTCTACCCGCCTTGGTGCTGGGTGTGGTCGTCTACTTCTTTCTCGACGATCGCGTGCAAAACGCGAAGTGGCTTTCTGAGCAGGAAAAAGCGCATATAGCAGGAGAGTTGGGCAACGATGCTGCGGCTCGCACCCACGGATCGGTGAGGGCAGCTTTCACATCCAGCTATGTATGGCTGCTTTGCTTGATCCTCTTTGGGGTTATCATGGGTTCGTACGCCATTGGCTTCTGGCAACCCACCATTATCAAGGCTTCGGGCGTCAACGATCCTCTCGTCGTCGGACTGCTCACAATCATTCCCTACACCTGTGCGCTTGTCTCAATGATCTTGGTCGGCCGCCATGCCGACAAAACGCGAGAACGTAGGTGGCATGTCAGCGCGCCTGCCTTGATAGCTGCAGTCGGATTTTGCATCTGCGCGTTCAGCGGTAATCAGCTCGTTCCGGCGATGATCGGCCTTACGCTCGCGGCGGCGGGAATCATTTCCGCCCTACCGATGTTCTGGGCACTTCCGACCTCCTTCCTTGGCGGGACCGGCGCAGCGGCTGGCATTGCACTGATCAATTCGACGGGGAATCTCGCGGGCTTTGTCAGCCCAACTGTTATGGGATGGCTTAAAACTGAAACGCATTCACTAACCTCCGGTCTCTATCTTGTAGCCGGCTGCTTGACGCTTTCAGCGATCCTTATCCTGGTCTTCATCCCGGCGCGTATCGTCAACCGATGACAGATATCGAGACCGCCGTGATTGAATCATGCTAGCTTTAGAAGCTAGCTAAAGAGCGCCGCCGTTGCAGCGACGAGGTCAGAAAGTTCCTGGTTGCCAGCGCACTGCATGCATTGTTTTCTGTGGAGAAAGTCATGGCTGAGAAGAAAGATGCCCCTGAGACGCCTGTCGCACCGACGGGCATGAAGCGAGGATTGACGTCGTACGGCGACCAAGGATTCTCGCTGTTCCTTCGTAAAGCGTTTATCAAAGGCGCCGGATATACGGATCAGGCGCTCGATCGCCCGGTTATTGGTATCGTCAACACCGGCAGTGGGTTCAATGCATGCCATGGCAACATGCCCCAATTGGTCGAGGCGGTGAAGCGCGGCGTGATGCTCGCGGGCGGTCTGCCGGTTGACTTCCCCACCATCTCGATTCACGAGAGCTTTTCCTCACCGACATCGATGTACCTCCGCAACTTGATGTCGATGGATACCGAAGAGATGATCCGGGCACAGCCGATGGATGCAGTTGTCCTGATCGGCGGATGCGATAAAACGGTACCCGCTCAGCTGATGGGCGCGGCCTCCGCTAACGTCCCGGCGATTCAGTTAGTCACCGGCGCAATGCTTACCGGCTCGCATCGGAGCGAACGGGTAGGCGCATGTACGGATTGTCGCCGCTACTGGGGAAAGTTCCGCGCCAACGAAATCGACCAAGATGAAATCTCCGATGTCAATAACCAACTTGTCGCGAGCGTCGGAACGTGCTCGGTAATGGGTACCGCGAGCACCATGGCGTGCATTGCAGAAGCATTGGGCATGACGGTTCCCGGCGCGGCAACGCCGCCGGCCGTGACTTCTGACCGCATTCGAGTCGCTGAACAGACTGGTACGGTCGCCGTTAAGATGGCGAGCGAGCGGTTGACCATTGACAAGATTTTGACGCCGAAGGCTTTCGAAAACGCCATGCGCGTGCTGCTTTCCATCGGTGGGTCGACAAACGCCATCGTCCACCTGGCCGCCGTTGCCGGTCGTCTCGGCCACAAGATCAGCTTGGATCTGCTCGATCTCATGGGCAAGGAAACGCCGGTGCTGCTCGATCTCAAGCCGACGGGACAGCACTACATGGAAGACTTCCATAAGGCAGGCGGCATGGTCACGCTGCTCCGCGAGCTGAAGCCGTTGCTGCATCTGGATGCTCTGACCGTGACAGGTCGCACCCTCGGCGAAGAGATCGAAGCAAGGGGCGAGGGTTTCAAGCAAGATGTGGTTCGTTCGTTCTCGGACCCGATCTATCCGCAAGGCGGCCTCGCTGTGCTTCGTGGCAATCTGGCGCCGGGCGGGGCGATCATCAAGCAATCCGCCGCCGATGCCGCGCTCATGGAACACGAGGGCAGGGCTGTGGTCTTTGAAAACGTCGAAGATCTCATCACTCGCATCGACGACGAATCCCTCGATGTGAATCCCGACGATGTCCTCGTCTTGAAGTGCATTGGTCCTGTGGGCGCGCCCGGCATGCCGGAAGCGGGATATATCCCGATCCCCCGCAAGCTTGCGCGTGCGGGCGTGAAGGACATGGTGCGTATCTCCGACGGGCGCATGAGCGGCACTGCATTCGGCACGATTGTCTTGCATGTAACCCCTGAAGCCGCTGTTGGCGGACCGCTCGCCTATGTCCGTAACGGCGATCGGATTCGGCTGAGCGTATCGAGCCGGGAAATCACGCTGATAGTGACCGAGGAGGAGCTCAGAAAGCGCGCCGACGAAACGCCTATCAAGCGCCCGGTCGCCGATCGAGGCTATCGCAAGCTGTTCCTGCAGACCGTTACGCAAGCTGATGAGGGCGTCGACTTCGACTTTTTGCGAGCAGCCAGTTTGCAGAACGACGAAGCATCGAAGCAGGACTAAGATAACGGGTCTTGAGCGTCGAAACGTAGTTCTGAGCCTGGCGACGCATTCTAATCGGTGAGTCGTGTGCAGCCCGAAAGGGGCTGCACACGCGCGAGCCATCTCTCAACGCCAACGAACCACCATTTACCACAAGGCATCATCAAGCCCTGGCGACGTTGGCGCGTCCTCTGCATCGAGAACTCGCGTAGTCGTTCGATCTCGCAGCGCGTTTGCCTAAAACATCAAGACGTTTGACCGCCCTCGGGTCGGTTGAACAGTCCGACAGCCTCGTGAAGAAACACTTGCACCAACGCAAAGCGCGGTGTGTGTCGCGCCATGACGAGACCAATCCGCCGCACCGGCGGTCGCTCGGGTAACGGTATGCGTGTAATAGCCAGACCACTCGTCCACATCGACGGCCAGTCCGGCAAGAGTGATACGCCGAGGCCTTTATCCACGAGAGTTGCGATGGCCAACAATCCGTCGATCTCGAGTCTCGACCGCGTATGCAAATTGTGATCGCGGAGATATCGATCTGCGAGCTGACCGCCGAGGACCGACCGAGCGTAGCGGATGAATGGCTCGTTTACTAGGAGTTCATGAGCATCCCGCCCGGCCATAGACTTATGGGCCACGACGACAAGTGGCTCCTCAGTAAGGGGTTGCCATTCGCATGTCTTGGGAAGTGCGAACTGAGGCTCAACAACGATGGCGACGTCCAGTTCACTCGCGCACACCTTCCTGCAGAGATCTACAGAGCTACCCGGCTCCACGAAGAGCTTGACGTCAGGATATGCCGCATAGACGCGCTGCAAGACTGACGGCAGGACGCTGACCATGGCGGATACGAACACACCGACCCGCAGCTCCCCAATTTGCCCATGACTGTCTTGCGCGATCGCTTGCATGTCTCGCATAGCTCGAAGGAGAGCCTGCGCACTCTCCAGAATCTTCACGCCTTCCGACGTTGGTCTGGCGTATCGTCCCGACCGCTGGATGAGCGGTGCGCCCAAGGATTCCTCTAATGACCGAATGCGTGCCGCGACTGCTGTCGGCGTTAAGCCGAGGCGTCTCGCCGCCTCGGCGATCGATCCACTTTCCAACACTGCGACGAAACTTTGCACGTAACGGATGTCCATGGCTAATTTTACGATCGTTGCAACCGCACGTTAATAGGTAGTTGCATACATACACGCGAACACCCAATACGAAAAAAGATTCGATTGTGAAGGTGGTATTTTATTGCTCTCTCGCGCCCTTGCGTTGCGATACTTCTCAATAGATCGAAACCAAGTACTAAACTGCAATGGAGACAAGCATGTCCGATTTTGACACGAAGCGGCGAATCACTCTCAAAGCGATGGGCGCATTTGCTGCTTCCAGCGGATTTGGAATCGCAGGATGTGCTTCTCAGGCCCCCGCGCAAGTACCCTTCTCGACTGGGACGGAACATGCGCGACTCAAGCTGCCGCCCGACGCAACCGATAGTCATCACCATATCTATGATCATAGCTACCCGTGGGCGCCAGAGGCTACGCTGAAGCCGGGCAATTCAACGGTCGCCGACTATAAAAATCTCCAAAAGCGTCTCGGAACAAGCCGCAATGTCATCGTGCAGCCATCAAGCTATGGTCTCGATAATCGTCTATTGCTCGCGTCTATCGCTCAGTTCAACGGTCGCGCCCGCGGCGTGGCTGTTGTCAATACGAATGTCACACAAGCGCAGCTAGACGAACTGCATCAGGGCGGGGTACGAGGCATCCGCTTTAACCTTGCGCCACCTGGAACGACGACCCTTGATATGGTCAAACCCCTCGCGCAGCGCATTGCTGCCATGGGCTGGCATGTCCAGGTCAACGCACCTGCAAACTATCTCCTGCAAGCAAGAAGCACATGGTTCGATCTGCCGTGCCCGATAGTGTTCGATCACCTTGGCCACCCGCCCGAGCCGGACGCGCTGCACCATCCGGCGTTTGAAATGGTGACTGAACTCATTAAAAACGGGAAGGCATACGTGAAGCTTACGGGCTTTTACATGGATACCCGTGTTGGACCGCCAACTTATTCTGACAGTGTGCAAGTCGCCGCTGCGTACGCGGCGAGCGCCCCTGATCGCGTCCTGTGGGGAAGCGACTGGCCTCACCCAACGGAGCAGCCGGCGAATCGAATCCCGGATGATGCGCAACTATTGGATCTGTTGGGTGTCGCTGTTCCAGACGAATCGTTGAGAAAGCGGATCTTGGTGGACAACCCTGCCAAGCTCTATCAGTTCGAGTAAGGGGAACGGCTGGCTACCTTCCCCTGAGAATCGGTGAGGATCGCTCGCCTAACTCCAATTTTTTCATCGGTCACGCTGCTGAAGCTTCACCTTCCAAGTATCATCCGCGATTGGACAGTTTTGAAGATTTGCGACAACCGAAACAGTAGGTATCACACCAAGGAATATTGGAAAACCGCCGGTCTCCAAGAAGAACGGGCGCCAATAATTAGCATAACAAATAAACTTTTGGTGTGACGTAGCAAGCAGCGTCAACTTTCCTTTACAGAGCACGCGCTTTTCGCGTGACTGGCATCTGGACGGTGCCGAATCCATATTAACCATACGTGAGAATAGAGGAGATACTATGAAAGCATCCGACCTGTTCGTGAAGGCATTGGAAAACGAAGGTGTTGATCGAATTTTTGCCGTGCCCGGCGAAGAGAACCTCGACGTCGTCGAATCCTTGCGTCGCTCGAGTATCGAGCTTGTTTTGACGCGTCATGAGCAGACGGCTGCCTTCATGGCCGCGACGCATGGGCGTTTGACCGGAAAGCCTGGCGTTTGTATGGCGACGCTCGGACCCGGCGCTTTGAATCTGGTGACTGGTGCGGCCTACGCTCACCTGGGCGCGATGCCGATGATCCTGATCACCGGCCAGAAACCGATCAAGACTGCGCGTCAGGCGCGCTTTCAGATCGTTGATATCGTTGCCACGATGAAGCCGCTGACCAAGGCTTCCCGTCAAATCATTAGCGGTGCCAGCATTCCCACCGTGGTGCGCGAAGCGTTCCGCCTTGCACAAGATGAACGGCCCGGCCCAGTGCACCTGGAATTGCCCGAAGATGTGGCGGGCGAAGAGGTCAGTGACGAGTTGACGGTGATGCCGATGCATCCGGTTGAGTTGCCGGTAGCCCAGTTTGCCGCCATCGAGCGTGCTGCGGCGATGCTGAAAAGCGCGGAGCGGCCACTCGTCATGTTCGGAGCGGCGAGCAATCGCCCGAGGCTCGTCGGTCAATTGACGGACTTCATCCGGCGCACGGGGATTCCGTTTTTCAATACCCAAATGGGCAAGGGTACCGTCTCAGCAATCGGCAACGATGAAGCCACCCAGTTGTGGATGGGCACTGCGGCGCTTAGCGAGCGCGACTATCTGCATGAGGCGATCGACCGCGCCGACGTGATCCTCACGATTGGCCACGATACCGTGGAGAAGCCGCCGTTCATCATGGGACCCAATGGACCTAAGGTGATCCATGTCGGCTACACGCCGGCCATCGTTGAACAGGTTTTCTTCCCGAATGCTCAGGTCGTGGGCGACTTGGGCTTGAGCCTCGCACGTCTTGCTGATCTTGTTGAAGGGCAACTGCCGAACGCAGCGACGTTGGCTCCCTTGCGTGAGGGCATTCTTAAGCGAACGATGGACCGCGCTACCGAATCACGTTTCCCGCTGACACCGCAACGCATCGTCCACGACGTGCGAAACGTTATGCCTGCGGATGGCATTGTGGCGCTTGACAACGGTATGTACAAGATCTGGTTTGCGCGCTGCTATCGCACGCGCAATGCCAACACGCTCCTGCTCGATAACGCCTTGGCGACGATGGGTGCTGGGCTTCCCTCAGCGATGATGGCCTCGCTTCTGCATCCCAAGCGCCGCGTCATGGCTGTATGCGGCGATGGCGGCTTCATGATGAATTCACAGGAACTGGAGACTGCGGTTCGACTGAAGCTGAATCTGGTCGTCCTGATCATTCAGGATGATGCCTACGGCATGATTCGCTGGAAACAAGCGGTTGACGATTTCGCGGATTGGGGTCTGAGCTTCGGCAATCCAGACTTCGTTAAATATGCAGAAGCATACGGAGCAAAGGGCCGACGCGTCGAGTCAGCAGAGGGTTTGGTGCCGACCCTAGAGGCGGCCTTTGCAGAAGGTGGCGTCCAGCTTGTCGTTGTGCCGGTCGATTACTCGGAAAACGGCCGAGTGCTCGTGGACGAATTGAGGGACCGCGTGAAGGAGGTGGCGCAATGAAGATCAAGGCCGCCGTTTTGCAGGCGATGGGTGCCACCGCCCCCTACATCGACTCCCGCCCGTTGCATATTGAAGAGATCGATCTGGCACCGCCAGGTCCTGACGAAGTGTTAATCAAGATCGCGGCGGCGGGACTTTGTCATTCCGATCTATCCGTGATCAATGGCGACCGTCCCCGGCCGATGCCTATGGCGCTTGGCCATGAAGCGGCTGGCGTGGTGCAGGAACTCGGCTCAGGCGTGACCGACCTTCAGGTCGGCGACCATGTCGTCGTGGTGTTCGTGCCCAGTTGCGGTCACTGCGCACCATGCGCCGAAGGCCGACCCGCTTTGTGCGAACCCGGCGCGGCGGCCAACGGCGCAGGCACGCTGCTCTCCGGTTCACGCCGTCTTACCCGTGACGGCGAAGTCGTCAATCATCATCTGGGGTGCTCGGTGTTCGCCGAGTACGCGACGGTGTCGCGTCGTTCCGTCGTGAAGATCGATCCGACCGTGCCGCTCGACGAGGCGGCGTTATTCGGTTGTGCGGTTCTCACAGGCGTGGGCGCGGTTGTGAATACGGCGCAGGTGCGAGTCGGCGCGTCGGTGGCCGTCATCGGCTTGGGCGGTGTGGGCTTGGCGGCTCTAATTGGGGCGCATGCCGCAGGTGCTCGACAGATCATCGCGGTTGACCTGTCGGACGAAAAGTTGGAGCAGGCCAAAAGTCTTGGTGCCACCCACACCGTCAATGCAGGCCGGGAGGATGCGCTCGCGCATATCCGCGAACTTAGTTCAGGCGGCGTCGAATTCGCTTTCGAATTCGCAGGATCGATTCGAGCGCTGGATCTCGCCTACGGCATCACGCGTCGAGGGGGCTCAACGGTGACCGCCGGACTGCCACCTTCGACCGCGCGTTGGCCGATGCCTGCGGTGAGTCTCGTGGCCGAAGAGCGCACCGTCAAGGGCAGCTATATCGGCACGTGCGTCCCCTCGCGCGACATCCCTCATTTCATTGATCTGTACAAGCAGGGACGCTTGCCCGTGGACAAATTGCTTACGGGCCGGCTGAAGCTCGACGAGATCAACCACGGCTTTGACCTGTTGCACGAAGGCAAGGCAATCCGTCAAGTGGTGGTGTTCGAATGAGCGACACCAACCCAACCTGGGCCGATGGATGGCTCGCGATGCAGCAAGCGTTCATCAAATCGATGAGTCCCTCTGCTGTGGCCTCGACCTCAGAGGGCATCCGGGCAGAGGACGCAAGGCCGCCCATGCAGGAACAGTTCGCGGACCTGCAAGAAACCTGGAAGGAATCGATCGAAAAATGGACCTCATTTGTCCAGAGCGGGGCGAGCTCTGAGGCCTGGACGCCGCAAATGCTGGGCGAGATGTTCTCGCCCGCCCGATGGAGCGGGCGGGGTGCAGGCGCGTTCGACGCCAGTTTGCAGCATGTAATCGAAGGTCCCAAGTACGCCACGCTCTATGACCTCGACCGGAAGGTCGCTGAGTTACAGAAGAAGGCAATCGAGCGGGACAACGCCCTGTTGGCCTATCAAGCCATCGTGCAACGTGCTTGGAATACCGCACTTGAGCGCTTTATGAAGTCACTTTCGTCTGCCGGAGAAGGCGCGCCGGCGACATGGCGCGGCCTGACCGATCGCTGGCTGAAGGTCGCCAACGAAACGCTGATCGGGGTGCATCGGTCGGAAGCATTCGTCGACGCCCAAACACGGATGTTGCGCGCAGCGTCGGACTATCGGCTGAAAGAACGTGCAATCGCCGAATCGTGGTGCGAGGCCTATCACATTCCGACGCGTACCGAAGTCGATGAGATCCAACGGACGGTGACTGAGTTGCGGCGTCAGATTCGCCTGCTGCAGCGACAAAACGCGCCTCATCATGAAGCGACTACGCCTCCCACCCGACAGACGCGCGTGGTATCGAAAGCCACTCGTTCGATCCATTCCTGAGAGAACCGTATGGCTGCCGCCAAGAAATCGACCGCCGCACGGGCGCTCGCTGAATTCAGCGACTTCAATCTGAAGCTCGCCCGTGGACAGCAGATGCTCGACCGGATAAAGGACGAGCACGTAGAGATTGCCACCGCCGACAAGGAAGTGGTGTTTCGCGAAGATAAAACGACGTTGTATCGCTACAAACCGACGGCCGAACGCACGCTCGGCGTCCCGGTCCTTGTGGCATATGGCCAGATCGGTCGTTACACGATGACCGATTTGCAGGAAGACCGCTCGATGCTGCGCAATCTGCTCGCGCTTGGCGTTGACGTGTATGCCGTGGACTGGGGTAGCCCAACCCGCAGCGATCGCTGGCTCACGTTCGAAGACTACGTCGACGTTTATCTGAATGACTGTGTCGAATTCATCTGTCGCGAGCACAGCATCCCTGCGATCAATTTGCTCGGCATTTGCGAAGGTGGCGTCTTCTCGTTGTGCTATGCAGCGCTCTATCCGGAGCGGGTCAAGAACCTGATTCTGACGATCACTCCGGTGGACTTTCATCAGGATCAGGCAGAGGGGCGCGTGAACCACGGATTTTTGAATCTCTGGACGCGCGGATTGGGCGAAGATGACATCGACCAGTTGATCGAAGCGAATGGCAACTTGCCGGGCGAGTTGATGAGTTATGTCTTCGCCCAGATGACGCCAGGTGCCACCTTGTCGAAGTACAACGTGGGTCTGCTCGACACGTTCGATGACGAAAAGAAACTCTTGAACTTCTTGCGCATGGAAAAGTGGCTGGCCGACCGGCCGCATCATCCGGGCGAAGCGGCCAAGCAGTTGCTCGTGAACCTCTACAAGAACAACGAGATGATACGCGGTGAATTCAGTCTGGGCGGCCGTACCGTTGATCTCAAAGAAATTCGCATGCCGGTACTCAACGTCTATGCGAAGGACGATCACATCATTCCGCCGAAAACAACCCAAGCGTTGAGCGATGCCGTGGGTAGCGAAGACTACCAGGAGATTGGTCTGGACGGTGGTCACGTCGGCGTCTTTGTCAGCGGCAAGTCTCAAGGCGTGCTCGGTAAAGGCATCGTCGAGTGGTTGCGAGATCGCGATGATGCGTGAGCTTGATCCGCGCCTCGATGCGATGGAACCGCAATTGAAGCACGTCGACGTCATTGGGCGAGGTGGCTTTCACAAGCTCGCCTATGTTGAATGGGGGCCGCCCAAGGCCGAGCGAACGGTCGTCTGTGTTCACGGGGTGTCGCGCACCGGTCGAGATTTCGATGTGTTGGCCGCATCGCTTGCAGCGCAGGGCATGCGCGTGATCGTGCCTGACCTTCCAGGACGCGGACGCAGTGAATGGCTCGCGTCGCCCAGCCACTATACCGACCGCGCGTATGTGAGGGCGATGTCGACGTTGATAGCGCGGCTCGATGTGGAACAGGTGGATTGGGTGGGTACCTCGCTCGGAGGCCACATCGGCATGTTGGTGGCGTCTCAACGCGGCACGCCGGTGCGACGGTTGGTGCTCAACGATTTTGGTGCGCGCGTTTCTGCTGCGGCGCTACGCAGGATCGGCAGCTATCTGACTCGCTCGTGGCGCTTTTCCACGGTCGAAGAAGTCGAGGCGCATCTTCGCGAAGTCCACGCGCCGTTTGGCAAGCTCAACGACGCGCAATGGCGTCATCTCGCGCAGCACAGCGCGGTCGCAGATGGCGCGGGGGGGCTGCGTTTCCACTTCGATCCGGGCATCGGAATGCGCTTCGCGATACCAATTCTGCTCGACGTGATCTTGTGGCACATCTGGGACAAGATTGAATGCCCAGTGCTGATCTTGCGCGGCGAAGAGTCCGATCTGTTAGCGCGCAGCACAGTGGACGCGATGCTCAAACGCGGGCCGGCCGCTAGCGCGGGTCGCGTGGCCGCGGTCGAGTTCCCCGATTGCGGTCATGCCCCGGCACTGATGGACGAGGCACAGGTCGATGTCATTCAGACTTACCTCTTAACTGAGTAGATGACGCTCAATTGCGAACCCGAGACTGCCATGATTCAAGACAAAGTCGTTACTGCTGATGAGGCCATCGCATTGATACGCGATGGCGACGTCGTGAGTTGCTCAGGGTTCGTCGGCATCGGTACGCCCGAGGAACTTATTGCGGCGCTCGAGAGACGCTTTGTCGAAACTGAGGGGCCGCGAGACCTCACACTCGTCTTTGCAGCGGCACCCGGTGACGGCAAAGATCAGGGGCTGAATCGGCTCGCTTACGAGGGACTCGTCCAACGTGCGATAGGGGGCCATTGGTCTCTCGTGCCGAAACTCGGAAAGCTGGCGACCGATAATCGCATTCAGGCCTACAACCTCCCTCTAGGAACCATCTCCCACCTCTATCGGGACTCTGCCGCCCATCGCGCCGGCACGCTCACGAAAGTCGGACTCGGCACGTTCGTCGATCCACGGCAGAACGGTGGGAAGATCAACGCGCGAACAACCGAAGACCTCGTGCGGGTCATGGAGATTGACGGCGAGGAATGGCTGTTCTACAAGGCGTTTCCCATCAACGTCGCGTTGATCCGCGGTACGACGGCCGACGCCGAAGGCAACATCACCATGGAGCGCGAGGCACTGATGCTCGACGCTCAGGCCGCCGCCATGGCTGCCCGAAATGCGAACGGCCTGGTGATCGCACAGGTGGAACGCATTGCATCGAGTGGTTCGCTTGATGCGCGCAGTGTAGTCGTTCCCGGCGTCCTGGTCGATTGCGTGGTGGTCGCCGCACCTGCGTCCCATAAGCAGACATACGCCACGGACTACAACGCGGCGTACTCGGGCGAATTCCGCGTTCCAGTCAACAAGATTCCCGCATTGGCACTCGACGAGAGAAAGCTGATTGCGCGGCGCTGCGCTTTCGAGTTGCCACTGGGCGGGGTGATTAATCTGGGCATCGGCATGCCTGAAGCAGTGGCGGCGGTCGCCGCCGAAGAGCGCGTCCTCGACCATTTAACCTTGACGGCGGAACCCGGCGTGATAGGCGGCATGCCGCAAGGCGGCCTCGACTTCGGTGCGGGCATCAATACGCAGGCGTTGTTGCATCAAAACCAGCAGTTCGACTTCTACGACGGTGGCGGGCTCGACCTCGCGTGTCTGGGCATGGCCGAAATAGATCGCCTGGGTAATGTGAACGTCAGCCGCTTCGGATCTCGTCTCGCTGGTTCGGGTGGATTCATTAACATCAGTCAAAACGCTCGTCGGCTTGTATTCGCCGGAACCTTTACCGCCGGCGGGATCGCCACTGCCGTCGAAGGCGGTCAGATGCGAATCGTGACCGAAGGTCGAACCCGCAAGTTTGTCGAAGTAGTCGAGCAAGTCACGTTCAGCGGCCCGCTGGCAGCCGCAAAGGGGCAGTCGGTGCATTACGTCACCGAGCGGTGCGTATTCAGGCTGCAACCCGAAGGCCTGCAGTTGATCGAGGTCGCACCGGGCATCAACATTGAACGCGATGTGCTCGCGCACATGGCGTTTCGACCCATCATCGGCGAGGTATCGCTGATGGACCCTCGAATGTACCGCCCGAAGCCGATGGGCCTGGCTGCAGTTCTGCAGGATCTGCAGCTGACCGACCGCCTCAGCTATGACGAGGAACGCAACATTTTGTTTGCCAACTTCGAGGGGATGGCAATTCGCAGCGAAGATGACATCGAGTGCGTGAGGCGCGTCTTCGATGCGCTCTGCACCAAAGTCGGACGGAGAGTAGCGCTGATCGTCAACTACGACGGCTTCCGACTCGACGAAGCAATCGCCGACGCATACTTCGAGATGGTCGCGGATCTTCAAGCCAGGCATTACACGACCACCACACGCTACACCACCAGCGCCTTCATGCGGATGAAGTTGGGCGAAGCGCTGTTCTCACGTAACGCTGCGGCGCACGTCTTCGAAACGCATGCCGAAGCGACTGAATTCCTCCGCACGCGATAAACCCCTCGCAGGAATTCTTCGCGGACAGTACCTCTCGTATTTCGAGCATTGGAGATTCAAACATGGCGTACGCGGGCAATCAGCAAGAGGCAGCGGTTTCGGTCAATCCGGCAACGGGTGAAGAACTTCATCGATACCCCTACGAACATGAGGCCGACCTGAACCGGTCGCTTCGATTGATGGAGGCGGGTTTCGCGCAGTGGGCCGCAAGCGGGCCGGACGCCCGCGCGCAAGTCCTGTCGAACATGGCCTCGGCACTCCGTCAAAACCTTGAACAGCTTGCACTTATGGCGACTCGCGAAATGGGAAAGCCCATTACACAGTCGCGGGCGGAAGTTGAGAAATGCGCGGCGGTTTGTGATTGGTACGCCGAGCACGGACCGGCAATGCTAGTCGACGAACGAACGTCGATTGAGAACGATAAGGCGTATGTCTCGTATCTTCCTATCGGTGGTGTCCTTGCAGTGATGCCTTGGAACTTCCCCTACTGGCAGGTCATGCGGGGCGCGATACCCATCATTCTGGCCGGCAACGCCTATGTACTGAAACACGCGCCCAACGTGATGGGGTGTGCGTACCTGCTCAAGGAGATGTGGGCGGAGGCTGGCTTACCGGACGGTGTTTTCTCGGTAGCGAACGTACCTAACGAACTCGTCTCGAAGGCGATCAGCGATCGACGGATCGCAGCAGTCACGGTTACAGGCAGCGTTCGTGCGGGTTCAGCGATCGCAGCTCAAGCCGGTGCCGCGCTTAAAAAGTCGGTGCTGGAGTTGGGCGGTTCGGATCCGTTTATTGTGTTGGCTGATGCTGACCTGGAAGGCGCTGTTCGTGCAGCAGTGGTTGGTCGGTTTCAAAACACGGGTCAAGTATGCGTCGCGGCCAAGCGCATCATCCTCGAAAGACCGATTAAGCAAGAGTTCACGGAGCGATTTGTTGCAGCAGTTCAAGCGCTCAAGACCGGCGATCCTGAGGAACCTGACAACTACTTTGGACCGATGGCGCGCTACGACTTACGGGACGAACTCGAAAGTCAGGTTCAGGCCACCGTCGAAAGTGGTGCCTTGGTTTTGATGGGCGGCGCCAAGCTCGATGGACCCGGAAACTTCTATGCGCCTACGATCTTGTCGGAAGTCGTTCCTGGCATGGTCACGTTTGAGCAGGAGACCTTCGGACCAGTCGCTTCCCTTATCTCGGCCGACAGTGCGGCACATGCGATCGAACTCGCGAACGCGAGCGAGTTTGGACTGAGCGGTGCGATCTGGACCGGCAACGAAGGCAATGCGAAGGCATTCGCCCGTGAAATTCAGTCGGGAGGAGTCTTCGTGAACGGTTTTTCGGCAACCGATCCGCGCGTACCCATTGGCGGAATCAAGAAGAGCGGCTTTGGCCGGGAACTGTCGCATTTTGGTCTGCGGGAATTTATGAATGCACAAACCGTCTGGTTCGACCGAACTTAGTCCACCAATAAATCGATTTCAATGCGTCAATCTTCAATGGGAGTCAGTTCATACATGAAAGCTCACATCTCTCCGATCTCGTGTGGCGAAATCACGCCATCGACTCATGCTTGTCGCACGATTGCTAACCGGTTCAATAGAAGTCGCCCTACAAACAGCTATACGAGGTTACTTGAGGGCCCTCTTGCATCGCTGGTTGACCACGTAATGGATCGGCCCGACGTGCAATCGGCTGCAATTCTCGGTTATAACTGACGCGCGAGTGATACTTAAAGAGTTAGAACTGGTAGCAAAGTTTTGGTTGATCAATTTCGATTTCGAATTAACGATTCCACGAGCTTTCATAGCGGCGGAGGAAACATATGGCTTGCAGGCACTTGCGTGCCGCCCTGAAGAGTGAAGGAGACGATCAGCGCGCCGGTGCCGTGTGCATCGAGCGCGACTTCCCAGCCCGCGCTGTGCGTGGTGAATTTGGTCGCAGGGTTCGTGTTGCGGATGCTTTCCGATCGAGCGATGGCATGAGCGAGCGCCGCGAGACATTCGTGCATGACCGAGCAATGCAGCGCGATGGAAGCGGCTGAGCGCGCATCGACGACGAGATAGCCGCCGGCTTCGCTGAGCCGGAAGTCCGCGAGTGAATCGATGGTGAGTGCCGGGCGCATATGCGTTCGAAGCCGGTTATCGAAAGACGCACAGTCTAGGAAAAGGCGGCGCGCGTTGCGTTACCCTGCTCTTACGATACGTTGCCCGCTCACCCGATCCTATTTCGCAGCCATCGCCGCCACTTCGGTATCCTTGCGCCAGCCGCCGCCCAGCGCGGTGTACAGCGTCACCATGTTGGTCTGTTGCGCTGCCCGGTCCGTCACGAGCTGCGTCTGCGCGCTGAAGAGCGTGCGTTGCGCGGTCAGCAAGGTCAGAAAGCTGTCCAGACCGCCGCGATAGCGCGAATTGGCGATGTCGTAGTACTGCTGCGCGGCATCGACGTACTGCGCATCGGCGGCGGTTTGATCGACGTACGTGGCGCGTGCCACGAGCGCGTTGGACACTTCCTTGAAGGCCGTCTGGATCGTGCCCTCGTACGCCGCGATGTAGATGTTCTTCGAGATCTCCGCCGCGTGGAGCGTGGCGCGCAGGCTGCCGAATTCGAACACCGGCACGCTGATCGACGGGGCGAAGGCCCATGCGCCGGAACCCGCCTTGAACAGGGAAGACAGTCCGCTGCTCGCGACGCCGCCCGTCGCCGTCAGCGAGACGCTCGGAAAGAATGCCGCGCGCGCCGCGCCCACGTACGCATTGGCCGACTTCAGCGTGTGCTCGGCCTCGATGATGTCGGGCCGCTCGGTCAGCAGCGTCGAAGGAAGACCCTCGGGCACCGTGGCGAAGAGCGATTCGTCGGGCAAGGCGCGATCGTCGGGGAAGCCGTCCGGCAGCGGACAGCCGATCACCGCGATCAGATTGTTGCGGTCCTGCTCGACCGCGCGCCGATACGCGGCGAGACTCGACATCGCGCTCGTCAGCGATGTGCGCGCGGACTGCACGTCTTCCATCGAGCCGCTGCCGAGGTTCGCGGCGCGCAGCGTCGTCTCGTACGTATCGCGATACGAAGCCACCGTGCGTTCGGTCACGCCGAGCAATGCGCGATCCGACAGCCACGTCAGATACTCGCTCGCCGTGGTCGAGATCAGGCTGATCTGCGTGCTGCGGCGTGCGGCGTCCGTCGACAGATATTGCTCGAGCGCCTGATCCTTCAGGCTGCGGATTCGGCCGAAGAAGTCGATTTCCCACGCGCTCGTGCCGAGTTCGAGACTGCTGGACTTCGTGGTCGTGCCAGACTGGTGCGAGACGCTATGCGTCCCGCTCGCCGTGATCGACGGCCCCAGCCCGGCACGGACGATCCGATATTCCGCCTCATATTGCGCGACCTTCAGTGCAGCTTGCCGCAAGTCGCGATTGTTATTCAGCGCAAGCTCGATCAACTGCCGCAAATACGAATCCTGTACGAACGCGCGCCAATCGGCGAGCAAGTCGGCAACCGGTGCCTGCGCACTCGTCGACTCATACTGCGGATAGGACGCGGGCATCGGTGCGGCGGGGCGCTCGTAGTGAGGTTCCAGCGTGCACGCGCCAAGCGCGAAAACAGTGAGCGTCGCCGCGACGATGCGGCCGATAGCGAAGCGCTTATTCATGAGCGGCCCCTTTTTTCTTCTTTTGTCCGATGCCCCGAATCAGCACGAAAAATACGGGCACGAAGACGATGGCGAGCAAGGTCGCGGCGATCACGCCGCCTAGCACGCCGTTGCCGAGGCTCTCGCGACTGGACGCGCCGGCGCCGCTCGCGAACGCCATCGGCAGCACGCCGAAGCCGAACGCAAGCGATGTCATCACGATCGGGCGCAAGCGCAAGTGCGCCGCTTCGATGGCCGCCTGACGCACGCCATGACCGCGTTCGTGCAGCGACTTCGCATACTCGACGATCAGAATCGCGTTCTTGGTCGCAAGCCCGATGGTCGTGAGCAAGCCGACCTTGAAATAGATGTCGTCGGTGAAGCCGCGCAGATGCGCCGCGACGAGCGCGCCCACGATACCGAGCGGCACGACGAGAATCACGGAGAAAGGCGCGGACCAGCTTTCGTAGAGGCCGGCGAGACAGAGAAACACGACGATCAGCGACAACGCATAGAGATACGTCGCTTGTGAGCCAGCGAGTTTTTCCTGATAGGACTGACCGGTCCATTCCATCGAAATGCCCTGCGGCAACTGGGCGACGAGCGATTCGATCGCGTTCATCGTGTCGCCGCTGCTGACGCCTGCAGGACTCTGCGCCGTCATCTCCATGGCAAGGCTGCGGTTGTACCGTTCGACCTGTGGTGAGCCGGTCGTCCAGCGGCCCGACGCGAAGGCGGAGAACGGCACCATCTGACCGTCGTAGCTGGTCGTGCTCGAAGTGCTGTTGCTCGACGTGACGAACCACTTGCCGATATCGGACGGCATCATGCGGTACTGCGGCAGCGCCTGCAGGTAGACCTTCTGAATGCGTCCCGTGTCGACGTAGTTGTTCACGTAAGTCGAACCGAACGCGGTCTGGAGCGTGCCGTTGATGCTGGATGCGCTCACGCCGAGCGCCGATGCCTTCAGATAATCGATATCGACCGCATACTGAGGCACGTCGGCCATGCCGGCGGGGCGCATGCCGGCGATCTTCGCGTCCTTCGAGGCGAGACCCAACAGCTTGTTCCTCGCGGCGAGAAGCTGGTCGTGGCCGAGGCCCGCCATGTCCTTGAGTTCGAAATCGACACCGCTGTAACTGCCGAGGCCCTGAACCGCGGGCGGATTCATCACGAAGACCTGCCCGGCGCGCAAGGTGCGAAAGTGCGCATTCGCGGCAGCGACGATCTCGGCCGCCGACTGTCCCTTCTTCGTGCGTTGCTTCCAGTCCTTGAGTTTGACCATGGCCATCGCCATGTTCTGGCCGCTGCCCGACACGCTGAAGCCGTCCAGCATGACGACGTTTTCGACATCGGATAGCCCCATGAACCAGGACTCGACCTGCTTCTCGACCACGTTCGCCTGCACGCTCGAACTGCCGGCCGGCAGATTGATGATGGTCATCAGCGTGCCCTGATCCTCGTCCGGCAGGAACGACGAAGGAAGCTGCCAGTACAGCAACGCGGCCACGCCGCAGATCGCGACATACGCGGCCATCCAGCGCAGCGGACGCGCGACCAGACGCGTCACCACGCGCTCGTAACGGCGCGTGCCGCCTTCGAACTTGCGCTCGAACCACGCGAAGAAACCGCGTCGCTGATGTTGCGGATCGACCGGACGCAGCAGCGTCGCGCACAGGGCGGGCGTGAGCGTCAGCGCGAGCAGCACCGAAAGCACCATCGCCGATGTGATCGTGAGCGAGAACTGGCGGTAGATTTCGCCCGTCGAGCCCGACATGAACGCCATCGGAATGAACACGGCGGTCAGCACGGCGGTGACGCCGATCAGCGCGCCGCCGATCTCGCCCATCGCCTTGATGGTGGCATCGAGCGGACTCATGCCCTCGCTCAGCAGACGCTCGACGTTCTCGACCACGACGATGGCGTCATCCACCAAAAGACCGATGGCCAGCACCAGCGCGAACAGCGACAACACGTTGATCGTGAAGCCGGCCGCGGCGATCAGCGCGAAGGTGCCGAGCAGCGCGACCGGCACGACGATGGTTGGAATGAGCGTCGCGCGCAGATTGCCGAGGAACAGATACATCACGAGGAATACCAGCACGACGGCTTCGAACAGCGTCGTGATGACCTCGGAGATGGATGCGGAAACGAACGGCGTCGTGTCGTGCGGCACGCTGAGCTCCACGCCGCCCGGCATCTGCTTCTGCAATACGGCGAGTTGCGCGCGCACCGCCTTGGCGACCGATAGCGCGTTCGCGCCGCTCGCGAGCATGATGCCCATTGCCGCGGCGGGCTTGCCGTTCAGACGCGAAGTCATGTCGTAGGAGTCGCCGCCGACTTCGACCGTGCCGACGTCCTTCAGATACACGCGCGAACCGTCCTGATTCACGCGCAAAAGAATATTGGCGAACTCATCGGAAGTCTTGAGGAAGCCGCGCGTGACGATGGTCGCGTTGATGGCTTGCGTCTTCGTCTGCGGCGCGCCGCCGATCTGTCCGACCGAGAGCTGCGCGTTCTGATTGTCGATGGCGGTGGTGACGTCGCTCGGCATCAAGCCCACGCTGCGCAGCTTGACGGGGTCGAGCCAGACGCGCATCGAGTGCTGGGCGCTGAAGAGCGTCACCTGGCCGACGCCGCTGATCTGCGTGAGCGAATCCTGCACGCGCGTCGCCAGCAGGTTGCCCAGATCGACGGTGTTCAAACGGCCATCGGTGGACGTCACCGACACGACCATCAGGATGTTGCCCGAGGTCTTGCTGACCTGAATGCCCTGTTGCTGAACGGCGCTCGGCAGCGACGCATTCGCTTCCTGCACCTTGTTCTGCACCTGCATCGCGGCGACATCCGCGTTGGTGCCCGACTTGAAGGTGAGCGTGATGGTCGCGGTGCCCGCCGAACTGCTGGTCGAGGACATGTACATCAGATTGTCGATCCCCGTCATGTCCTGCTCGATCACCTGCGTGACCGTGGTGGCGAGGGTATCGGCGGAGGCGCCCGGATAGGTCGCGGTGATGCGGATCGACGGCGGCGCGACGCTCGGATATTGCTCGACGGCGAGCGTGCGGATCGACAGCGCGCCGACCAGCATCACGACGATGGCGATGACCCATGCGAGCACGGGCCGGTGGATGAAGAAGCGGGAGAGCATCGGCGGTCAGTCTCCCTTGGCGAGCTTTGCGTCCGCATCACGCGCGACGGGCGAGACCTTCATGCCCGCGCTGACCGTTTGCAGATTGTCGGCGGCGATGCGCTCGCCCGCGCGCAGGCCGCTCGTGACGATCCAGTTGTCGCCGTGCGCGGTGTCGGCGCTGACCTTGCGGCTTTCGATGACGTTCTGCGCGTTCACCACGAGCACCGTGGAGACGCCGCCCGCGCCGCGACTGACGAGCGTCTGCGGCACCAGAATGGCGTCCTGCTCGCCTTCGTCGAGTTGCGCCTGCACGAACATGCCGGGCAAAAGCTGGTGCTCGGGATTGGGAATCGACGCGCGCAGCGTGATCGAACCGGTGGTCTGATCGACCGTGACGTCGGAGAACAGCAGCGTGCCCGCATGCGCGTAGGTCGCGCCGTCTTCGGTCCGCACCGTGACCTTGCTCGCGCCGGGTTGCAGCACGCCGGACGCGATGGCCTTCGAAAGCCGCAGCGCCTCGGTGCTGGAACGGGTGACGTCGAGATAGAGCGTGTCCATCGACTGGATGGTCGTGAGCGCCGTGGATTGCCCCGACGTGACGAGCGCGCCGACCGTCACCGCCGACTTGCCGATCTTGCCGCTGATCGGCGCAACGATGCGCGTGCGCGCGAGATTCACGCGCGCGGTTTCCAGCGCGCCGCGATCCGTGACGATATCGGCGTGGGCTTCGTCGGCGGCGGCGGCGTAGTTCTCCACGTCCTGCGCGCTCACGCTCTTGATCTTGAACAGTTCCTGATAGCGCTTCGCGGTGACATCCGCGGCCTTCGAGGTGGCGATCGCTTTTTGCAGCGTGCCGAGCGCGGTGTCGCAGGCGGCCTGGTAGCTGGCCGCATCGAGTTGATAGAGCGGCTGGCCGGCCGTGACGGACGAGCCTTCGACGAAGAACCGCTTCGTCACGATGCCGTCCACTTGCGGACGCACGTCGGCGACTTCGACCGACGAGAGGCGGCCGGACAGATCGTCCAGGATGTCGATGTGCTGCGCCTGCAAGGTCATCACGCTGACTTCGGGCGGCTTCGCTGCGGGCGGCGCGTCCGCAGCGGCGGATTTTTCGCCGCACGCGGACAGCGTGAAAGCGGCGGCGGTGACGAACGCGAGCAGTCGTGCGAGCGGGGGATAAGCAAACGGCGGGTTGAAAGCGTAATCGTTGTCTGGCATGTCGAACGTGGAAGGGCTGGCATCGCGCCGGCGTTCCTCGTTTCATCGAGGAATGCGATCCCCGCCGCCGTGCATCGGACGAGCCGAGGGCGGTTCAGAAACGAGGAAGAGGATGTCGCGACGCGAACTGAAAGCGTCGCTCGACGGAAGCAGCGCGAAGAATTGCCGAGAGCCCCAACGATAAGCGCAGGCCGCGCTTAAATCAATTAAGTCATTGATTTATAGCCATATTCACACATTGTGTCTAAATTGACATGATTCAGCGGGCGGTTTTTGTTGGAGAATCTAGCGCATCGAAGTCGCGCTGGGAATCGGCGCGAACGCGTCCCGTCGAATTGGAGAGCAGGCAAAAAATTGAGCGTATCCCATCTGCTGCTTGTCGAAGACGACCCGGAGATCAGTGAATCGCTGGCGGAGTTTCTGCGCGACAAAGGGTTCGTCGTTCAGGTCGCCGAAGACGCCGAAGTGGGACGCGAAGTGCTCGAAAACGGCCGCTTCGATCTCATCCTGCTCGACGTGATGCTGCCCGGCGAAGACGGACTCAGCTTCTGCCGGCGCGTGCGCGCATCGAACGGGCCGCCGATCATCATGCTGACGGCATTGTCCGAGCCGACCGATGCAGTCGTGGGACTCGAACTCGGCGCGGAAGACTACGTGTCGAAGCCCTTCGACCTGCGCGAGCTGCTTGCGCGCATCCGCACCGTGCTGCGGCGCGGGCAGGCTACGGAGCCGGATACGAGCGCATCGGGTTCCGAACTCGTCCTGGCGTTTTCGGGCTTCACGTTCTTTCCGTACCGGCGATATCTACGCTCGCCTGCGAACTTGCGCATCCCGCTGACCGGCGCGGAAACCGATCTCCTGCTCGCGCTGTGTCAGCATTCACGGCAAGTGCTGTCACGCGAGGAACTCATCCGCCTCACGCGCGGCAAGGACTTCCCGATCGCGGCGCGTTCGATCGATCTGCTCGTCAGCAGGCTGCGCCGCAAGCTCGCAAGCGATGATCCGCTCGACGATCCCATCCGCACGATGCGCGCGGGCGGCTATGCGTTCCAGCCCGAGGTCACGGTTCGATGAGACCTCGTCTGATGCCGCGCGTCTTCTCGACGACGCTCGGCCAAATCCTTGCGATCGTCGCGTGTTCGTCGGCGGCGACGCTGCTGCTGTTCATCGCGCTGCTCTTTTATCCGGGCGCGCCGCCGAATCCGCCGTGGCCCTGGCAGACGTCGTACCGCATCGTGGCGCTCGTCGACATGCTCAAGGCCATGCCGGATGCGGAACGTGCTCATGTGCTGAGCGCGGGGCAGCGCTCGAATCTGATGGCGAAGTTGACCGGGAAGCCTTCGATATGCGTCGGCTCGACGCTCGATACGCATGATCTGGAGTCGGCGCTGAGGTCGATCTTGCGCATCGACGCGGGTCTGACGGTGCGCACGTGCGATGCGCGTGACCCGACGCATGATCTGCAGGTGCTGATTCCGCTCGACGATCGCACGCTGGAGATTCGCACCGATCGTAACGAGCGCGAGCCCGATCGCTTCACCGTTCCGTTTTTCGCCGCGCTCGCGTTCCTGTGCGTGGGCGTGGCGGCGCTCTCGGCATGGGCGGTGTCGCGTGTGATCGGTCCATTGCGACGATTGTCGGAAAACGCCGATGCGTTCGGCCGCGACATCACCGTTGCGCCGATCGTCGAGGAAGGCCCGCTCGAAATCAGGCGCGCCGCGCATGCGTTCAATCGCATGCAGGAGCGCATTGCAAGGTCGATGCAAAGCCGCACGCGCATGCTTGCCGCGATCAGTCACGATCTGCGCACGCCGCTCACTCGCATGCGCCTGCAACTCGATGTAGAGAAAAAGGAGATCGAGCGCGCCAAGCTGCTACGCGACGTCGACCTCATGCAGAAAATGGTGAGTTCGGCGCTTGCTTTCCTGACGAGCGATGCAGGCGCGGAAGCGAAGGAATGGCTGGATCTCGGCGCGCTGCTCGAAACGCTATGCGATGAATACGCGGAATCAGGCGTTGAGATTCGCTACGAAGGACCCGATCATCTGCCGTTTTTTTGCAGGCCGGAAAGCATCCAGCGGCTGCTGACCAATCTCCTCGAAAATGCCATTCATTACGGCACGCAGACGCTCGTCACGGCCGGCGCGATCGAACGGACAGTGTTGGTCGAAGTCATCGACAACGGACCGGGCATTCCCGCCGATCGCTTGCAGGATGTCGTCGAGCCATTCGTGCGGCTGGACCCGGCGCGTAGGAAACGGCCGGGCAGCGTCGGCCTCGGTTTATCGATCGTCGACGATATCGTTCGCGCGCATGGCGGCACGCTCACGCTGATCAACCGAAAGCCTTCGGGACTGATCGCGCGGGTCGCGCTTCCTTTGGTCACTGAAGCTGCGACTGCATCTGCACGAAAAGCTCGCTAACGGGAAAGACGTAGACGAGACATGGTCAAGATAAGCGGCGCTCTCAAGTCTTAAGTTCATGCCCGCTACGCCAACCCTCTGGCGAATTGACGACGAGCAGCCCTGCACATTTGCCGCGAAGATGATCGACGACGTTGTCGGCGCATTGCACCGCCGTTTCGTCCTACTGCGGCGGAAAGCACATCGACGAGGCCTCATCTCAGGGAACGGCTGCTGTTGTCCGAAACACGCAGGACAGGTCGGAAACTGGCGAATGCTTCTTTTCCGCATCTGATGCTTGAAAGGCCGCCTATGTTTAATTCCATGGTACGCGGCTTCTGCACAGTAGTGTCCAGTCCCGCCGATGCGCCGGATGCAGGGCGTTTCGGTCAGCACCGATTGCGCGTGGCGCAATCGGTAGCCCTCAGAAAGGGCACGGCAGGAGCCGCGCCTGGAAACACAGGAGAGGTGGCCTCGCTCGTTCGGACAGTTTTCTGCGATCTTTAAGTGGAACGCGTCCGGGGCAATCATGCTGCCGATTCAATCGCCGGCAGCGTCGCGAAGCATGCCTCAAGCCGGCGTCTGATCCGCCAGGTTCGAGTGGGCCCGCTTCCGGGTGTACAGATCGATGCATTCGCCGATGAAGCGTCGGGCCTGGCTGAATGACTCGCAGGCCTTGAGCTAACACTCCTCATTCTTGATGCTGCGCCACACTCGCTCGACGAACAAGCTGTCGCGCCAGCATCCCTGTCCATCCATCGACAGTCGGATCCCCCGGCCCAGCACGGCTTCGGTGAATGCGCCCGCCGTGAACTGGCTGCCTTGATCGATATTCCCGAAGTCGGGCAGCCCGTAACGGGTGAACCCTTCTTCCAGCGCATCAACGGCATGCACCGCTCCCAGCGTGATGGCGACCTGGTGTCCGAGTACCTTGCGGCTCGCCTCGTCCATCCCTGCCGTCAGCTACACGAAGCCGCGCGCTATGGGAATGTCGGTCGTGTCGAACGCCTAGGCGTGATTGACTCGGTCGATCTTCAGACCGCGCAGCAAGTACAGTCAGATGCGTGGCGTCGGCTCGTATTCGGCTTTCAATACAGCGCCTCCACACCCATACGCGTCATGAGAGTGCACATGCGGCAGCGGCCGACTTCGTGACTCTCCCGGCGCAGAAAGGCGCCAGGATCCGTGCCCCAGCAAACGGAAACCCGGATGCAGTTCGTCGATTCGGCGCATCAACATTGGGCGGCTTCGCTGACCGGCTGTGGTCGGTATTACGCGCTCGATCTCGCGATACCGACAAGCCAGACTTGTTTCGAAACCGGCAACGCGTGGCCACGGTCGATCATCGCTTTGCGCTCAGCAATCCCGCCTTTGAGCGCGCCGCTTGAAAGATCATACTCCGGGGTGAGCTGTCCGCTCTTGGCGTGCAACGTCGTCACGTCTACCAGCGGCTCGTTCGATATCGCGCCAGCCTAGCCGAACCCATCGGCGGCAAGTCCTTGCACCTGCCGCTTCCACGCCGTTATCTGGTTCGAATGCACATCGAACTGCTGCGCCAGCTCGGGCAGTGTGCGTTCGCCCTTGACTGCCACTAGGGCCACTTTCTCTTTGAACGACGCTGAATGCGTGCATCGGGTTCTCTTCGTCATTCCTGTGTTCCTTTTGCCCGCATTATCGCTGGCTCAGGCCCGGGCCACTCCATTTAATAAGCTATCCGAATTAGCTCGGCCACCTCTAAGCACTGTTCAAGGGGCAAAATAACGCACATCGCGGTGACCGACGATAGGTCCATGGCTGTTCACCTGAACGAATTACCAATCGATTGCAAGTAAATTCACCGTACGATCAATCCTACGCATCTCTGACGAAGCTATTTATCAAGTGCTTTGTATTCAAGGGCCCGGCGCGCTCAGGTGTGAGCTGATGGGCTGCCTGCGCACCGGGCACATTGCGCGCTACCCGTGCGAGAGCGTGTGCGAAGACGTGGGCGCACGTCAGCGAGGAGGCGATGATTGCCAGTCGGCCTGCAGAGGTGGAAGGTCATGCTGTGCCGGGCCATTCGGAAGGCGACCTTCTCATTGGCCTGATCCGATCTTCCATAGGGAAGCTGGTTGAAAGATCAAGTTGTTGCATGATGCTCGCGCACCTACCTCGCGAAAAAGGCCTTGGGCAAATTTCGCACACGATAGCCGGGCCCGCGCTAGCCGGCTATGGGGCCGTTGCGATGGTCAACGCACTTAAGAAAACGGTGACTGAACTGCCCGTTGAACTGTGGCGATCATTGACCCGGGAACGTGGCGTCGGATCATGCCCGCTTGACTATCGAGCCTGGCGTGAAGGCGTTCTTCGCCGACCCGCAAAGCGCATGGCCGCGTTGAACGAATGAAAACACCAATGGCCTCATACGACGACACTTTCCAAAAGGTACAGACCTGTCGCGGTGCGGTGCTCGGGAGATTCAAGCCGTTCCAAGTACGTTCAACACAACGCCCCGGAAAACTCTTTGATGGAAGACGCCTGCCGAAGCCCTGGACGAGCAGAAAAGAAATGTGAACAATTGAAAGCGTCACTGGGCGTTTATGTTTCAATGCTCCGTGTGCGTGCACTCGATGACTGCCCGGGGGGCTACCTAAGGGATCGGAACGATTTTGTTCGCCTTTATTTCTGGCGACCGATTGCGGATTTCCCGCTTTTTGAACTGCTGTGTCCCGCCGTCATGTGTGACATCCTCAGCGCATCTGTAACTAAAGTCATGATAGCGAGATGTTCGGCATTCGCGTCTACCCGCGACGATATTGCGAGTCCACGCGCGAGACCCCAAATCGTACGGATGAGCAAGATGGCCTCTCTCCCGTCGATCCCACGGGCAGTCACATGAGGTAGCCACAGTGCCTCAGTGGCAGAACGCTGAGATATTGCTAGCGCGATGGCGGCATCGCCAACCAACGTATGGTGGCGAACGGAGAGGAATATATCGAGATAAATAAGGAACTCTGGGCTTCCATAGAAGCGTTGAGCGCTCTTCGAGATGAGGAGAAGAATGTCTACGTCATGGTTATCTTGCGCAGCATCCAATTCAACCAAGTGCGTGACGTTGGCTGACAGTCGCTCCAGTACAGCGACCACCAGCGATTCTTTGCTCGGGAAATGGTGAAGGAAGCCCCCAAGGGAGACCCCGGCCTCCTGAGCTACCGCCGCCACTCGCAAGGCGGCATAACCATTTTGACCTAGGAGCTTGGTCGCGGCGACCAAAATACTTTCGCGCGTCATCTCCTTCTGTTCGGCTCGTAGATTCTTCGCTCGATGCGTGACCAACTCGTTCTCCAGATTCCGTGTTCGCCCGAACCGCGCAGGCCGTAAACAAATGCTGAGCCACCTAGCGTGGTCTCCTCTCGCGTCGGGCGCGGTCCGAATGGTGGGCGTGCTAGTGGCCACTGTCAACCCCCTCAAGTTCGGCGTTTATAGCACGGTCGTTAGTAAATGGTTCTCATAGTAAAACCCGTTGCGCATTTTGACCGGAAGTATATACTGTCAGTCAAGCATTGGTGGAATCGTGGGTACTGTCGCTAGCCGGTGCGATCAGGTGCACAAGAGGCGCTCTTAAGACAACTCTGGAGAATTTGAGACATGACGACAAACACGCAATCACGAGGGAAAATCACCGGCCCGCGGATTGACTTCAAAATTATGGCGGATTGGGGTAACGCCAATTTTCACGCAATTGCCGGATGGATCATGGCGCATCTGCGTTGGCAGTCAGAGCCGGGGTCGGATTTTTGGATCAAAACGGGAACGGGTTATGCTGATAATATTCGAGCCCTTGTTTCTAAAGAAGTCGACCTCACCATCACCACTCCTTTTGACGTAATGCCCGAATGGGCGACCGCAGGAACTAATTTCTTCGCTGACTTTGGGCCGGCGCCGTCGATCCGAAGTTTGGGATGGCTACCTCAAAACGATCGGTTGGTTTTTGCGATTCGCGAGGACACAGGAATAACTTCATTCAAAGACTTGCGCGACCGGAAATTTCCTCTAAAGCTCGCTAGTGGATTTCGGACGCACGACAATGTGATGATGTGGGCCATCGATCGAGTGCTAGAGGAGCACGGCATCGAAGTCGAAGCTTGGGGCGGAAAGTGGCTTGAGCATGATCATCCGAGAATTAGCGTGCCGTACGTTACAAGCGGAGAGGCTAATGCGGTAATCAACGAGGCGATTGTCGTCCCTCAATGGCGCGAGCTCGTCGAAAAAGTGCCGATGCGCTTCTTGGCCTACGAGCCAGAGGCACTTGCAGAACTCTCGCGTAAATATGGGTTACGACCTGCAGTCCTGCCCGCGGGCTATCTGCGCACACCAGAAGATGTCGCATGCCTCGATTGGTCGAACTGGGCGATCCTGGTCCGTGATGACATGGATGACGATCTGGCCTACCTTGTAACATCGATCATGGTTGAGGAGCGGGCGGAGTTGGAAGGCAGGTATCGACATATGCCTCCTGAGATCGCCGCGATGACTTATCCGATTAATCCTGAAGTGATGTGGACCGGTCTTGGGGCGCCGCTGCACCCTGGTGCAGAACGCTACTATCGCGAGCACGGGTACATGCGCTAACTTCTCGGCATGTTTTTTTCCTCGACTGCGACCGGTAGTAACCCTCAAGGCCGACGTTGGAGCAGAATCGGCGGCCGCATGTTGGATGGTTCGCGGCTTCATGAATGCCTGTGAATCATGCGCGGCTAGCAGTTGTTTTTTCGAGGCCTAGCCGTGATAGACCATTGTCGGATGCGGGATCGCAACCGCTTTTGTCCGATGAAAAACGATAAAGGCGGATAAGTGAAGCATAAGCCAGGATTCGGAAACCGAGACGCTCCATCGTGGCGCAGGTCGACCACCTATCCGCGTTTGTCGACGACCACAGAAAACGCTGTTGTGGTTAACACTTTACTTGCGTATTCGCCGATCGAGATACATCGTAATTTTATTTCAGATAACAAAAAATTTATACACGACGCGAGACGCGAGAGGATAGGGCTAACGAGGCGAGCTTCACTGAGAGTCAGAAGGAATTAGAAGTTGGTTGCGCGTTATGAACTATTTGATACAGCTTCGACTCGTCCGTTATTGATAAATGAGATTTTTTCAAGGAGACTTATCATGCTTTATTCGAACCTTTATGTTGATGAACCTTTAGAAAGAATTGCGGATGATTGGAACTACCTCCACGACAAAGTAATTAAACAGTTTTTTGGCTTCAAAGAAGTAGGCGACAACGTCGTTGGTATTCGATCTGTCGAAAATAAAAAAATATCCGACCTTGGAATTAATAAGACGACACCGATCGCGCTCGTTGAGACGCGTAAGAATTTCGAAATCGGCCCGAACGGGGTATTGGAAGTGCCGCGGCATCCGTTTTCGATTCACGTAACCCGTGCTGGAACGCCGCATCACGCGCAGCATGTATTCGGATATTGGCATATCAATGATAAAGATGAAATCGTCCTGACGCTTCCTCCGGATGATGCGCAGCCCGGACGCGTAATTATTGTGATGGGAAAGCCAAAGGGAAGGGAAACCGATCGATTCGCTTGGTATTGCGAAAAGTGCGTGACGTTGCTATTTATGCGTGAGCTTAGAAGCGGAGAGGACTTCAGAAAGTTCTGGGCAGCCGAAGTAGCCGCTGTACGCGAGTACAACTCAAATCCAAAAAATCAACTTTGTCCCGATTGCGGTCATAACAATCCATTGGGATATTCTGCCATGCAGCCAGTCGATAAACCCGAGGAGAGAGCCGCGAGGTTGCAATGGTGAACCGCGGATTCGTCGCCCCTGCTGGGGCCATTCCGTCTCCGGACATGTCGTTCGTTCGGATGCTCGATGACACCGCGTTGGGCTGGATCCAGAGAGGGCAATACGCTATCTGGACGGGTGCCAATGACCTGGGAGGAGCAAAATATCGCCTGCTTGAGCGGCGCGGCAACAGGGTAATCATAATTTCGGCCGTTAGCGGTGCCCCAGTAATGCATCGAATTTCATCTGGAACATCATTTACGGTAGAGAACCTCTTCGGTTACTGGGTTTCATTCGACTCCGACGCGATATGGCTAGACATTCCACGCACCCGAGCCCAATACGCAGTACTTGCTGTAGGTGGTGCGGAAGGAAAGCCTGCTAAAGCGATCGTTGACTGCCCATGTCCGAAATGCGGCAATTCTTTAAATTCTCAAACCTTTGCCATCCCACCGCTAGGATTCAAAAAGCTTCTCGATTTTGCCGACGATTGGGCGTCAAATTTCAACGGGTCCGTTCGTGACAGAACATGCGCAAGCTGTGGTTTCGTTCATCCAATTATTGCGCTTGCCGGCCTTAACGTAGAACAGCGTACATTGAGGACCTGAGCATGAAGCAACCTACGCCGAAGACGTCTGAAATGGTGCTGGTCTGTAACGAAAGCGACGTACCGTTCGATGGCACCGTCGTCACTCGGGTCGTCAAGGGCAGAACAATTGCTTTTGCAAGAGGAAAATCGGCTGCCACGAATATAACCGCTTTCGACAGTCGCTGTCCGCACATGCGCGGGCCGTTGAAGTTTGGGCGCGTAGTTGATGGCGAGGTCGTATGTCCATGGCACTTTCTGCGGTTCGATATTGCAACCGGAGCGACAGTCGGCTGCGAAAGCATTATGCACCTCAAGACCTTCGATGTTTGTGTAACCGACGGAATCGTTTATGTGGCGATCGATGTGTAGATAACAAAAGGTTACGCAGCAGATGACAAGGACCGGCCGTAATTCTGCGAGACGGTTTATTTTTTGGATTGGCCAGGAACTTTTTATTACCGAAATTCGCGGGGCATCGGTATAAGTGGAGACAACTTTGAAGGTGCATGTAACCACTCGCGAGGGGCAAACAATTGCAATCGACTCCTCTAGCGGCATTTCTCTTATGGAAGCGATCAAAGAAGCAGGCATCGACGAAGTAATCGCACTTTGTGGCGGCTGTATGTCATGCGCGACATGTCACGTCTATATCGAAGAGAAATTTAACGTTCTGCTGCCACCTGCAACAGAAGACGAAGCATCGCTGCTTGACTCAACGTCCTTCCGTACAGAACAGTCGAGATTGGCTTGCCAGATTGAGCTATCGGAGAGCCTCGATGGGCTGAGTGCGAAAATTGCTCCAGAGGATTGAGGCACATTCTCTCTCACCACAGATTCCCGTTGCTATAAACGAGAGGAATGACATCTCTGTAAATGCGGGTTGCGTCTTCGAGAAGGAAGTCAGTTCATGAAATCGTACGAAGTTCTAATAGTCGGCGGTGGTCACGGAGGTGCTCAAACGGCGATTGCGCTTCGGCAGGCTCAGATTAAAGGTTCTATTGCGATCGTCAGCTTAGAGACTGATCCTCCATACGAGCGGCCGCCTCTTTCTAAAGACTACTTGAAGGGAGAAAAAGGATTCGAACGACTATTAATACGACCTATCCGTTTTTGGGGCGACCGCGATATTTCATTGCTTCTCGGTCAACGTGTCGTTGCAGTCGATCCAAATACCAAGACTGTCACGACCGAGCAAGGTGAGCGTATCAATTACGGCGTGCTGGTCTGGGCGGCAGGTGGTGTACCAAGATCTTTGACCTGCGAAGGCAGCGACTTGCTCGGAATTCATAGTCTTCGTAACCGCGCGGACATTGATCAGCTCGTGTCCGAACTGCCGAAAGTTAAGCGCGTTGTTGTGATCGGTGGTGGTTATATAGGACTGGAGGCGGCTTCGGCGCTGACTAGCCTCGGAAAGGAAGTTGTGGTTGTTGAAGCGTCTGACCGAGTCCTAGCGCGCGTTGCAGGCGAACCGCTGTCGAGATTCTACGAGTCCAGACATCGGTCGCATGGCGTGGACATTCGGTTAAGCAACGCGGTAGCTTCCATCCAAGGACAGGATGGTCGCGTTTCGGGAGTGCGTCTTGCCGACGGTGAATTCTTAACCGCTCAACTTATCGTCGTGGGGATTGGAATCGAGCCCGCAGTTGGTCCCTTGCTAGCAGCCGGAGCTCTTGGCGAAAACGGCGTGAAGGTAGACTCCTTTTGTAGAACAACTCTTCCGGAAGTATTTGCGATAGGCGACTGCGCACTTCATATCAATGACTTCTCTGGAGGGGAGGAAATCCGGTTGGAGTCCGTACAGAACGCGGTCGACATGGCGAACGTCGTTGCCAAGACAATTGCAGGAAAGCCGGAAGGTTACAAGGTGGTTCCATGGTTCTGGTCAAATCAATTCGGCCTCAAGTTGCAAACGGTCGGCCTATCGAGGGGGTACGACTCAATCGTGGTCCGTCGTAATCGAAGCGTAGACTCTCTTTCAATGATCTATCTAAAGAATGGTGTGGTTATCGCGCTGGACTGCGTTAATTCAGTTAAAGATTACGTACAAGGCCGCGGTCTAGTCGTAGCTAGGTGTGAACGCAGTGTCGAGGTGTTGGCCGACGTGTCTAAATCATTGAAAGAGATCGGCCTGAATGAGGCAAACGATTAGACACAGAAGTTTTGTGAGGAAGCACCGCTTGCCCTAGCACGACTGGAACACAGTCTTATAGGAATAAATTTTCATCTTCGCTGTGATTCGTCTGACAACGTGCACATCTTCGCCGCACGCTAGACCGCGTAAAAGATGTAATCGTTAGGTAAGCACCCAGAAGAGAAACAAGTGATATCGTTAGGATAACGAATACAATATGTAATGTATCGAAACAGTACATTTTAGAAAGCAGATTAGGAACGGCGATAGATCGTTCCGTAGTCGATAACATAATGGAGACTTTCGTGACGCTAAAGAAGGAGTGGAGGCACTGGAGCGTATGGTTCTTTATGCTTCTTTATATGGGTGCGACCAAACCGGCGGATGCACAATCAAGTGTGACCCTGTATGGGATCATTGACACCGGCGTGGAGTATGTGACCAACATAGGTAGTAAGCGATCTAACGCAGCCTTGGTTCCGACGTTGACGGGAACGCTTCCGTCTCGATGGGGTATTCGAGGTCGAGAAGACCTAGGTGGAGGGCTCAGTGCGATTTTTGTCCTAGAGTCAGGGTTCGCGCCGGGACAAGGTACTTTGAATCAGTATGGCCGTCTTTTTGGAAGGCAGGCCTATGTTGGAATTTCAGGGCGTTGGGGTACGCTATCTTTTGGTCGTCAGTATTCGCAAATATTTTGGGGCAATCCTGGGGATACGCTCGCGCCGAGCATATATGCGGCGGCCCTTTTGGATACTTACTTGATTACGCCACCTCGGACGGATAACTCAATCGTCTACAGTTTTTCGAGTAATGGTCTGTCCTTCGGACTTGGCTACTCTCTTGGTCGAGATACAGTCGCCCCTGCAGTCGCCGGCGGGTGTGCGGGGCAATCAGCTTCGGATTGGCGGGCATGTAAATCGATGTCTGCGATGTTGAAGTACGAAACGCCTGCATGGGGTGCCGCGGCAGTAGTCGATCGAAACTATGGAGGTGGGGGAAGCGGGTCGCCTCTCCCAAGTAGTTCGCAGACAGATACGCGCGCTCTCTTGAGTGGATATGTGAAGTTCGCGACAACAACCTTAGGTGCTGGCATCGAACACCGTATCAATCACGGGCTTCAGGCACCAGGAGTTTTCAACGTCAATAGCGATTTCTGGTGGTTCGGTGGACAGTATATGCCGACACCATCGTTGTCGCTCGACGCGCAATTCGGACACTTAAATGTGAACGGAAATCCCGTTGGAGGGTCAGTCATTGCAGCTCGCGCGATGTATTTGCTCTCCAAGCGCAGTGCAGTGTATCTAACGGCTGGTCGTATGTTCAATCAAAGCAAGGCGACGTTCACAATCGACGGAGGAACGGCAGGTACATCCTCTTTGCCTATGGCAGGGATCGACCAAACCGGAGTGATGGTAGGCATTCGTCATTTTTTTTAGTATGAGATTGCCACAATACACTGCCTTGTCGCGACTCCTGTTGAGGTGAGGAAATTCTAGCTGGTCGCGTAGGCTAGATACCTGCATCGAAGGCCGTCAATCGCTTATTCGAGGAACAAGCATGTCTACATCACGATCGTTAGAGGATTCAGATAAATCCACTGACATTATCTTACAAGACTCTTGGAGAGCTTGGAGTGTCACTGGGGCTGCTTTCGTTGGTTTATTGTTCAGCATTGGTGTGCTGGTAGTCTATTCATTCGGAATCCTAACGGGAGCAATTGCACTCGACTTTACATGGTCGGAGTTTCAACGATCTTCTCTTTTCGTTTCGTTTTCCCTTTGCTCAACAATTGCGGGTCCAGTGTGGGGAGCGGTGGCGGATCGTATAGGATCTCGTCGAGTTGTGATCGTTTCTTCGATCTTGCTTGCCGGATGCTTTTGGTTGTTGGGTGCGATTCCAAAGAACTATCTTCTAGCGCACCTCGTTTTTGGCCTCGTAGGATTACTTGGGAGCGGTACACTTCCTCCTACGTACGCGAGTTTGGTAATTGGGTGGTTCAAAAGATATCGTGGACTCGCGCTCGGCATTGCGATGATTGGTGTTGGGGTCGGTGCGTTCCTGCTTCCTCCAATCGCTGCGAAAATCGTAAGTATTAGAGGATGGAGAGATTTGTGCGGTACGTATGGAATGCTGATTGTTTTCGTGTCGCTTCCTTGTGCATTAACATGTTTGCGCGCATATCCAGATTCGTTGGAGCGGAGCCAAACTGTGTCTCGAGACCTTCGAGCCCTCCTCGCAAGGGAGAAAAAGCAGGCCCGGATATGGATTCTTTCCGTTTTTGCTTTCCTGACAGGGGCTGTGTTGGTCGCGGGGGTGACGAACTTCGTCCCTTTGTTACAGTCGAGAGGGGAGGCGCTTTCTCGCGCGGCTCAATATCAAGCGTTTTTGGGGCTTTCTCTAATCATTGGCCGTCTTGTTGGTGGAGCGTTGCTTGACCGAGTGTTTGCGCCGCGAGTGGTGACCGCCATACTTGCAGTGACAGCATCTGGCCTTGCGGTTTTCGCGATCGCGAATTCGCCGACAGCATATGTTTTCGCGGCAGTAGGAATTGGGCTGAGCATTGGCGTTGAGATTGATTTTCTAGCCTTCATAGTGAGCAGATATTTCGATCGTAGTGCGTTCACGACAATATTTGCTTTTCTCTTCGCAATGTACTCAATCGGCGCAACGGTGGGGCCGGCGGGTTTTGGGTGGGCTCTTCAAGTCACAGGAAGTTATCGGGCAGGTCTTCTTAGTTCATCGGCACTCATGCTCGCGCTCAGTCTGTGCATGTATTTTCTTCCGCGCTATGAGGAGGAAACATAGCGTCGACAAATGGTCGCGTTTGTTGGCGAATAATTGTGCATCAACTGTCGGCGAGTTATTGCTTCTTTGGGTTCACCGACGTGCAGCTTCTTAATTCATGTGAGGTCGGTAAGGACAGCGTGCCGCGACATTGCATACCGCGTCGGCGATCTTGAATCTACGACCGAGTCGAGGAGGGAGATTTTTTATGAGCGTCGTTACCGGAAAACCCGTAGTCCTGACAGCCGAAGCTTCCGCGAGTGCTGATGCTCGGCGCGGTGGCTCTGTTCCTCAGTTGTATCTCAGTGCAAGATATTGCGCGACTAATTGTGACAAGTTGGTCGCTTTTGTCCTATGCCACCCAGCGGGTGATTTCACCAAACATTATTTATTGCCATATCTCGAAAAGCATGGTGGCGCGTGCCTAGGGTTAGCGACTCGATTTGTTAATAACGAACTCGAACTGACGATGGAGCAGTGCATCCAAGATTTAGGTCTGGCGGTGGCTTTCCTTCGGGCGCAAGGCTTTGAGAAGGTCGTGCTTGTCGGAAATTCGGGCGGAGGATCATTATCATCGCTTTATCAAGCCGAAGCTGAAAAGCCCTCGATCACAACATATCCAGACGGCGAGAGCTTTGTGATGGGTGCCTTAGGGGAGGCTGACGCAATCATCTTATTATCGGCGCATCCAGGGCGTGCAGAAGCACTGACGTCATATCTCGACCCGGCAATCTTCGATGAAACGAATCCGACGCTCCGCAATCCCGATCTTGATCTTTTCGTCGAACGACACGTTCCGTTCGATCGCGACTGGCTCGCCCGCTACCGCGCAGCGCAAATTGCCCGCAATCGGAGACTATCTGAACATGCGCTGTCGGCGCTGTCAGCCTTGCGCAGGCAGGTGTCTGGCCCGAGGGATCAAATCATGATCATTCATGGCACTGGCGCAGATCCCGCATTCATTGACGTGACATTAGACCCAAACGGCAGGAAGGCACGTGACTTGGAACTCACAAGGCGGCTGAATGATTCACATCTCAGCATGGGCCGTGTATCGACGATGCGATCATGGCTTAGTCAATGGAGCATCGACTATACGCGGGCTGACGGTCCGGCCCGCATGGGCGAGACGAACGTACCTGTGCTTGCAATCAGCTACGGTAACGATGAGCTGGTACTGCCTTCGCAGATGCAGCGCTATGTCGATGCCGCTGCGGGGAGAAGTGAGTTCGAAATCTTGGAGGGAGCGAGTCATTTTATGGTCGGGCAGGAAAGCTTGAAGGATCTTCTTGCTGAGCGTCTGGTGCGATGGGCCAGGACGTCCTTGTAATTCCCCGCAGGTTCATAGTGAATGGAGAGTAAGCGCGTCATGGGGAAACGCCATTTTCCCAATCCATTGCCAGCGGCTGCATAGTGGCGCACCTTAGGTGGAAGTCAGGGCCGGGGTCGATTTTCTTGATCGAGACCGGCGCGGGCGGGGACAACATCTAGGCGCTAAAGACCGGCGAGGTCGATCCGATGATTAAGACGCTTTATGACGTGACACCGGGATGGGCCGTCGCGAGCAGCGCACGGAACTCGACGGCCGCTACCGTCACATGCTGTCTGAAATTGCGGCGATGACCTATCCGATCGACGCGTATTCAATGTGGAAGGGTGTAGAAGCGCCTCTGCATCCGGGTGCTGAACGCTATTACCGCCAGCATGAATATCTGAAGTGACCGCCGCTGAAGCGCCCTGTGGTGTGACCAAACAGGGGCTCGGCTTGGTCGTTCGCATCGCGTTCGTGGGTTGTCCACGCGATAACAAGAATATTGAAAGGGGCCCGGTTTCGCGCGTACACCTGTGTGAGCCGGCTCCGCTAATGCTGCGGGTACCATTCAGTAGACGCAGCCTTAGGAATAAAAAAGGAGCCAGCAAGAGTGAACCCCCCATCGCCATCAGACGCCATCGTGAATCGACGAAACGCCGAACATCTTGGTGAGGACCTCTCAGAGCCGACGAGCAGCGACACATCGTACATGGGCTCTCGTTACCGCTATTTCGTGCTGGCGATGCTGACACTGACCTATGCGGTAAGCCTCGTCGATCGCCAGATTATCGCGATCATGATCGACCCGATCCGCCGCGACCTGCACCTGTCTGACACGCAAATCGGCCTGCTGTCGGGACTGGCGTTCGGTCTTTTCTACGCGGTGGCCGCGATCCCGCTCGCGCGGCTTGCAGACGGGTGGTCAAAGAGTAAGGTGATAACGCTGTGCCTTTGCCTCTGGAGCGTAGCGACCGCGGCGTGTAGTGTGGCCGGATCGTTCGCGTTTGTGTTCGCCGCACGGATCATCACGGGCGCGAGCGAGGGCGGCGCCAGTTCAACATCGCAAGCGCTGGTGGCCGACTATTTTCCGCCTCGGCAACGTGCGTCGGCGCTCGGCATCTATGCAATCGGCGTTCATCTGGGGGCGGGGGCGAGTCTCGCGTTGGGCGGCCTGTTCGTGCATCTCTTCGGTTGGCGTCATACGTTCGTGCTAATTGGACTGCCGGGCATTGGTCTCGCGCTGTTGCTTTTTCTCATGCTTCGAGATGTCGGTGGTCGGCGCTTCGAACGTGAGGCAGATCCATTTCCGCCGTTTGCTGCTTCGGTTAAGGTGCTTCTTGCCCGCCGCGAACTGGTTCTTGCGGCTGTCGGCGTTGGTCTTTCGATCTTCGCGAGCCAGGCGCTCCTCAATTGGTTTCCAGCTTACATGATGCGCTTTTACGGAATGTCGCCACGCGAAGTGGGGCTGCACATGGGGATGATTGCCGCGGCCTCGGGTGCGGTTGGCGTCGTGGTCGGCGGCAAGGTTTCCGACATTCTCGCCCGCCGGCATCCGGCAAACCGTGCCCGTCTCGCGGCGGCAGCGATTCTGGTCGCTCTGCCGATGGCGGTGCTTGCGGTGAGCGGGGGGGCGCAGCAACATGCTTTTATCTGGTTTTCAGCCTATGTGTTTGTCGCTGGATTTGCCACGGGGCCGGCCTTTGCGATTGTGCAGAATGGCGCACCGCCGACACTGCGGAGCATGGCGGCTGCATTGGCGTCGGCCACCACAGTAGTCATCGGACAGGCATTCGGTCCTTTTGCGCCGGGATTTTTGAGCGACATTCTGAATGGGTTGAACGTTGCGCACTCGTTACGTGTCGCCCTCATCTGTGTAATTGCCTGTAGTGCGGTGGGTGCGATATTTTTTTGGTTCGCCGCGACTTTTATTGAGCGCGACGGGAAAAAAGACGCCTAGGACACGGTCCCAAGTTCCGAATGTAAGGGCGACCCGCTTTGCAATTACCCACTTCGGTCTGGCGCGAGATCGTAATCCGGTTGAATATCTACAAGACGCCACATGCCACGCAACGCGAAATTATTACCGGGCGGCGCATCAATGGCGCGATCCAGAAGGTCGGCAGGCTAGGCCATCTATTGACCAGTTTCCGGGCAGACAGCAGTGCCTGTGGAGGATAAGCGAAGACGCGGCGTCTGCGCGTCTGAGCAATGATTTGCGAACTCGTTGAGTCGATTTAGACGAGCAGAACATTCCATTTATAGCAGCTTGCAAGAAAGCAGGATGTAAGCCGATGTTGGAGCGGGTGATGTCTTGTTGCCTAGGGGTCACCTGCTTTCAGAAGCATGGTATTTGTAATTGAAGATAAAAAAAGCGCATTTAATTTAGCGGGAGTGAAGGCAGGAGGAGAGTAGCGTGAGAAGGTTACTATCAATAGCAATATTAGGAATACTATGTAACGTAGCAGAAGCACAGAGCTCGGTAATTTTGTATGGAATTGTCGACGTGGGGTTAAGCTACGTGAACAACACGGTTTCCGGTGGTCACAGTGGCAGCCAAGTCTCGATGGCGAGTGGCAACGTGCAGGGAGATCGTTGGGGCTTGCGCGGCACAGAGGATCTCGGCGGAGCTCTGAAGGCACTGTTCGTGCTCGAAGGCGGAATGACCGTCAACAATGGGGCGCTGGCGCAGGGTGGCGACCTATTCGGCAGGCAAGCTTATGTTGGGATATCGTCTGCGTTGGGAACGGTGACACTCGGTCGACAGTACGACTCCGTGGTCGACTATACCGCGGTCTTCGCATCGACTTCGCAATGGTCATCGCGCTACGGCTCGCACCCAGGCAATCTCGATAATAATCTTCCGGCCTATCTGGTCAATAACTCAATTAAATACACCAGTCGGCCGTATAGGGGGATAATTTTTGGCGGTGTCTTTGGTTTTGGTGGGGTGCCAGGTGAATTTAGCCGAAATAGCATATGGTCAGCTGGGGTCGGATATGCTCACGGTCCATTCTCAGCGGGTATCGCTTATATAAATATAAATTATCCTAATTATTCATTCTTTGGAAATAATGCGAACTCCAGTGCCACTGGGTCAAACATGGCTTCGAGCGCAGTGATCTCTGGATATGCATCAGCGGCAAAGCAGCAGGTTCTGACGTCGGGCTTAGCATATGTTATCGGGGGCGTGACGCTCGGAGCGACGTATAGCAACGTGCAGTTCAAGCGTATCGGTACACTGCCGGAACTCCCTGCAATGGGCATAGGAGGCGACGCGCGGTTTCACAACGTCGAATTTAACTTCAAGTACAGGGTTACTCCGTTTCTGCTTGTAGGCATTGCGCACAACTATATGCAAGGGTATGGCGTGAACAACGCTAAATACAATCAAACGATGTGTGGGTTCGATTATTTTCTGTCCAAGCGAACAGATTTATATTTGGTCGGTGTTTATCAGCATGCTTCTGGAATCGACTCGACGGGGCGGCGGGCCGTGGCCAATATAAGCACGCTTTCGCCGTCGTCGACGGCCAATCAGACGATTGGAGCACTTGGCATTCGACAAAAATTCTAGCAGTTGCGACAATCGGCTACTTGCACCTGTCGCGCGCGGGGGGCGTCGACCACAACCTGAAAGGTCCTACCTCAAGTGGCATTTCCGACAGTCAAAGATCCCATTGTGAACGTGTCCGCCGTTCGGCGGCGTGTTCAGGTGCCAGTCGATGGATGCGTTGCTCGCCGTTCTCTGCGGTTTGCCTGATCCGTCAGCGCAACCTGTCTTAAGTGTCCGGGTGCATGATGCGAAGGTTTGGCAATGTTAGTGGTTGCAGTGATGCGATGGACGACTACGCGACGGGCCGAGCTGCTGTGCGAACGCACACACGACGCCCTCGCCAGGGCGAAGCGTTCTGCCGAGAGATGGTGACCGCACGGAAGAGGGTGGCGTTGGCACTTGACGATTCTGTCGCGAACAATGCCTTGCCGTCCGCACTTTCGGGTTGTGGCGAAGAAGCTTACGGGCGAAAGGCGGTCGACGAGTCCGCTGGCTGTGACGGCCGACGTCGCGTATGTCGTCGTTTGCCCCGAAGGTGGGCCTGCGGCGACACCATCATCTGCGTCAGCCGATACGCCATCATCACCGACGCGTGATCGCGTTACGTTATCGATCGCCGGCGTTCGCATCGGATTTGAGTGGCGTGCATGCGGAGCGCTTCGCGCTCTTCGTTCTTGACCAGCTTGGCGGTGCACGGTGCTGATCGCCGTTGACGTTCGAGCCGACATCCGCCGCGAGCCGGTCGACATGCGCAAGTCGATCGACGCTCTGTCGCATCTGGTCGAGTCGCTGCTTGCGCAGAAGCCGGTTGTGGAGAGTTTTTTCGTGTTCGTCGGCCGTGACTGCACGAAGGTGAATTGCCTCTATCGGGATCGTACCGGGTTCGCGCTTTGGTACAAGCGGCTCGAGCATGGGCATTCCCATCGCCCCCGGCGCTCGGACAACGTGGATTCACGCCCGCGGAACTCAATGCGTGGCTCGAAGGTATTGAGAGTCCAGCGCGGTAGCCCTCCTCGTGCCGTCGCGGTGAGCTGTCAAGCTCTCGGTCGTGGAACACATCCGCTTCAAGTATGCAACGAAGAAGGATGGCGAGTCGACGATTGTCACGGCGAGCGCTCAGTCCTCGCCACTTGGAAGGCCAGGATTTTCGGTGAGGACACGTCACGTCGATTCAATCAGAATATTGGCTCCTCCCTATGGGAATTCCCGCATCGCGCTTTTTTCATGGGCAACGGCAGTGGGGCGGGTCGGTCATGCAGAAGCGTCGAGGTTCAACTCGAGTGTGCCAATTGGGTCGAACTGAGCGACGAGCGATTTTTCCGTAGGAAAGTCTGCTCGTCGTAGTCGACAACTGGGAGCAAGACCTAAATGTTTATCCGTGTGTCGTTGCGCTGGAGTGATCGCGCCATGGAACGACTTGGAGGGAAGAGCGGGGGCCAATCGTCGGCTCGTCCGGGTCAAGGGTTTGCTCGGCTCGGCGAATCTTATGAAAGCAGCCCCAGCGCTCGTTCCGAACTGATTGCGCTGTAAGCGTCGAGTGACTCGACGAGCGCTGGGTGTTCGCGCTGCTTTTTGAGACTATCACGATGATTTAATCTGATTCAATCGACTGCGGGAGGTTCGGTTTCAGCGTCAGGAACCTTGCTTGCCCCTTAATTGCCGTTACAAGTCTTCCAAACTCTCGCCCCGTTCAGAAATGATCCGGCCCAATTCTCGAGTTGACGGGACTCGCCGACTCGGATTCGTGGACTCTGCCTCGTCTTCTGCCAAGTTTTCGATGACTGCGAGCAATACCTTGCGCGCCGTCTTGATGTCCCGTTCGCTCAATCCCATCACGCTGATATCGTTGACCTCTTCTGCCAACGGGACTAGCTTGATCTTCAGTGCTCGCCCCTTTGGCGTGAGGTAGACGTGCGTATTCTTCTTGTTCTCAGGGCGCTGCTGTCGCTCGACTAGACCCAGTTTTTCCATAGCGGTGACCGCAGCAAACGTGGTAGGCGCCATGACGCCCGCCTGATCACTTAACTCGCGCTGCGTGAGTCCGTCCGTCTCCCAAAGGATGCGTAAGAAAGTCCAGTGCCCAAACGATACGGAGTGTTCCGTAAGTCGCATCTGAAGCGCACGGACCATGGAGCGTGCCGCGTCCTTGACCAAGTGGGCCAGGCGGTCATTCGGCACCGACTCGTGCCAGTGGCGAAGCATTTCCGCGGTTTCGCGCGGCGCTCCGCTTTCAGTCTTGTTGCGTGCCATAACAGTGTTTTGAAGAAAACGGTAATCGCGTAAACGACATGATAGCGGGTCGCGAGTCGCCCCAGCCCTCTCCGGCAAGTTTAGGCGCGCATGTCGGTGCAAACCCTTACTTGTTCGCGCATCGAAGCCTTTGTACCATTATCGTTAGATATCGAATAAAAATTTGGTTGATGCCTGGAACGAGTGGACGAGCGCCACGCGTTGCGCGCGTCGTTTTGTAAGAGTAAGCGCAACGGAGACGTTTGGTGGCCAAACCCACGATCACTCAATTCATGTCGGAATCGGACGCATCAGCGGGACGCGTCGAAGCCACCTATCACAAAGTCACATGGCGGTTGATGTCATTCATTTTTATCTGCTGGGTGCTGAACTACTTGGATCGAGTGAACGTGAGCTTCGCACAACTGCACCTGAAGCAGGACCTCGGTCTCTCGGACGCGGCGTATGGGCTGGGCGTGAGTCTATTTTTCATCGGCTATATAGCGCTCGAAGTACCAAGCACCCTTTTGCTCAAGAAGATTGGCGCGCGGCTCACGATTTCGCGAATCATGGTCCTTTGGGGCGGCATCTCAACTGCCATGGCCTTCATGACGACGCCGACCCAATTCTACTTAGCGCGGATTCTGCTGGGCGCCGCAGAGGCAGGCTTTTGGCCCGGCATCATCCTGTATCTGACTTTCTGGTATCCGGGCGCGCGTCGCGCACGAATCACCTCGCGTTTCCTGCTAGCAATTGCGGCAGCGGGGATCATCGGCGGTCCACTGTCGGGCTGGATCTTGCACAACTTCGTAGACGTGCTCGGATATAGAAATTGGCAGTGGCTCTTCTTCTTGGAAGGCCTGCCGGCGCTGGTGATGGGTATCGTTGCGTTCTTCTATCTTGTCGACAGGCCGCAGGACGCTCGTTGGCTCGACGACGAACAGAAGAAGATCATTCTGGATGCGCTGGCTGCTGATCGCGCCGAGAAGAAACCCGCGAAGCACAGCCGCCATCAACTGCTCGTTGCACTGAAGGACCCCCGCGTTTATATCCTGGCAGCTGGATGGGGAACGGTGCCGTTATGCGGAACAATCCTCAACTACTGGACGCCGACTATCATCCGTCAGGCGGGCGTCACCGATGTGTTCAATATCGGCCTGTTGTCCGCTCTGCCGTACATCATCGGTGCGCTAGGCATGTTCGCCGTGGCGCGAAGTTCTGACGTGACGCTGGAACGCCGCTGGCACTTCTTCGGCTGTACAGCGATAGGTGGTCTTGGTGGACTGATGTTGCCGATGGTCGCCGGGAATTCTTTGATGTCGATCCTCTGTCTTGGCATGATCTCGATCTCATATTTCGGTGCAGCCGCAATCATCTGGTCAATTCCCCCCGCGTACCTGAGCGACGAAACTGCCGCTGCAGGTATTGGGTTGATCAGCAGCCTCGGACAAATCGGTGCGTTCTGTGGGCCGATCGCACTCGGTTGGACCAAGACGCTAACTGGAAGTCTCTCGGTCGGACTGTCCGGCATCGCAGCGCTTGTCCTGTTGGGCGGTCTAGCTGTCTTGCTTGGGGTCCCAGCAAACACCTTGCGCGAACACATGCAGCAGCCCTGAGGGCGACTTGCGTATTGAAGCGGCTCTTGGGGCGCCGCGTGACGTTTGCTCGCCAGCGCAACGCTTAATGATGCGATTAGGCGCTTGCTTTTCTCGGGTTGATGTTTGGCGCCTGGGGCTGTCGCTGGCGACACTCGACACTGCTGCTGAATGAGCAGCACTGCCATTGCCCGGAGCCACCGCATGCGTTCCCACCCGTTCGGAAACAAGACGGCTCTGCGAGTTAGCAATCGGGGGGGGAGCGCGACCGACCTGTTAGCACAATCGGAATCGTCTTCGACGCGCCCTCCTTGCGCAGATAATCCCTGCCGGTCCGACGACCGAACAGCGATGTACCGATTTTAGCGACATCGGCCCGCTCAGGGAAAACCCGCTTGCCAAAATATGCTTAGATATCTAATATAAACGTATTGGTTATCAACGTTGATCCGCATCACGCAGGACTGACGAGACTGGAGAGAAGGGTAATGAGCGAGATGGCAAACGACGAGCTTTCATTCAAGACGCTCGTAGTGACCGAAAAGGAGGATGTCGCAGAAGGAATTTTTCGATTCGAACTGCGAGATCCGGAGGGCCGCGAGCTCACCCCGTTCACCGCCGGCGCGCACGTGACGGTGCGCGTACCTAGCGGTGCCAATCGCAACTACTCGTTGTCAAACGACCCAGAAGAGACGGACCGCTATGTGATCGCAGTCAAACGCGATGCAGCAGGCCGTGGTGGCTCAATCAGCATGGCGGACAACCTGCACGTAGGCGATCGGATTCAAGTGGCGGAGCCGCGAAACGAGTTTGAACTTAGCGAGCGCGCCCGCAGTTTCGTCTTCGTCGCCGGTGGCATCGGCATCACGCCGATCCTTTCGATGATGCGATATCTGACTTCGACCGCAGGCCCTCGCTTCAAGCTTTATTACCTCACGCGTAATCCCGAGATGACGGCGTTTCTCGAGGAACTCACGAACTCCGAATGGCGGTCGCAGGTGGTGGTCCATCACGATTACGGCGATCTCGCGAACGCTTTCGATTTCTGGCCCGTCTTCGAGAAGCCGGGTAGCGGGACTCACGTTTACTGCTGTGGCCCACGTCCGTTGATGGACTGTGTGCGGGACATGACAGGTCACTGGCCACAAGGCAGCGTTCATTTCGAGAGCTTCGGCGTCGATCAATCGCTCGCAGCGGAGAACAAGCCCTTCAAGGTGAAGCTTGCGAAATCTGGCCAGACCTTTGAGATTCCCACGGATCGCTCGATCCTCGAGATTCTTCGCGACAACGGGATCCGAGCCCCGAGTTCATGCGAGAGCGGAACCTGTGGATCGTGCCGCACGAAACTTTGCTCTGGAGATGCGGAGCACCGCGACATGATCCTTACCGAGGACGAGAAATCCTCCCAGATCATGATTTGTGTTTCGCGAGCGAAGAGTGAAGAACTGGTCCTCGACATCTAACGAGCGACTCTGAACGAACTGGTGGCAAGGAGATAGGGTAATGCTTACGCATGAAGAAAATGAGTTGCTGTGTCGTGTCGAGGGTGACGCTCTTATGGGACAGATGATGCGGCGTCACTGGACGCCCGTTTGTCTGATCGAGGAAGTCAGCGAGCCGGATGGCCCGCCCGTCAAGGCCCGAGTATTGGGGGAAGACCTCGTCGTGTTCCGCGACACTGACGGCAACGTAGGCGTGATGGACGAGTACTGTCCGCACCGTCGCGTGTCGCTCGTCTACGGACGTAATGAGGACTGCGGTATTCGCTGCCTGTATCACGGCTGGAAGATGGACGTAAAGGGCAACGTGATCGAAATGGTCTCTGAGCCTGCGTCGAGCGACATGACGAAGAAGGTTAAGCACAAGGCCTACGAGACAAAGGAGTGGGGCGGGTTCGTATGGGCCTACATGGGCCCTCAGGACTCGATTCCCGAATTTGTGCCCCCGCCTTGGGCTCCGACCGAAGACACGCGTGTGAGCATCGCGAAAGCGATCCTGCCTTGTAACTGGGCACAAGTTTTGGAAGGTGCGATTGACTCGGCGCACAGTTCCAGTCTGCACTCGTCAGACTTTGTTCCGGCGCGCGTAGGCGGTGCTGAAGCGACTGCAAAGAACTGGTTGCGCCCGTCGACTGACAAGGCGCCGCGTTTGCAGGTGCATCGCACGAGCTACGGCTTCCGGTACGCGGCACTTCGCCGTCCGATTCAGAACGCTGCCTCGCACGACTATGTGCGCTCAACTGTATTCGTCGCGCCCGCCACAGCGCTGATTCCGCCGAACAATTTGTATAACGTCGCGAACGTAAATGTACCTTGCGACGATACCAGCACGACATTTTACTTCATGGCATGGGGTGATTCGGACAAAACGCCTGAGACGGAAACGTGGCGCAAGTTTCTGGGTCAGCAGGTCGGCTTTGACCTGGACGAGTATTACCGCCCATTGCGTAACCACGATAACCGCTTCTGGCAGGATCGGGAGGCAATGAAAGCTGGCAACTTCACTGGCATCAAGGGCTTTCCGAACCAAGACATCGCTATGTGGGTCACCATGGGTCCTATTGCTGACCGTTCGGAGGAGCGACTCGGAGCAAGCGACGTGGCCGTCGTGGAGTTTCGGCGCCGTATGCTGGACGCGCTTAGCGACTTCCAGGCGGGAGAGACGGCCATTGGAACTGGCGAGATGACCATTCCGAGAAGCGTGTGTTCCTTCCAGGCGATGGTGCCGAAGGACACTGATTGGAAACAGTTCGCTGCGCAGCCAGTAGGGGGCGAGCGTGAGCAGCAATCCGCAGAGCTCGAAACCAACTATCAGGTCCACCAGTGATGGAAAAACTGAGACTCGGCATCGTTGGATTGGGCCGCGCGTTCTCGCTGATGCTGCCGACGTTTCTTGCGGACCTACGAATCCAACTCGTCGGCGCATGCGATCCTCGCGCTCAGGCACGTGCGCAGTTCGAAGCTGATTTCGATGCTCCGACGTTTGACGACATTGAGGCGCTCGCGCGGATGCCGGGTATCGATGCGCTCTACATCGCCAGCCCGCATCAGTACCACGCGGCGCATACCCGCGTGGCGGCGCGCTATGGCAAGCACGTGCTCGTCGAAAAACCGATGGCACTGACGATCGCGGAATGCGATCAAATGATCGTCGCATGCCGCGAAGCGAATGTGCATCTAATCGTCGGTCACTGTCATAGCTTCGATACGCCGTACCGGCGCACCCGCGAGCTGATTTTGTCGGGCGGTGTCGGCGAAGTGAAGATGATTCAGGCTCTGAACTACACCGACTACCTGTTTCGTCCTCGTAGACCAGAGGAGTTGAGAACGGAAGAAGGCGGTGGGGCGGTGTTCAGCCAGGCGGCGCATCAAGTTGACATCGTCCGGCTCCTTGCGGGCAGTCGCGCGACGCGTATTCGCGCAGCGGTCGGCAATTGGGATCGATCACGTCCTACTGAGGGCGCATACACCGCAACCCTCTGGTTCGAGAACGGCGCGTTTGCGTCGCTTTCATACAACGGCTATGCGCATTTCGATTCGGATGAATGGACCGGTTGGATTGGCGAAATGGGCCGCCCCAAGAGCTTTGACGATTATGGCAGCGCGCGGCGCAAGCTAGCTCTTTTACGGTCTAAGGACGAGGAGGCGCGACTTAAAGCGGCAGGCACATATGGCGGCGATGCCTACACAGCCCTATCGATGACTAGCACTAGCGTCGACGTGCCAAAACATCAGCATTTCGGTCCGGTCATCGTGTCGTGCGAGCACGCAGACCTCCGGCCATTACCGGACAGCATCATTGTGTACGGAGATGAGCGCTGCCAGCGTATCGCCCTCGCAGCACCCGCGGTCCCGCGTGCCGAAGTGATCGACGAATTGTTCGCGGCCGTCCATGGCGGTATCGCGCCGCTGCATGACGGAATCTGGGCGCGCGGCACCCTTGAGATCTGTATCGCCATGCTGCGTTCGAGCGCAGAGCAGCACGATGTGCTTATTGGCGCTTGACGCTCGATCCACGTCGACTACGAGAAACAATTAGACAGGAAAGCAATAATGAGCAAGCTAAATTTGTCCGTTGCCGTAGGCAACTACGACCGTATGCGGCCGCTGGTGGACGGGGAAGTGCAGATCGATGGTGTCGATCCCGTTTTCATGCTGCAAGACCCGGAAGAAATCTTTTTCCGTGCTTTCCGACATGCCGATTACGATATCTGCGAACTGTCGCTCTCAAGTTACAGCGTGAAGACGGCAGCTGGTACGAGTCCCTATATCGGTGTGCCGATTTTCCCCTCCCGTGCGTTTCGTCACACGTCGATTTACGTCAGAAACGATCGCGGCATCGAGTCCCCCAGTGACTTGAAGGGCAAGCGCATAGGCGTGCCTGAATATCAGCTCACTGCGAACGTGTGGGCCCGCCTCTTTCTCGAGGAAGACCACGGAGTCAAGGCATCCGATGTGACCTGGGTACGCGGAGGATACGAGGAGACTGGACGCGAGGAGAAAATCAAGCTGAACCTTCCCGCAGACGTGCACCTCGAAAACGCGCCTTCGGATGCGACGATCTCCGGTCTCCTGGCGTCCGGTAAAATCGATGCGGTCATTGGTCCGCGCGCGCCGTCATGCTTCACGAACGGCCACCCTAACGTCAAGTACCTTTTCGCGGAGCCGCAGAAAGCGGCTTCCGACTGGTATAAGCGTACAAAGCTTTTCCCGATCATGCATTTGCTCGGCATCCGGCGCTCGTTGGCTGAGCAGCATCCGTGGCTCCCGGGTGCAGTCGCAAAGGCGTTTGAACGGTCGAAGCATGTTGCCTTAACGAAACTCAGCGATACGTCGGCAACGAAAGTGACCTTGCCATTCGTGGAGGAACAACTGCGAGCAGCGCGTCAACTTATGGGTGACGACTTCTGGTCATATGGTTTTGACGCGAACCGCCAGGTCCTGCAGCGATTCCTGGTGCGCCATCACGCCGAGGGATTGTCGTCGCGGAAGCTGGAACCGGAAGAACTGTTTCATCCCGCCACGTTAGAGAGCTTTAAGATCTAAACGTAGACTGCCCCGCTGCTTCGAGAGGCTCCGGTTCGTTTCGGCGATATCGGAGCCTAACTTCATGTCCAGACGGCCGTTACCTCGGATCTTGACATGCAGCTGACCTGCTCCCTGAAGCGCCCCGGGTTTTCCGGAGACCTCAGCTCCTGAGAGAATAGGGTCATGGAAAACGTCGACAAAGCAAAACGGAAGACAGCGCCGAAGTATTCGGCCGAGGTACGCGAGCGCGCGGTTCGCATGGTGTTCGAGCACCGTTCGGAATACGCCACACAATGGGAAACGATCCAGTCGATCGCTGCCAAAATGGGCTGTTCGCACGAGACATTGCGAAACTGGGTTCGCCAAGCTGAGAGCGACCGTGGTTTGCAGGCGGCCCCCGCGACGCAGGAGCAGGATCGAATCCGCGAGCTCGAACGCGAGGTCCGGGAACTGCGCCAGGCGAACGAGATTTTGCGTAAGGCCTCGGCGTATTTCGCACAGGCGGAGCTCGACTGCCGACCGAAGTGATGATCGCATTCATCGACGATCACCGGTCAGCTTACGGGGTCGAGTCGATCTGCAGAGTATTGCCGATCGCCCCGTCGACTTGCTATCTGTATGCAACCCGCCGTGCTGATCCGCGTCGGCTGCCAGCGCGGCAACAGCGTGATGCCTTGTTGAGTCAGCACATACGGCGCGTTTGGGAAGACAACTTTAGAGTGTACGGCGCGCGTAAGATCTGGCGACAGTTGCTGCGCGAAGGTTTCAGAATTGCGCGATGCACAGTTGAGTGGTTGATGAAGCGGCCAGGCCTACAAGGTGTACGGCGGGGTAAGTCAATGCGAACCACCGTCAGCGATAAAAACGCACCTTGTCCGCTTGATCATGTGCAGCGTCAGTTCAAGGCGTTAGAGCCGAATGCGCTGTGGGTTTCAGATTTCACGTTTGTCGCCACTTGGCAGGGCTTCGCGTATGTCGCCTTCATCGTTGATGTGTTCGCGCGACGCATTGTAGGCTGGAGAGTATCGAGTTCAGCGCGCACCGATTTCGTACTGGATGCGCTGGAGCAGGCACTACATGAGCGCCGACCGGCCGAAGGTAACCGTTTGGTACATCACTCGGACCGCGCGTCGCAGTACGTTTCCATTCGGTACACGGACCGGTAGCTGAAGCAGGGATTGAACCGTCGGTCGGCAGCGTAGGCGATTCATACGATAACGCACTCGCTGAAACGATTAACGGCCTGTACAAGGCTGAAGTCATTCATCGACGCGGTCCGTGGCGCAATGTGCAAGCCGTCGAACTGGCGACACTTGAATGGGTGGACTGGTTCAATCACCAACGTCTGCTTGAACCTATCGGCAATATCCCTCCGGCCGAAGCGGAAGCCGGTTACTATGAGCAACTCGCTGGAGTGCCAATGGCAGCTTATCTCCAGCAAAACCGTCTCCGAGATTCCCGGTGCGCTTCACACCGCATTTCGTACGGTGACAGTGTAGAGTCCGTTTCAGAAAGGAACGGCAATGAAAAAGCGATTCACCGAAGAACAAATCGTTGGTATCTTGAAGGAAGCCGACACGGGTCTGAAGCCGCCGGCGGAGCTGTGCCGTAAGTACGGCATCTCGGAAGCGACCTACTACAATTGGAAAGCGAAGTTCGGCGGGGTGACGATCTCCGAAGGGCAGCGCCTGAAGGAACTGGAACAGGAGAACAACAAGCTCAAGCGCTTGTTGGCCGAATCAATGCTCGACAGCGCTGCGCTGAAGGACCTGCTGGCTCGAAAGTAGCAAGCCCGCGGGCCAAGCGCGAAGCGGTCGGAATATTGATGACCGAACGCGACATGGGTGTTACCCGGGCCTGCGGGCTGGTAGGGATTTCGCGCTCGCTTTTCCACTACGAATCACGCCGCCGAGTTGACGATGAAGCGCTGACTGCCCGCATGATGGCTATCGCCACTCAGAAGCGCCGCTACGGCTATCGCCGGATTCATGTGCTGTTGCGGCGGGATGGCTGCTTCGCCAACCATAAACGCATCTGGCGCCTGTACAGCAAGGCAGGACTGAGCGTGCGCAAGCGGCGACGCAAGCGTATTGCGGCTGTCGAGCGCACGCGACTGCCGTCACCAACGGGCCCGAATCAGAGTTGGTCGATAGACTTCGTTTCTGACGGGCTGGCTTATGGTCCGCGGTTTCGATGCCTGAACGTGGTCGATGACTACACGCGCGAGTGCCTGGCCATCGAGGTTGATACTTCGCTGCCGGGCTTACGAGTACGGCAAGTGCTTGAGCGGCTCAAGGAGATGCGAGGCTTACCCGTATCCATCACGGTCGACAACGGGCCGGAGTTCGCTGGTAAGGTGCTGGATGCATGGGCCTACGAAGCCGGTGTTACGCTGTCGTTCATTCGGCCTGGCAAGCCGGTGGAGAATGCCTATATCGAGAGTTTCAACGGGCGGTTCCGCGATGAATGTCTGAACGAGCATTGGTTCGTCTCAATGCGCCACACCAAGCAGCTGGTTGAGGAATGGCGTATCGATAACAACACCGAGCGGCCCCACAGCTCACTCGGCGATCTCGCACCCGATCAGTTCGCCCGGGCGCATGAAGCGGCCTCGCAGTCTTTAATGTCGGACTCTAGCTACAGTCCGGACTAAAACCAGGGGCAGGTCACAGCAGGTTTAACGGCGGCGATGCGATCCGCCAGCTCATCAGGAGTGGGGTACCGACTCTTTGAGTCCTTTACTGCTTGTGGTGGCCGTGTCACTCGCTGGCTCCCAGCCGCCTGCCAATGCTTTGTAGAGTCCAACAGTCGCCGTCGCGCGGCGCATCCGCGCTTCAGCCGCCGCGTCCTGCGCCTGCAGCATTGATCGTTGCGCGTCCAGAACCTGGTAGTAGTCAATCGCCCCCGAGTCGAACCTGGCCTGCGCGAGTCGCGCCGCGAGTGCACTATTTTCGGCGGACCGATCCAGATGCAGGCTTTCGTCGCGCGTGCGTGACACGCGCAGCAGAGCATTCTCCGTTTCTTCCAGCGCGAGTAACACGGTTTGTCGGTACTGTGCGAGCTGGCCTGATGCGTTTGCATCGCTCGCCGCGATACGCGCGCGAACTCGGCCGACATCGAGAAACGACCAATCAATACCGAGCGCAATCAGATTCATGTCACTGCCCGAGCGAAATACGCCGTAGGTCGCCGACATGCTCCCTAACATTCCGCTAAGCGTGAAGCGCGGGAACAAGTCGGCGGTAGCGATGCCTACGCGTGCGGTCGCCGCGTGCAGGCGCGCCTCTGCAGCAGCGATATCAGGGCGTCGGCGCAACAAGTCGCCCGGTGTGCCTGGATCGATATCGGTTGATAGAGAAAGAAGCGGGCCGGATCCGTCCAGTTCGGAAATCAGGGCCTCGGGTGGCCGCCCGGTCAGCACGGCAAGCCGATGCTCGTCCACGCCGATCGTCGCTTCATATGCTGCAATGCGCGAGGTGGTCGACTCAAATTGGGCGCGCGCACGCGCTGCATCGAGATCAGAGCCTCGACCCGCCGCGATACGTGCTTCCACCAGGGCCAGTGTCTGGCGCTGATTTTCTGCATTGTCTCGCGCGATCCGCAGCCGCAGTTGCGAGCCGCGTAGATCGACATACGCGTTTGCGACATCGGCAGCCATCGCGACCCGGACCGCGCGGATATCCGCCGCGCTCGCTTCGGTATCCGCCCGGCTTGCCTCGACGCCGCGACGCACGCGCCCGAATAAGTCGAGCTCCCACGCGGCATTGATCTGCACGCTCGATATTGGCGTGTCGCGCTGGTCTCGGGGTGCGCCGAAGGCCTGATCCTGGCTCAGCAATTGATGGCCGATCTGGCCGCTCGCGGTAACAGTCGGATAACGGTCGAACTTTGCGTTGGCTAGTAGCGCGTTCGAGGCGTCGTAGCGCGAGACCGCGACACGAAGGTCTTGATTCCCTGTGAGCGCATCGTCGATCAGTCGGCTAAGCACTGGGTCGCCAAAGCCATGCCAAAACTTCGCGTCGATGCCTTCGGGCGGGATCTTCGATGCTGTAGCGCTTTCTGCGCGGGCGAAGTTTTCGGTGATGGGAGATGCCGGTTGTTTGAAGTCAGGGCCGACGGCGCACGCGGCGAGCGCGAGCGACATGGAAATGATAGTCAGACGGAAGTTCATCGGCGCTCTCCTTCGAGCGTGCCCTGATGCTCACTCGTGGGCTTACGCTTGGCGAGCCTGCGGATCGCGACGTAGAAAACCGGGGTGAGAAAGAGCCCGAAAAGCGTGACGCCGAGCATGCCCGCGAACACCGTGACGCCCGTTGCCGCGCGTACTTCGCTGCCCGCGCCGCTGCCAAGCAGGAGCGGCACAGAACCGGCAATGAACGCAACCGAGGTCATGACGATTGGCCGCAACCGAAGGCGGCATGCTTCAAGCGCGGCATCGACAGTCTCCATTCCCTGAATTTCCAGTTCTCGCGCGAACTCGACGATTAGAATCGCATTCTTGCAGGCGAGTCCCATTAGGACGACGAGCCCGACCTGCACGAACACGTTGTTATCCCCGCCGGCAAGCCATACCCCGAAGAGGGCGGCGCACATGCAGACCGGCACGATCAAAATGACGGCAAGCGGCAACGTCCAACTCTCGTACAACGATGCCAGCACGAGGAACACGAGCATCACCGCGAGAGGGAACACGACGATCGCCGCGTTGCTTTGAGTGACTTGTTGATAGCTCAAATCGGTCCATTCGAGCGTGATACCAGGAGGTAGTACCTCTTTCGCAATGCGTTGGAGCGTTGCGATGGTCTGTCCAGACGACAGCACTTTCGGGTTCGTCTCGCCGATCAGATCCGCAGCGGGATAGCCGTTGTACCGTACGACAGGGTCGGGTCCATAAGCGGGCGTGATCGTGACCATCGAGCCGATGGGGACCATATCACCATTGGTGTTGCGCGTGCGCAGATTGCCGATATCGGCAGCATTTTGACGATGCGCGGCGTCGGCCTGCACCATCACGCGATAAACGCGGCCAAACAGATTGAAGTCGTTCACGTATACGGAACCCAGATAGGTTTGCAGCGTGTTGAAGAGATCGGTGAGGGCGACACCTTGCGCCTTCGCCTTCACGCGATCTACCTGCACTTGGAGTTGCGGAATGTTCGCCTGATAGGCACTGACCGGATATCCCATACCGGGCGTTCTCGCAACTGCAGCCTGGAACGCGCCGAGCGCGTTTTGAAGCGCCCCGAAGCCGAGGCCCGCGCGATCCTCCAAATAGAGCGAATAGCCAGAGCCATTGCCGAGACCCTGGATCGGTGGCGGCATCAATGCATAGGCAACGCCGTCCTTGATCGCGCCGAAGCGCTGGTTCAGTTCGGCATTAATTTGTGCGGCGCTTCGATGACGTTCGCCGAAAGGCTTCAGAATCACGTACGAGTTCGTGATGTTCGGCGTGTTGACCACCTGCAGCGCGTTGAGCCCGGCATACGCAGGAACCGAATCGACACCTTCAACGCTGTGCGCAATGTCGATCATCTGGCGCGTGACGGAATCGGTACGCGCGAGCGATGCGCCTTCCGGCAGTTTCGCCCCTGCAAACAGATACAGTTTGTCCTGTACGGGAATGAAGCCGCCCGGCACGGCATTCAAGAGCCACGCGGTTGTTCCGAGCAGCACGGCATAGACGCCGAACACAAGACCGCGACGTTTCAACGTTCGGCTCACTCCGCCGTGGTAGTGTGTCGAGCTACGCTGAAAGAAGCGGTTGAACGGACGGAACAGCCATCCGAGCGCACGGTCGAGTACACGCGTGAGCGCATCGGGCGGAGCGCTGTGTGGCCTCAGGAGCTTCGCAGCCAGCGCGGGCGAGAGCGTGAGGGAGTTTATCGCCGAGATGACAGTGGATATCGCGATTGTCACGGCGAACTGCTTGTAGAACTGCCCGGTAACCCCGGAGAGGAATGCCATCGGCACGAACGCGGCGCACAGGACGAGGGCGATGGCAACAATTGGTCCTGAAACCTCGCGCATCGCTTGATAGGCGGCCTCGCGCGGCGCAAGCCCCTGTTCAATATTGCGCTCGACGTTCTCCACGACGACGATCGCATCGTCTACCACGATGCCAATGGCGAGTACCAGACCGAACAGCGTCAGCGTGTTGATTGAATAGCCAAGCAGGTAGAGCCACGCAAACGTGCCGATGACAGAGACTGGAACGGCTACGAGCGGAATGATGGAGGCACGCCAAGTCTGCAGAAAAAGAATCACCACGAGCACGACAAGCACCACTGCCTCAATGAGTGTGTGTTGCACGGCACGGATCGATTCGCGCACGAATACGGTCGGGTCCCACACGGGCTTGTACGCGACACCGGGTGGAAAGCGCTTTGAAAGCTCCTCGAGCTTCCCATAGACCGCTTGTGCGACGGCGAGCGCGTTCGCGCCAGGCGACAGGAAGATACCCACCGTTGACTGGTTTACATTGTCGAGCCGTGCGTGGAGCGTGTAGTCTCCTGCGCCGAGCTCAATGCGCGCAACATCAGCGAGTTTGACAATCTGGCCTCCGTTGCCGCTCTTGAGCACGATGTCGCCGAATTCCTGCACGGTGCGCAAGCGGCCCCGCACGTTGATCGGCACGAGAAAGTCATTTTTCGCTGGCGTTGGCTCGGCTCCAAGCTGGCCTGCAGATACTTGCACGTTCTGCTCGCGTACCGCTCCGATTACGTCGCTCGCGGTAAGGCCGCGCGAGGCGAGCCGATTCGGATCGAGCCAGATGCGCATTGCGTAGTCTCCGGACCCATAGAGACCGACATCACCGATGCCAGGAATGCGCGAAAGCTCGTCCTTTAGATGCAGCGTCGAGTAGTTGCGCAGATAGAGCGAATCCCGGCTGTTGTCGGGGGAGTAGAGGCTCACATACATGAGCGGCGTGGGAGACTGCTTTTGCGTGGTGACGCCGTATTGCCGCACTTCCTCCGGCAGACGTGACAGCGCTTGACTCACGCGGTTTTGGACGCGCACAGCGGCAGTGTCCGGCTCCACACCCGGCAGGAACGTAACGACGACTTGCAGGCTACCGTCCGAACCGGCGACAGATTTCATGTACATAATGCCCTCGACGCCGTTTACCGCCTCCTCGAGCGGCTCAGCGACCGATTCAGCGATCTCCTTCGGATTGGCACCGGGATACGTGGCGCGTACGACCACGCTGGGTGGCACGACCTCTGGATATTCGCCGGCAGGCAGCATAGGAATCGCAATCAAACCGAGGGCGAAAGTGACGATGGACAGTACTACCGCGAAAATCGGACGGTCGATAAAGAAGCGGGAGAAGTTCATTGTTGCGGTTCTCCCTGCTTAGGCACCGCGGGTAAAGCTTTCGGCTTCACAAGCGCCCCTGAGAAGTAAACGCGCTGCAGGCCCTCGACGATTACGCGATCGTCGTCGCGCAATCCGCTCGTGACGATCCGCTGGCCGCCGATGTCGCGGCCAAGCGTCACGTCGCGGCGCATCGCGCGGTTACCATCTCCAAGCACGTACACATACCGACGGTCCTGATCAGTGAGCACGGCCTTGCCGTCTACGAGCAAAGCCCTTTCATCGCGCCCCCCGACGAGTTGAACTCGCGCGTACAGCCCAGGCACGAACGCATGGTCGGCATTGGCGACGCGTACACGGGCGCGAATCGTGCCGGTCGAAGCATCGAGCCGGTTATCGAGAAAGTCGATCGTTCCCTCATGTGGAAAGCCTGTTTCGTTTGCAAGTCCGATGTGTACAACGGTCGAGGCACCGATGGCGCGCCTGTTTGCATCGGTCCGGGCCGCGCTGTAGCGCAGATAGCTTTGCTCGTCGCAATCAAAATAGACGTAGACCGGGTCTTGGGAGACGACTGTCGTGAGCAGCGTCTGATCCGCTTGCGCGAGGTTGCCGACTGTGACCACTGCGCGGCCTGCGCGGCCTGGAATCGGCGCCCGTACTTCAGTAAAACCCAGATTGAGCTTCGCATCGTCGACGGCGGCCTGGGCTGAATGCAGGTCGGCGCTGGCTTGTGCTTCGGCAGCGCGTGCGGAATCGAGCTCCTCCTGCGACGTCGCTCGCGCTTTTATCAGCGTCTCGACGCGCTCGAGTTGTAGTTTCGCGAGCCGCGCAGCGGCCTGTGCGCGTTGCAGTTGGGCGATGGCGCGGTCGAGCGCAATGCGATACGGTCGCTGGTCGATGACGAAAAGCAAGGCTCCTTGGGCCACCGATTCACCTTCGCGAAACGCGACGCGTTGCAGATAGCCGCTTACTCGTGGCCGCAGTTCGACCGCATCGACTGCTTCGACGCGACCGTTAAATTCGTCGGAAAGGTGAATGTCGCGCCGAGTAACGGACGCAACGCCGACTTCAGGCGGGGAAGGTGTGTCGGCCTGCCGGCGCTCACATCCAGAAAGTGCTACTACCACAAGACACGCAGCGAGCCACGCGGGCAACGGACGCGCCAGCGCAGAATACGGGGGAGGAGAGGAGTCGCACATTTCGGATGATGGATTGATGAAGTGCGCCCATTCTAAAAGTTAAAGTAAACTTGAAGTAAAGGCAAACCGGGAGTTTTGACATGGTTATTTCACGCATCTCACGTGCGGGTAGAGACCCGCTTCTGCCCATCAGCGAGGTAGCGGCGCGAAGTGGCGTCGCATCATCGGCTCTTCGGTTCTATGAATCGCGCGGACTTATCGCTTCGAGCAGAGAAGGATCTAGTCGCCGTTACTATCCGCGTTCGGCCCTGCGACGCATTGCGTTCATCGTGTTCGCACAGCGAATCGGCTATACACTCGAGGAAATCGCGCAACAACTCGCGAGCCTGCCTACAGAAACACTTCCAACCAACAAGGACTGGCAGCGCCTGTCGCGCGATTGGAAGCAGCGTGTGGTGCAGAAGATTGTGGAACTGGAGAAGCTCAATATGGACCTTGATCATTGCATTGGCTGCGGATGCATGTCCCTGAAGCGCTGCAGACTTGGCAACCCAGATGACCGCGCTGGAAACGCGGGGCCAGGCGCGCGACGCTGGATCGACGACACGCCAGCGGAATGAGGCCTCCCCAGCGCTCGTGCGACTTCGGAACTACCAGTTCCGAAGCTCAGCCGGGCAATCGTGCTGCCGCAACTAAATCCAACGGACCGGCCTGACGCTTAGTTTTGGTCTCGTCGTTAGCGGTTGCCTGAACCGAAGGGCAGGGAAAAGGCGCGTTGGGGGCCTTGACTCGCGCGCGACGTGTACGATTCGGCACCCATACGTGCAGGTTCATTTCGTCATCGGGGAGCGCCGATAAGTCGCTCTGCGAGCATAAGAGAGCCACTTTTCAGAATGGCGGCCTGATATTCGTAATCATCTTTGTCCACCATCTTGCAAGGAAAGGCAATCCCAAGCGCGGCAATCAGTTCGCCTTCGCGCCCGACCACGGGCACTGCCATGGCGCCAATACCCGGTACGCGCTCACCATCAGAGGTGGCATATCCCTGACGAAACACAAGGTTCAATTCGGCTTCGATCGCTGCGGGATCCGTGATTGTCCTTCCCGTCACGCGTTCGAACGGGGCTGCGCGAAGCATTTTTTGACGGGTCGATTCGTCGGCATAAGTGGCTAGCACCTTTCCGGCGGCCGTTGCGTGGAACGGGAAATATGACCCGAAGTTAGAGGAGAGGTCGACCGGAACCGGCCCCGCGATGCCAATCAAATACAGGGGCTTAAGGTTGTCCAGTACTGAGAGCGTGGTGTTGAATCCGCTGCGATCCACCACACCTCTAAGCACCGGGAAGGCTTGCCGCGTCAGTGGATCGAACTGCACGAACCGCGCGCCGAAAACGTAGGCTGCCAGTCCGACCGAATAGGTGCGCGTTCGCGGGTCCTGCTCGAGCCATCCCGCGTCGCGAAAGCTGGAGAGAATCCGCGATACCTGACTCTTGGGAAGGCTGAATCGATCTGCCAACTCGCCGACCGTCTTGCGTTCACCGCCCTCTACAAAGGCCTCGAGCATCTGAAGCGCCGTCTTAATAGTTTTCATGTAGGTTGTGCTATTTGCAACGGGAAAAAGCGGCAAAGGCGAACGTCTGCACGAAACTTTATCACTATTTCAGACCATCAGGCCGGAGTCGCATTGCTATATTTGCAACAAGCATTTTTCTCTGGAGTTTGTAACCACTCGGCGTTCAAAATTGGGCCTCAAGAATTAGATAACTAACAAAAGTCGCGATCCTTCTAGCCGCGGTTGGGGGGAGGTCCTCAGCACTGCGCAGACCGTTTGATCAGGAGACGTTTTATGCAGACAATTACATCCGAAGCCGTAGTATCTCCGCCGCCGTCCCGCCTAAGATCCGTGGCAGTGCGCCGTCAAAGGGTGTCGCTATGTACAACCTTGGCACTGTTGATCGCTCATTTCGCGTTCATTACTTCAATCGCCTACTACAAGCAGTTTTTGTCGTATGAGTTGATGCCTGGGCTCTCGCTCGCCATCGCTGTCGGATTTGCGACTGTCGGTTTCGCGCTCGCGTTGACGTTTGGGTATGTCGTGTGGGTAGACAAAATCCACGACAAATCGATCAGAGAACTGCGCAAGGGGGGGATGTGAAATGAATGCAGTAACGACCGGGCGAGCAAACTTCGCGTCATTGTCTTTCTTCGTTCTGTTTCTGTGCTCCACTCTCGCCATTACTTGGTGGGCGGCGAAACGCACCAAAACATCCGACGACTTTTTTGCGGCCGGCGGCAGCATAGGGCCCCTTCAGAATGGGGTTGCACTTGCCGGCGATTTCGTGGCTGCTGCCGGCTTTCTCGGTATTTCCGGTCTTGTGTCACTGGTTGGTTTCGACGGGCTTATTTATGCTATCGGTGGCGTAATAGGTTGGCCCGTCATGCTTTTTCTCTTCGGAGAACCTCTCAGAAATCTCGGGAAATATTCTTTCGGTGACGTACTCGCATACAGACTCAATTCTCCTCGTATTCGGATCGTCACAGGGATTACGACACTCGGCATCACCATCTGCTATCTAGTGATGCAGATGGTTGGCGCGGGCGATCTGGTGCATCTTCTCTTTGGAATGGACTATGACGTCGCTATCTGGATTATTGGCGCGTTCATGCTGGTCTACGTCATCTTCGGAGGGATGCTAGCAACGACTTGGGTTCAGATCGTCAAAGCGGTCCTGATGTCATTCGCGGCGCTAGTAATGACTTATCTCTCGCTCCGACTGTTCCAGTACGACCCGCTTACGCTTTTCTCGACCGCCGCGGCGCGTCAGGGCCCGTCCGTCCTAGTGCCTGGAAGGCTTATCTCGAATCCGCTTGATGCAATATCGGTCAGCCTCGCATTGGCGCTTGGCGTGGCCAGCCTTCCGCATGTCCTGATGCGATTCTTTACGGTACCGGATGGACGCGCTGCACGCCGATCGCTGGTCTACGCGACGACGATTATTAGCATATTCCTTATGCTTACTTTCATCCTGGGCTTCGCAGCGATGGAGCTGGTCGGTAAGCAGGCGATATCGGGTATGGATCGTGGCGGGAACATGGCGATTCCATTGCTCGCGGAAAAGCTTGGGGGACCTTCGTTTCTCGGATTCATTTGTGCAGTGTCTTTTGCCACCATCCTGGCTGTAGTGTCTGGCCTTTTGATCACTGGTGCCACCACGGTCTCGCATGATCTTTTTGATGCGGTCCTGAGGAAAGGCCGCAGTTCTCAGAAGCAGATTATGCTCGTTGCACGGCTCGCCACCGTCGCGCTAGCTCTAGTCGCCGTGATATTGGGGCTTGTCTTGCGTGGCCAAAATGTCGCGTTCTTGGTGGGTCTGGCGACGTCGGTCGCCGCCGCAGCGAACTTTCCAGCCATTTTCTTAGCGATTTACTGGAAACGCTACACGGTCGCAGGCGCGGTTTGGGGAATGCTCGTCGGACTGTTCTCGAGCCTACTCTTCATCTATTTTTCGCCGACGATTCAAGTGGACGTTCTTAAACATTCAAGCGCAATGCTGTCTTTACGCAATCCAGCTATCGTCTGCGTCCCACTCAGCTTTTTGGTTAGTGTGATTGCCTCACTCCTGACTCAGCGCGAGGATGCAGCCGAGCGCTACGAGCAGATTGAAAAGAGAATCCTTCTCGGGGCAGGAGAGGCGTGATGGATAGAAAGACTGTGAACTATGGTCAACGCGCGCGGATAGGGGTGTTAATGCCGTCCGGGAACACGGCAGCGGAACCCGAACTATCGGCCATGATGCCTGACGGCGTCTCCTGCCACGTGACCCGCCTTCCGCTGAACGGCAGCAGCGCGGAGGATCTACTTGGCATGACCGCTCAGCTCGAGCCAGCGGCAATTCTTCTTCGGGATACCAGGCCGGATCTGATTGTTTTTCATTGTACGGCCGTCTCGACTTGGGATCCCGCTATGGATGAGACGCTTTGCACACGTATCCAACACGCGACCGGGGTTCGAACCGCTACGACGGCGGCTGCGCTCGTCAGGGCTATCGAATGCATGGGAGCCAGGACGATCGTGCTTCTCACTCCATACATCGATGAGATCAATGAACGGGAAGTAACTTTTCTGCGTCATCACGGGATCTCGGTCATCGATTGCCACGGCCTCGGTCTGAAAACGCCAGAAGAGATGATGGCGGTAGAGCCTGAGTCGTGGATGGACTTAGCCTTGCAGCATCGTAGCGAGGCGGCTGACGCATACGTCATCAGTTGCACGGCCATTCGTACGCTGCCTGTGATCGAGGAAATCGAAAAGGTTCTGGGACGTCCCGTCATCACGAGCAACCAAGCTATGGCTTGGCATGCTCTGCGGCAGTCGAATGTGCTCGACCGCGTAAACGGGGCCGGCGAACTGCTTTCGGGTCAGAACGATACCGAGGAACACGTGGCGATGCTTTCGTCGATTTGAAAACCTGCCAACCTTTCAACAGGAGACAACATGTCAACCCTCAACAATCAAGAAATCGCACCGATTGCCAATAGCGCGAAGGAATGGCGAGACGCCATGGCTAAGATGGCGGAGAAGAAGACCCCGAGCTTCTTTCATATCCGTGCTCGACTGCCGTTGCAGGGCCGGACGAATCAAGTTCTTGGCGCGTCGCCCTACATGAATGTGGTGCTCAAGACTTATGCGAGTGGCGGAGAAAACGAAATCCACGCGCACACAAACGAGGATCACGTGTTTGTGGTTCTCCAAGGCGGAGCCACGTTTTTTGGCCCGCGGGGCGAGGAACGTTCGGTGCAGAAGAATGACTGCGTCCTCGTACCTTCGGGTGCCCTTTACTCGTTCCACGCCAACGAGGGAGAGCCTCTTGTGATGCTTCGCGTGGGGGCCGCCATCGATCCGACTCAGGACGTACTGGCTCGAGTTGATGAGCATGGTCAGCCGTTCGATGGGTACTCTGAGAAGAATAAGGAGGTTGAAGTCGTCCTTGACGACGCTTCGATCTTTGAATGAGCGGCTCTTTCTGAGTCGCGCTCCATCCCATGCGCCCACGTGCCGAAGCGGCACGTGGGCCGCAAGAATGTGCCTTACCGTCACAGGACTTTATATAATGCCTGAACTTTGCCAACCGCCTGTTTCGTCAGTGCGGGAGCCAGCCTTCAAGTTACCACCCGGTGCTACAGATTGCCACGTTCACGTCTACGGTCCCGACGCGGTATACCCGGTCGCGCCGACTCGTGCTTTCGACGTACCGGAAGCCCTTCCCGCGACGCTTGCGCAAGTACTTGATCGGATGAAAATCGAGCGCGTCGTGATCGTTCAACCCAGCGGATATGGCGTCGATAACCGACGTCATCTTGATGCGCTCGCAGAGGTTGGCCGTCCCGCAAGGATGATCGCCGCGCTACGACTCGATGTTACCGACTCGGCTCTCAAGGAGATGCATGAGCGCGGCGTGCGCGGGGTGCGTTACACAATCGGGCATGCGGGTGCAGCACCTCTTTCTGAAATGCCCGCGCTGGCAAAACGCATTGCCGACCTCGGCTGGCATATCCAACTGCACGTAATGAACGACGGCGGAGGCAGTCCGCTTACCGAGATGGAACAAACGCTCGTCGATCTTCCGACAGATGTGGTAATCGACCATATCGCGTCGGTTCGGCCCGAGAAAGGTCTCTCTCAGCCCGGGTTCGAGACGCTGCAGCGACTCTTGGATAAAGGAACGTGCTGGGTCAAACTCTCGGGTGCCTATCGTGTCTCAAGCGCGCCGCCGTATGAGGATATGGTGCCGTTGGTCAGTCGCTTGTTGTCCGTGCGTCCTGACCGCCTGGTTTGGGCGAGCGACTGGCCGCATGTCTCGTTCAAGGGCACGATGCCTAATACGACGGATCTACTAGACCAACTGACGACGTGGATACCCGACGAGGATCAGCGTAAGGCTGTACTCGTAGACAATCCCGCGAATCTCTACGGATTCTGATGCAGTCTTTTATCCGAAGGGCGCGGCTAACTGCGCCCTTCGTTGTGGTAGATAGCCACTGCGAACACACTGGTACAAGTCTGATGGTTGATACGGCCAGCTATGAGCCGCTTTTCTAGTTGACGCGGGCGGGGGAAGGCCCATGGGATTGCCGTCAGGCAGACCCCAACGGAGTCTTACGCGGCTTCGACGACTTGTTCCTGAAGGGCGTATGCCGACAGCGGCATTAATGCTCCCATTTAAACGGAAGGGTTTGCAACGTTAACTGACGAAATCGTCCGACGCTGCATTAGCGTTCGCTGTGGCAAGTATCTCCGGCTGCAATCCGTTTACTTAATCGATCGTCTGAACACGACAGGCTTGCCGCCCATGGTCTGTTTAGTCATCCATGCCGCTAGAGCGGAGTCCAGGTAGTCGGCGTGACCGGGAAACCACTCGAAGAGGCGCTGGCCGAGGTCCCGGACGAGTTCCGCACTGGCTCGTCCTTCGTGGACCGCAGCCTTCACATCACCGATCGACTTGAGCACTGCTGCATGTTCTTCAATGTGACAGTCGCGCGGTGGGAAGTTTGTCGCACGCATCCACTGGTCCTCCTGCTCGAAGTGGCTAAGGGCATGCTGTTCGAACTTCTCTACCGCTGCTGCGGCGGTCGCGTCCGTGCACGTCACCAGCCGCAGCGCAACTTCGTAGAACTCCTTGTGTACATCGTCCATCGGCGTGAAGCCCAGTAGTCGCGCGTCGTTCCAGACAACGCTATTGTCGCTGACCATCCGCGGGGCATCGCTGTCTCTTGCCGGTGGCGTTCGTGGAGAAGTTTGGGCCGTCACGTTCAATTACTCCTGCGCTTTCAGTGTTCTGTTGCCATTCAGTTCATGCCGCGAGGAATCCAGCACCTGCCGTGCCTCTGCGCTATGTTTTCCACGTCGGACGCTTCGCTTGGTCGCACGACATTCCTTCTCGACCTAGGCGCTTACTGGACGGGCATCGGTGATCGAGATTAAAACCGAGTATGTTTGGATCTAATGTGTCCACTAGGCGCTGACTTACTTATGTACTCGTGTTGCGACAAGCCTTCCCAGCTCACGCGTAGATCTGATGCGCTGGCCAAGATTCATCGATTCCGATTCGTCTTTTGCGAGGTTCTCAATGATCGTGAGCAATACCTTGCGGGCTAGTTCGACTTCGCTTTCCTTCAAACCGTGAACACCGAGTTCATTGACTTTCTCAGCGTGTGGAACCAACTCCGCTTTAAGAGCCCGGCCCTGGTCGGTCAGGTAGACGTAGGTGTTTTTCTTGTTTGCCGTCGAATGACGACGCTCCACGTAACCCAGCTTCTCCATGGTAGCAACTGCAGTGAAGGTCGTTGGCGTCATCACGCCAGCTCGAATACTTAGCTCCTTCTGCGTGAGGCCATCCTCTTCCCACAATACGCGAAGAAACGCCCAATGCCCAAAGGAGACATCGTAATTCGCCAGGCGAAGTTGTAGTCCTCTCACCATCGCGCGCGCGGCATCCTTGACTAAATGCGCCAACCGATCATGGGGAACGGCAACTTGCCAATGGCGCAAGATTGGGTCCGTCGTGCTCGGCGGCTTTGGAGGCACTGACTGTGATGTCATTTGAAATCGCCACCTCGAATGATTTTGGCTGAAATTGAATCGTGCTGCCATGAAAGTGCGGTACGTGTCTATCGCACAGGGTAGCCTGGACGCTTCTCGGCGCCGCATTTACGCGGCGTCAGCGTCCATGAACTCTTTCATGGTCTTCTCGAAGACTTCAAGCACTTTCGACTCGACGTCGTGCATTTGAGCACTGCCATATTCCCGCGGCCGACGCAAATCAACATCGATTATCGATGCAATACGGGTGGGCTTCGGGGTGTAGATGACAATTCTGTCCGCGAGAAAGCACGCTTCAATGATGTCGTGCGTAACAAAGACGACGGTGCGTTGGTCTTTCATCCATGTGTTGATCAACTCCGAGCGGAGTTTTCGAGCCGTAATCTCGTCAAGTGCGCCGAAGGGCTCGTCCATCAGAAGGAGCCCCGGGTTGCGAATGTACGCTCGCGCGATGCCGACACGATGCTGCATCCCGCCGGAGATCTGGTGAGGGTAGAAGTCTTCATAGCCGGTTAGGTTTACCAAGTCCAGCACTGAACGAATCTTCTCGTCTTCACCGGGCGACGCTCTTCCGGTCTCACCTCGTAGGGCGAAGCGCAGATTTTCGGCGACGGTTCGCCATTGCAGCAAGCGAGGTTGTTGGAACACATACCCGTAGTGAGGGCGTTTCTTAACGACCGGCGTGCCGTCTACGACAACGCTTCCAGAAGTTGGAGTCAGGAACCCCGAGATGCAATTCAGGGTCACCGATTTGCCGGCACCGGAAGGTCCCAGCAGGCAGACGAACTCACCTTCCTTGATGGTCAAATCAATGTCGTCAAGGATCTTGATTGAGCCAGTAGGGGTCTCAAAGCACTTCGTCAAGCCAGAGATAATGATGTTGCTCATGGTCTGTGTTCCCTCAGCCACGCTTCCAGCGCGTTGCATAACGCTCGATTGGAGCGATGATTAGCCAGTCGGTCAGTAACATCAGTATTACCAGCCAAACGGTCCAGGCGAAGACTTCGTTTGTGCGATTGAACTCCCATCCGACATACAGGTTGTAGCCGATCCCGCCACCGCTGGCACCGCCCGCGAAGAGCTCTGCGAGCACGACGATCTTCCAGCAGATTGCGACCATCGTTCTCGAGGCGCTCACGAGATAAGGAGTCAAGCTCGGTAGGATGATGTGCCGAAACGTCATATAACGGTTCGCCTTGACCGACTCGGCCATTTCGAACAGTTGGCGATCGATCTGGTTAAGCCCCGCGGCGACGTTGAAGGCGATAATAGTGAAGCCGGCAACGAAAATCGTGAATACAACGGAGATCTGTGTCAATCCAAACCAGATCATCGACATCAGCGCCCAAACCACGTACGGCACCGTTTGGGTAAAGTTGAGCAACGGTCCGACAAAGGACTCATATCGCTTTAGGGCAAAGCCGGCAAGAGTGCCGACAACGAGCGATGCGGCGGCACCTATACAAACGGACTTCAGCGTGGCTAATGTTGCCCGCCAAAGAATCCCATCGGTGGCGAACCCTGCCAAGTCCGTAAAGATGTGAGGAAGAGATGGGAAGACATAACTTGGCTGGGTAAGCGAGAACAATTGCCACCCGATAAGCAAGACGGCGAATGCTGCCGCTGCGGCTCCCATCCGGTTACGTTGAGCACGGCGAATATTGCGTCGATATGTGGCAGTCGGGCTACCAGCGGGCGAGATTGCAGCTTTCATAGACGTTGTCTCCCCTTCCTTGCCTAGGGCATAATCCAAAAATCGGAAGCTTTAACAGGGCGGGGAACTTGACGAATCTCGTAGAGGCGATCGTAGTAAGCCTGAACCTGTCTCAAGAACGCAGGATCATTCTGGTCCGTGATGTAGTCGCCCGCGTATGGCTTAAGAAGCGCCTCAACCTGTTCCGGTGACTCCTTCAGCGCGGGCACGGCTGCAGAGAGTGCAGCAGACGCCTCCGGTAAATTCTTCGGAAGCGAACGCGCCTCAGTGTCCAAGATTGTGAGGAACTTCTTGACGGCGTCCTTGTTCGAGCTGTAGAAATCTTGGCGCGCGGTAACGTTGAGCGCGAAGAGTGTGGCTCCATAGTGCCGCTTATAAAGTTCAACGGGGCGGAAGATCTCTTTGACGGTACCTGAGCGGATGGCTTGGCTCAGATAGGGTTCGTAGAGGGTCGCGCCTTCGATAGTGCCATTTTGTAGGGCGGCGATAATTCCGGCAGGCGGTAGGACGGAAACCCTGACGTCACGCATAAGATCGACGTTTTCAATCTTGAATGCGAGATAGGTTGCACCGAAGTTCGTACCTGAGAGGGACACGACTCCGTACGGCTTGCCTTTAAAATCCGTCGGCGTCTTCGCCGTAGAGGTCGACTTTACAACCACCGCCCAAAAGTCTGCTGGCTGGACCGCCTTTAGAACGACAATTGGCACGCCAGCGGCAAAGAGTTGACCTGCTTCGATCGCGCCTGCGTTAATGTCGACGTCGATTGCCTTTCCCTTGAACGCATCGTACTTCTGGCTAGATTGGACGAAGGGTTGCGGCTGAACATCGAGCCCCGCCTGTTTGAACAGTCCTTTCTTCTGAGCGCTGGACAGTGCGGCGCTGGTGATATCCGTCGTAATGGTATATCCGACGCGGATCGTGGTTGGCTGGGCGAGCGCCGGTGCACTGATCGCGATCGTCATGCACAGAGGTGTGAGCTTGCGCAGCAGGCGCGGCCCGAAGCCGAGGATGCCGTTCATGAGTGTCTCCGTTTAATTTTCGATGTCGGTTTCAGTTGGCGGGCACACGCCCGCTAACTGACCAATGTTGTTAGATGTCTAATTATTTCAATATACGATAGATATAATTAGATGTCTAATGGTTGTGCCATAGGACAAACACTGACGTCTTTTGGAATAAGGCAGCCTCTATTCCGTCATGCCGCGGCTCATCGAGGGAGCGTAACCAGGGACGACACGCACGTCCAAAAGGACCTGGCGACCTTCCTTTACGTCATTCACAGCTTGACGAATCGTGTCCACGAGAGCGTGTCGGTCGACGATGGGACCCGCCGAAATAAAGCCTTGTGCCCGGGCAATAGCGGCGAGATCGATAGCAGGTTCGTCGATCCGCTGCCCGATCCACTTGTTCTCGACAGGTCTTCCCCTGTCGAGGGCGACTCGCTCTTGGTGTACCTCGTCGTTGTAGAAGGATTGATTGTTGGCAACAATCAACAATAGGGGCACATCTAACTGTGCAGCGGTCCATAGCGCCGAGTTGCCCATCATGAAATCGCCATCACCAATGATCGCAACCGGCAGGCGTCCTGACTCTCTCAGGGCCAGGGCTGCTCCGACGGCCATACCAGGGCCAGAGCCGATGCCAGCGCCGCCATCGTAGCCGAGATAGTCTAGCGGCCCTCTGAAATCCCACAGCTCACCGCTCCAACCTAGCGGAAGGCGCGTCAGGGTTACATCCATTCCGTTCGTGACTTCCCGCAGGGCGGCGGCCAATGCGCTCATCGAGACAGTCAGCTCTTCTTCTTTTGATTCCTCCGCTGAACGAGCTGGCGGGTTCTGCCGCTCGGCGGTACGTCGAGCGCGCCGCAGTTTGAGCAGAATTTCACTCACGGCCACGCCCGGATCGGACGCAATGGCAATGTCGGCTGGGGACAGTGCTTGATGATCAAAATTCCAGCCATTTTGAAGAGTGTGGTCGAGCGAGACGGAAATGACTTTCGCGGTAACTGGTCTGGATTGCCAGACGGATTTCAAGGTACCGCCCAGATCGACCCAGTCCAAAGCAAGGATCGCGTCGGCACGCTTCAGCTCGTCCGATGCGGGGCCATTAACAAAGAAAGCCGGAGGGAACGGGTGCTGCGGATGATCCGTCGGAAAGCTCGCCCCAGTCTTAAGATCCGTTAGAACGGTTGCTCCGAGTCGTTCAGCAAGCTCCACACGCTGCGCCCACTCGTTTGCATCGCGGGAAACGCGTCCGACCAGAATGACTAACTTTGAGGCGGACTCGAGAACGTCAACCGCGTCGTGAACGACGTCCGAGTTCGGATAGGGTGGAGCTGGCGGAGCGTATCGAGCCACGTCCGGAAGCGCCGGAGGAACGGATAGTTTTGTCTCTTGCGCCGTTACATCTAGGCAAACATAAACGGGCGCGCAAGGGGGCGTCCGGGTAATCTGAAACGCACGCAGAATTGCCTCGTAGCTTGCCTCTACCGAAATGGGTTGATTGTCCCATTTGACGAACGGTCTGACGAGGGCCCCGACGTCCTGCGAGGTATGAATCCAGTCAATCCACGGGCGGCGTTTTGCTGCGTCGAGGGGGCCTTGCGCCCCGAGAATGAGTACAGGAACGCGATCACACCACGCGTTATAGATTGCCATGCTGGCATGCATAAGTCCGACGTTGCTATGCAACACAACGGCCAATGGCGAGTTGGTCACTTTTGCGTAACCATGCGCGATCGCAACGGCGTGTTCCTCGTGCAAGCAGAGTACGAGCTCCGGCGAGACATTCCCTGTGTGATTGACGATACTGTCGTGCAGTCCGCGGAAGCTCGAGCCCGGATTGATGCAGAGATAAGGAATTTCGAACGTTTTTAGCAAGTCGGCGATCCCGTCGCTCCCCCAGTAGGAAGTGGGCGATTCTTGTCGCTTGCCCGACCCGTCAACTTTGGTGATGGAATCGTTTTCTGAGAGGTTGGTCATTTCAATGATTTCCAGACTGGATCCGACGGCTATAGTTGAAGATTTACGCTTTTGGTGGTCGTGAAATCGAACAGCTCCTCGATACACTCTTCTCGACCGATTCCGGAGCTTTTGACCCCGCCGAACGGAACGCCTAAATAATGGCGGCTCACTTGGTTGATCCAGACGTAGCCCGCTTCGACGCGGGCGGCCGCGCGGTGCGCGATCACTAGGTCTTTCGTCCAGATGGAAGCGGTCAACCCATATTCGACGCCGTTCACCGCATCGAAGAGTTCGTCCTCGTCTCGCCAGCGGAACACTGACATCACTGGCCCGAAGATTTCTTCCTTCGCAATACGCATCGACGGTTGGACGTCGGAGAAGATGGTCGGCTCGATGAAAAATCCGTTGCGGAATTTTGCGTCGTCCGGTGCCTTCCCGCCGGTAACCAAACGCGCTCCTTCTGTTTGCGCGGACTTGATGAGTTCCAAGACTTCATCTCGCCGTTGCGCGGAGATGAGAGGGCCCATCGTAGTCGACCTCTCGGTCGGGTTACCGGGGGCGTGAAGCTGGCGCGTTCGGTCGGCGACGGCGCTCAGGACCTTGTCGTGAATGGACTCGTGAAGAAACACTCGGCTCGTTGAGCCGCAAGACTGTCCTGCCCATGTAAAGTTCATTCCGCGCACAATGCCTGCGACTAAAGCATCATGGTCGGCGTCGGCGAAGGCGATCAGCGCGTTTTTCCCGCCCAGTTCCAACAAGGTCGGCTTGAGAGTTTCCGAAGCGTTTCTCAGAATCGCACGGCCGGTTGCGACACTTCCAATAAGCGTCACCTTCTTCACCAAGGGGTGCGATGAGAGCGTCTCTCCACATTCTCTGCCACCCGGTAATACGTTCAAAACGCCCGGTGGGAAGACGTCCTTAAGCAACTCCGCCAGACGCAAACAGGAGAGGGGCGCCTGTTCGGGCGGCTTCACGATGACTGTGTTTCCCGCTGCTAGCGGTGCAGCGATTTTTCCGGCTGCGAACATCAAAGGATGGTTATAGGCGACGATCCTGGCAACGACCCCGATCGCTTCGCGCATCGAATAATGGAGGCTGTCTCCTGCGATTGGAAACGTCTCTCCTTTCAGCATTGGAGCGAGGCCGGCAAAATAATCCAATGAGTTCGCGGCAAACTGCGCGTCTCCTAGCATCTCAGCGATAGGATTGCCGGTATCGATTGCATCGATCAGGGCAAGTTCGTCCGCGTGTGCTCGAAGACGCTCCGCCGCTTGGCGCATCATGTTTTGTCGCGATCTAATCGGCGTGTTTCGCCACTCTTTCCACGCACTATGCGCCGCCTGGATGGCATTTTCGGTGTCAGTTCGGTCCGCATGAGCGATGGTGGCGACGACCGAACTCGTCGACGGGTCGATGGTGTCAACGTACCGTCCGTTGATCGGCGCATGCCACTCTCCGCCGTAAAAGAGGTCGCGCGCGACCGGAAGACTATGGAAAGCGGAATCTTGCGTTTCAATGTCCATTGAGGCTCCTTAATTATTAGCTCTCTAACAATAAAGGCTACCGGATCACAGGGGGCACTAGCAATAGCGGGTTTGTACTGAGAGGCGTCCCGGGGCAGTCCCAGCGACGAGAAATTGTTGGGTGGGATACTTGGCGACGGCAAACGGCTGGTATCACGTACCTGGGCGGTAGTGACTGGGCGTTACGCTATCTGTTACGGGTATAACTGCGGGACAGCGAAGGGCTTACTCTAGGAAACCTGACAGAATCAAGGTTAAAGACGCGGGATCCTTGAGTCCGGAGGCAGGCGTACTGCCCCCGACTTGAATCTCAACGGATGACTGGGAGCTTGATTTTATGCACCTACGGTAAAGGATTATTGCCAATCCTTTACCGTTAGGTTTTAGGCATTCTTAGAATTTATGACGAATGCCAATTGTTGCGGCAATCTGGTTCGATGTCGAAGAGGGAGAAAAAAGGCTGATGCTCGCAACTGCCGGGCGATTCGTCGAGTCTATGCCGCTGGCGTGCTGATATACGCCCGCAGCATAGAGATCAGTACGTTTGGAAAGGAAGTAATCCGCACCCAGCATTGCCTGATGGTATTTTGCATCGTGAACGCCGTACCCCTTGGTGTAGTCATATGCGACACCGAGTAGCAGCGCAGGGGTGATCTGATACTTGAAATTCACCTCAGCGTTGTGGAACTTCGCAGACCCAGCGTAGCCCAAGGGATTCAGACCCGGTTCGCTACCCAAATCTTTAAACTGGGTATTACTGTACGTCGCTCCGAACGTGGCTGCGCCCAGAGTGTAGGCGGCACCAGCAGAGATGACCTGTTGCGTCTTGGCGGATGCATAGCCCGAGTAGACGGCACTTCCGCCCATATTCGAGCCGGTAGTACTCGAAGTGGCGTTATTTCCGAAAAATGAGAAATTGGGGTCCTTGACGTTCAAATACGCCGCGCCGAACTGCAACGGGCCGCGATTATAGCTCGCGCCAACCGACCATATCTGGTTGCGATTGAACTGACCTGCAACTCCTCCGAGGCTATAGAGGCCGCCGAACTTGATTCCGGAGAAATCGGTGCTGGTGTACTTTATCGCGTTATTGACGCGATTCGTGTTGAGCATATTGTCAAGATCGCCGGGGTGCGAACCATAATATGAGGCCCATTGCGCGCCGACCTCGAAGATACCGGTGAAGTCTACGACTGAGTCGTACTGGCGGCCGAGGGTGACCGTTCCGAACCGGCTAGACAATCCAACGTAGGCCTGACGACCGAATTCATCTCCTCCTTGCCCGAGCCGTCCATTGACAACATTGATTCCGTTTTCGAGTACAAAGAGTGCGCTCAATCCGCCGCCAAGGTCCTCTGTTCCGCGAAGTCCCCAGCGACTTCCTTGCAGGTTCCCACTCGCCAAGGAATAAAGCTTGGATCCTTGGCCGTTGGTCGCGACGTTGTTCGCGTATACAAACCCTACGTCCAAAAGTCCGTACAGAGTGACGCTGCTCTGAGCATAGACGTGCGTTGTAAGGAATCCTAAAGCAAGCGAGGCGCCAACGGTTTTTTTCATTAGTATGTCTCCTTTCAAAAGATAAACGGCGGGTGTGGGACTTGGGAGAGTCATCGGTAGGACTGTGTCAGACGGACAGCCCCAACACCCTGCGAAATCTGGTCGCAGTTCGCCTACTACGTATGCCAGGCTTGGTCCAGCCGTCTAAAAGATCGTCCGCCAACGTGCGCCACAGTGCGACGTCGCCGCACGTGGAACGGTGCAGGGAACCGCATCCGGTGAGCGCGATGAGGATATTCTGCTGCCGGTCAAATGCTTAGAAGTCTAACTATAATAGTCAGAAAGACACTCGGGTTAAACACTGATGTCGGCGATAGGTTTTGCGAAACATCTTCCTGCGGATGGCGTCCGCCTTGGTTGCGCAATGCAATTGCGGGAGTTGCCTGGCGGCGAATGGTCAGGTTCCTGCTTGGAAAAATTGCTTTCCCGAAGAGAATGTGTGAGAGAGACCTTGAAGCGTACTGTTCCAACCCGGAACAATTGCTGTTCCGCTAGCCTTGTAGATGCATGACACCTCGATGGAAATGTCATGCAATCGATCGCGGAACTCGCGAGTAGGGCGACGATCGGGAGGGCTGGTTACGCCAACGAGGAGTGAAGCGACGCGTCGACGACACTATAACCGACTACTGTCGGACCACAAGTGGGGGACGGCCATGAGAATGGAGTTTCCATGAGCTTGAAACTCTCGTGATTCTCAGTGTGGGCTAGGCCGGAACATGCAGACACTCGATGTCGAGACTAGAACTCACGAGAGTGAATCGAGCAACTCGGGGGAAGTCCGACTGACCTCACGGGTTGCTCAACGTTTACGTGATTCGGCATCGGACCACCTTGATGCCGCGCACCTAACAACTAGAGCGCTTCAGCTTGGCAGTTTGAGACATCAGCCATGGTTCCCCGACAGAATTGCCCGCGGTAACAGCAACAAACCGGCTATTGCTTAGTCAGTTTATCCAACCAGTCCGAAATCATTCCAGCAATCTGATCGCTATTTTTATCCATCATCATTTGATGGGTGTTACCACGTATTCCAACGCTTGGAAGATCGATCACCTGCAGATTCCCCCCGTCTTTCTTGACTGCATCGGCATACGCATCAACGTTTGTCCGAATCCGCCGCCAAGAAGCGAACTCCTGTTGGTTATCCCCCCATAGAAGTAACTGAGGTACCTTTTTTAGAACGCTGAAATCACGAGCATCGACAGGCGGTGCAGCTGTCAGCTCCACCGCCGCCACAGCTTTTATTAGGTCGGGATGCCTTTCTGCAAGCAACAATGCAAAATAGGCGCCCGAGCTCTGCGCGATGATGGCACAAGGACATACACGATCAATTAGAGCCTCATAGGATTTCAACTCGACATCGTCGAGACCAGCAAAGCGCGGAACGCCTTCCTTTGCAAGATCTTCAAAGTGGTCGACAGGGAACTTCACCCCATCGAATGCCTTCGACTCCTTTTGATCGTTCGCATAGTGAGGTCCAATTCTTAGCAGACTCCAAGTCTCTTCGTTCGGGCGAAATATGGGGGCGACCGGGAAAATCTCTGGATACTGGGACCATGATGCGCGACCTTTCCCTACGCCGTCGGTTAGGTAGGTATCGTACCCCTCGTGTAGAAAGAACGACTCCCATCCGGGGCGACCGTCTGGTGTTGTCTTCCACATCGCTCCAGTGAGCGTTCCACCGTTTAGAAACAACACAGGCATGCGAGCACGCGGCCGCATGAGACGGGTAAACTCCACATAAACCTGCCCTGTCTGGTAGGTCCCATTCGGATCAAGTTTTAGCGGGGGTGCCGCGGCAGCATATCGTACCTCTCGCGTCGGAAGCCCGGTAATCACTTTTTGTTCGCCGCCGACAAAAAAACTTCCGAGATCCTTTACTGCTATCTCTTGACTCTGTCTCAGGAATCGTAGATCAAGTATTCGATCAAAATCTAAACTTGCATCGTCAGGAAGCTGTGTTGTATCTTTGAGCGACGCAAAAACCCTCTGTAGGCCAGGACGTGAAATATTCAGATTAGCGTCTAGAATGCTTAAACGGCTAGTATCGCTAAGGGCGCGCGCTGCCAACGTCTTGGACGTTTGCAGCTCAGTTGCAGCAATGTCCGCGGCGATATCGGGATGAGCATCCATATAGTCCTGGCCACGCTTAAGTGCCCTCAAAAATGCGACGACAGTTTGTTCGTGTGTCCGCGCCCATCGATCATCGACATTTACGCTGGTAAATTGCCAGTCAGGAATATAGGTTGATACTGCACCAAGGTTTGAATAACCGAGCGCCTCGGCTTCGTAGCTGAGGGGAAACGGTTGAAGACCCATATCAATCTTCCCCTCTCGCAGTAGTTTCCAGCGAGAGGGCGCACCGCCAACCGCCGATATCTTGACATCGTCTGGGTGTAGTCCTGCGGACTTAACAATCTCCTTCACTAGATAAGTGGTCCCTTCATGGATTGATAGCACACCTACGTTTGCTCCCTTCAATTGGTCCAGCCGCTTAATCTCTGGCTTAGCTATGATGAAATGGGGAAGCCGCTTTGCGTTGCCTGCAATGATACGCAAGGGACCTCCGGTATAAGCATTGAGGATTACGCTTTCAGGCGTCGATATAGATATCTGACTTTGTCCGGATAACAGTGCCGCGTTTAGCTTTTCCGCGTTGTCAAATACATCTATCTTCGCGCGGATATTTTCCTCCTCGAGGTATCCTTGATTCAAGGCAATCCAAAGGGGAGCATAGAATACGGTTCTGGATACGATCGCCACATTCAAGATCTCAGCAGAATGCGCAGAGAAAGAGGCTACTGAAATACATGTGAACAAGATAACGAATACACTCGGTACTTTAAATATTTTCCGAGATAGTTTGCGGATCTTCAGCATAGTATTCCTCAACATGTCAAACAATTTGGATTAAGACTTATGTAAGCTACGAAACACCCTTGATGCGCCGATTCAATGAAACCGTCAGGGCTGTATCGCGAGTGAAAATGAGTAGACGTCTAACAATAATAGCGCAGCTTCAGAGTTCCGATAAGGGACATCGGGAAACTACCGAGTTGTCTAATCTGCCAAGGGACTCGCAATGGGGTAGTTTCGGAGAGGGATGACCTTCAACGGCTCTAGGCTCAGTGACCGCACTGCCGGCGCGACGAAGCTCCGAGGTTGCGAAGCATGCATGCTGATCGTGCGAGACTCTACAGTTCCGGATTCGCGCGCTTCCGGCGGCTGAAGACAGGCTGCTCACTTGCTATTCGTCGTGGCGCTACACGGAGAACAAGCGTGTCTAGCAGGACAATATGAGGTCGATGGCGCGGAGAACGCTGGAAGCAATTGAATCGGAAGAGCATCTCTGCCGCACACTGCGCAGTCGAGCTGCTGAAGGGCGACAGGGCGCGGGGTAACGCGCAGCAAGCGCGTTGGCATGACCGCCCTCGAAGTATCGCGTTCGCTTCTACTCGATTATTGGCTCACTAGTCCAAGAGTGGATCGCAATGCGTCGCGTTGATATAGCGAGCAACTGGCTGAGCCCGGCGTAGAACCGTCCAGAGGCGGCTAGCCGGCAGACGTCAACGCCCCGGCTGAAACCTTCTACGCGATGTACTAGGGGAATTGAGTCATCGCCGTTCGCCTTGAATGCCGCGTGTGCAGTCGAGCCGGCTACGCTGGATTGCGTGGTCTAGTTCAACATCGTCGATTTGTCGAATCAGCACGCGATATCTCGTCCACGGAAGTTACGACGAACCCGATGCGGCCTCCGTAATTCCGGGAGGGCAGCTCTCGGGCGAAACGTGTTTGACTCTAAAGCGGGCCAATCGATGCCGTATCCGTTTTGCCCAGCCAAGAGAGTAACCGCCCGCCGGCGAGATGAATCTGCTGCATCTCGGGGCTCTGGTCTCAGGTTTTTTCGCTACGGGGATGACCGAGTTCGTGCGAGATGCCGGCTGCCAATCTCGCATTTACGACTCCCCAGTTGTCCAGGTTTGCAATACTGTTCTCCGTCGCCCGTGCCATCAGCGACAACGCACCGATGGGTGTACCGTTCGCATCGAAGAATGCTGACGCCGTGCCGCAGACTTCGCCGTTCCATTCCCCACTGTCGATGGCGTAATGCTTCTGTGCTCCTTCTTCGAGACGCTTGTCAAGGTCAGCGGGCGCAAGTGCATTGTTAACAGGAGAACGTAATTTGTCTAGGACTTCGCTCTTGAGAATCTCGGGAAGCATAGAAATGTAGGCAGTTGGAATGGCGACCAGATCATGACCTCTGGGCATGAAGCTCCAGCAAGGCAAGCGCCCTGGAATTGGTGCGCGACGAATCGGGAATGTGTTTTGACCTCCGGCCTGCTCCAAAAAGAGTAAATCAAGGCTGGACGCGACTGTTACATGGACGAGCTCACCCGTGCGCCGCGCGAGGTCCTCAGCGAAGGGCGAGACGGCCCGGCCACGTTGAGGCGGGGATTAGCTTCCGGCGAGCCGAAGCCGACTTTGAGCTATTGCCGCAAGGGCGTCTGGACGTCGAATCCGTCTATAGACGATGCTCTCCGCTCGAGAATCCAGAATGCTTCCGGGATCCCGAGGACTACGGCCGTGCGTGTACTGACTCGGGGACTGGACGGCCTCGCACCACGCTTGACGACCGAAGGGTGGTCAGAATGGCGCAGGCTCCGAGTGTCGTTATCCTTCCGGACGCTGACGCATCTGTTCGATCGCTGCGCCTGGTGTGTTCCTAGCCGGTATCGCGTTCGATGCGTCGTTAGGCGCCTGCACGAGGCTTATCGCCGGGTCTTACGGGTCATCCACTCAAACAAGGGATTGCTCCTAGTGAGAGGCGCTCAGTGCTGGCAATTTGATTAAATATCGAATAATATCTGCGCTTGCTAGGTCCGTGACGACTGCGTTCTACGGGCGAGGCAATCAACTCTCTCTCTTCTACTTTTTCGGTTTGTGTTCATATGGATGCTGACACGCACGAAGCTCTGAAACGGAATGTCCGGGAGGCGCTCGCTGAAGACATTGGTGAGGCGGATTGGACGTCGATGTTGGTACGTCGGGAGCAAATGGCATCTGCCACGTTGCTGGTGCGTGAGACCGCTGTGCTTTGCGGAAGACCTTGGTTCGACGAAGCATTCTCGCAGGTGGAACCGTCACTACGAGTCGAATGGTTCGCAGATGAGGGAGACAGAATTGAGGCCGGCCGGGACGTGTGTCGCATTATTGGGCGAGCGCGCAGTATTCTGACCGCAGAGCGCACTGCGATCAATTTTCTGCAGTTACTTTCCGGCGTTGCGACGGCGACGCGAAACTTGGCGGAAACAGTGGCTGGTACGTCCGCGCGCATTCTTGATACGCGCAAGACACTACCTGGACTGCGCCTCGCGCAGAAGTACGCTGTCCGCGTGGGCGGTGGGGAGAACCATCGACGCGGGCTCTACGACGGGATTCTTATTAAGGAGAATCACATCTCGGCGGGCGGAGGCATTGCGGACACGTTTCGCTCAGCACGGGTGCTTAAGGTAGATGTGCCGATTCAAGTGGAAGTAGAGACTCTTGCGGAACTAGAAGAAGCCCTTCAGGTCGGTGCGAAGTCTATCCTGCTCGACAACTTCTCCCTTCAACAGATGCGTGAGGCCGTCTCGATTAACCGAGACCGTGCAGAGTTGGAGGTGTCTGGCGGCGTTACGCAGAGTACGTTGAGGGCGATAGCAGAAACGGGCGTCCATCGGATTTCTGTGGGTGCTCTAACCAAGACCGTTCAGGCAATCGACTATTCGATGAGAGTAAATGCCCTAGCCGGAAAACACGCGCTCTGATTACCTATGGGGCCGGGGGAATTCCGTCAACGCCACATAGTAGCGCCAGCAATTCTTCGCCTGAAGCAACCGACGCTACCGCTGTTGCGTTTTGGAGCAGTCGAAAGCTGCGGTTCTAGCCCGTGGCGGAACGTTGGAGTAAGTCGGAGTTTCACCTTTGGCAGCGAATCCGACGCGATCGATCATCAACCTGGTGCGGGAATTGCGCCGCACCATTATTTATTCCTTTCGAGGCTGTCATGCGAGCGAAGGAGCCCGTATGGCGAAAATCGACGTCGGAGGGCGCATTGTGTGCGCGACTTTTGCTCCCTCCAGTGGTCGACTGCGAATAACCGAAGACTCCAAGCTCCTGCAAGTGCTTTCGCCGCCGGATTCTTGGGTGGCCATTGCAGCAGCAAGTCAGTCAAGTGGTTGGGGAACACGTCCGAGCGAGGCTGACCTCACGGCTTTCCTGGAAGGCTACGTGTCACGCGATTCGGGGCTCTGATAGACGCTCGTCAGTGCGGCCACTTGGTGCATGCACTCACCGCGTCATTACGACCCTAAAGCGGCGTAAGCAAACGCCGTCTGTTTCCACGCCATCGCAACGTCGGTGCATGGTTCGCGCATTCGACATCCGATCGTTGCGCGTTGCGGGAACCCGAACAAACCCCGCCTCCTTTGTCCTTCGAAGCCGTCGATTGCTCGCTCGAACAAACCTTGAAAGGGCGATGGCGACTGTGTTCTGACAAAAATACTTTGATCTCTAATATAAAGAATCGGGCGGTTCCGCCGTTACCCAGTCCGTAAACATATGAAATTGGAGATCAAATGCGGCGTCCAACCTTTCGCGTGCAGATATGGATTCCCCTTATGCTTGCGCTTCTCTGTCTTGTTGCGGTCGCAGGCCTCGGTGCGCTCCAGATTCGAGTGTCGAACTCAGCGAACTGTCGTTTCTCGCGAGCGCACACAATGTCGTGTTCATCGGCGGCCCAGGCACCGGCAAGACGCACCTTGCCTCGGCAATCGGAATCGAGGCCGTACAGCGCCACGGTAAGCGTGTGCGTTACTTCTCAACTGTCGAGCTGACCAACGCGCTGGAGCAGGAGAAATCGACCGGCAAACAAGGCCAGATCGCACACAAGCTAATGTACGTCGATCTGGTGATTCTCGATGAACTGGGCTATCTGCCGTTCAGCCAGACCGGTGGTGCATTGTTGTTCCATCTGCTCTCGAAGCTGTACGAGCACACGAGTGTCGCGATCACGACCAATCTCAGCTTCGGCGAATGGGCGACCGTGTTCGGGGATGCAAAGATGACGACAGCGCTGCTGGACCGGGTTACGCATCACTGTCACGTCGTCGAGACCGGCAATGAATCGTGGCGCTTCAGGACCAGTTCTGCGAAGGCGAAGGCCACAAGAAAAAGAGCAGCAAAACCGGCTGGAAACGAAGAGTTATCCACACCGGAATAGATGTACTACGCTGTGTCAGGGTGGGTCAGATTTAGATGAAAACAGTGGGTTAAGACTGCGTGAAAATCAACACGACCAGGAGCGAAGCAAACGGAATGACTGTTGCTAGCCCGCTGTTGCGCGCAATCTCGTCGCGGCCCATGGTTTTTTGGCCTACGGCGACGCGGGTACCGCTTTCAAGGGTCTTGACGACAAGCCGCCATCGAAGTCCATCTACGTATGCATATTGAAGACCGTCCGTTAGATTTGCTGAGAGGGTAAGGGGCGAATTCTCGTCGAGGGTTTGGATCACCAGTTTCGATTCGAAGTCCGCACCCGGCACGTCGGCGAGCGTCTCTCGCTGCATGACCGCCAAACTTCGTGGGGTAACGAGCGCCGCAAGCTGTTTCAACTGCCCGTCCTGCAACTCGTTGGCTTCATGGAAAGCTGTCTTGAAAGCGATGAATCCCCCAATAATCGCGATCAACAGGACAAGCGCACAAAGCCATGCAGACAGACGAAACTGAAGTGAGCGTGTCATATTTGTTTCGAAACCATCCAGCCCATGCCGCGTACGTTCTTGATTGCTTGAACGCCAAGCTTCTGGTGCTGCGCAACCTCGATAGCCAAGCTCTCTCGTGTGAAATTGTCCACGACCGTCAACGCTCTAAGCTTGCGTCCGTCAAACAATGCGTCGGCCACGAAATCCATGCTCCATATCTGGTTCATGTCCGTGACCAAATGTTTAGGCTGACGCAACCGTGCTGATTGTTGCGCTTGGGCCTCTTCAGCCGTAGCGACAGGCCTTCTTCCCGATGAAGCCGATATACCCGTTTGTGATTGTCCTTCCAGCCTTCAGCCGACGAGTCGCGCGCCACTGACTTGTAGTGGTAAAGCGCGCGCGCATCGAGACGAACCCAGGGCAGGCACCTGCTGAGTTGGGCGGCGAGCGCATAATTGCTGTCGGGAAACAAGCGGTTCACATGCTGCCGTTTCGCTTAATTCCATCGACGCAGCTACCCGCGTTTCGCACTAGAAACATGGGTAGCGATCGCACATAGACAGGCACCTCCTGGAGTGTCGCCTTGCAATGGCGACTGCGTCGGGCGGCCGCGAAGCGGCTGTACAGTTCGATCGCTAGGCACAGCTCGGAGACATACTATGTACTCTGACGGCCTACTGCAGCCGACTAAGTTCAGGCGAAGCGTGAACCGTTTTATAGCCCCGAGCGCTTGAGCATCGCCTCGGGATAGCGCGCACCCTGAATTTTTACGGCGTCTGCGCCCGCTCTAATTTCCTCGAGATCGGGGGTTGAGAGCGTTATAGACAGTGCGCCAACGTTCTCCTGAAACCGGTCAAGGCTGCGCGTTCCGAACAGCGGAACAATCCATGGCTTTTGCGCGAGAAGCCAAGCAAGGGCGATTTGTCCGGGCGTTGCTCCGTGGCGGTCGGCGATGGTTCTCAGCAGAGAAACGAGCGCCTGGTTGGCCTGACGGGCCTCAGGCGTGAAACGGGGAATTTGACCGCGGAAATCGTCGCTATCGAACGTCGTGCCCGCATCGATCTTACCGGTCAAGAAGCCCTTGCCGAGCGGACTGAATGGGACAAAACCGATTGCAAGCTCCTGCAAGGTGGGAATAATTTCGGCCTCGGGCTCGCGGGTCCAAAGGGAATATTCGCTTTGCAATGCGGTCACTGGATGAACTGCATGCGCCCGGCGGATAGACTGGGCGCTAGCTTCCGATAGCCCAAAATGGAGGACCTTACCCTCGGCAATCAGGTCCTTCACGACACCTGCAACGTCCTCCATTGGCACGTCCGGGTCAACACGGTGCTGATACAGTAGGTCGATATAGTCGGTCCTGAGTCGGCGTAAGCTGCCCTCCACGGCCGACCTGATCTGCGATGGTTTACTGTTCACGCCGCCCCGGTGCTCACCCGTCGTCTGATCGATGTCCCAACCGAACTTCGTGGCGATCCGTACCTGTTGGCGTATACCTGCGAAGGCTTCGCCCACCATGTCTTCATTGGTCCAGGGACCATACACCTCGGCGGTGTCGAAAAAGTCCATGCCAAGGTCCACTGCTTTTCGCAACAGGCTGATCATCTGTACGCGGTCAGGAATTTCTCTGGACTTCCCGTATCCCATACAGCCGAGAGAAACAGCCGATACGGTAAAGCCTTGTCCAAGTGTACGGGTCTGCATAATTTGCCTCGTCATCGGAAAGATTCAGTTTTGCACGTCCGACGAATTCCGACCTTTAGCTGATGCTGAACGGTCATCAGGTATCCGGACACCGCGCTTATTGCCCCGTCACTCCATCGACGATGTAAGTCCGGCTGTTCCCCGAACGGTGGCGAATGGGAATGATGGCCTGATAGGCAGGAGAGTTGTACCAAGCCTGTGCCTGCGCCAATGAGTCGAACTTGATGATCACCAGGCGACCTTGCGCGCCGAAGCCTTCTTTCACATCCATTTCACCGCTGCGAACGATGAAGCGTCCGCTAAACGGCTTGAAGGTCGATTCGACTGCGGCGCTGTACGGCTTGATGCCTTCAAGATCGGTCGGCTGAAACTCCGCAACGTAATACGCCGGCTTTGTAACTGACGACGGCTGAGCCCAAACTGACGTGTGGCCCAGGTTGATGGCCATTCCTAAGGCCGCGAGCCAAACAAATCTCATGCTTTTCATGGAAATCCTCACAGTGCAGTCTGGCCGGCTTTCGTCACGGCTGGCCGCCCATTTTCTTGAAGATTAGCGGCATCGCTTTCGCATCAATGGCTTGCATTTCCACAAGCCGCAGTGATTTCACCATCTCCAACGTTGAAGTCTTATATTTCTGAAAATGCGGGGACCTTATATGCGCGTTGTACGCATCGCGGTTCGCATAGATTTCCACAATCCTGATCTGAGTTGGGTTGTCCCTTTGAGCGGACGGGAAGATGCAGAGAACCCCTGGTTCGAGACGCACCGAAGCCTCGGCCTCTTCACCCAGAAAGCGCTGATATCCGTCGAGACTCTGGCTAAAGACCTCGATTTCGGAAATGCGCACTAACATGGTCGTCGGTTCCTGTGCGTACACTTTTGAGTGTCCGATCAATACCGCGACCGCGCACATCAATACCCGTATCAGGATGGTCGGAGGGTGGTGTCTCTCGAACATGGTGTATATCCCATTCTTCCGTTTCACACTTCTCAGCGACAGCCCTCTGATGGAGGTGTGATGCCAGGCGTGCTCATCGTCGTCGTGCTGTCAGCAAACCATTCAGCCGCGAGGCGGCGCAATCGTCGGCGGCTGCTCTGGCAGCGGGGGCACGATGCCATCAACGGAATGTGGGACATACGGTTCCTCGAGTGCAGCGATCTCCACTTCGGTCAAAGAGAAGTCGAGCGCGGTTATGGCGGTCGCGAGATGTTCGGGCTTTGTCGCCCCGACGATCGGGGCCGTGATACCCGGCTTTGACAGCAGCCAAGCCAGCGCAACATGCGCGCGCGGCACCTTGCGATTCTCGGCGATGCGCGCTACGACCTCGACGACTTTTTGATCCTGACTTTCCGCGTTTTGGTACATCTTCAAAGCAAACGCATCGTTCTGCGTCCGCGTGGTGGTTTGGCTCCAGTTGCGCGTTAACCTGCCCCTGGCCATGGGACTCCAGGGAATGACGCCGACGCCCTGATCGGCGCACAGCGGCAGCATTTCCCGCTCTTCTTCGCGGTAAAGCAGATTGTATTGCGGCTGCATTGAGATGAAACGTGTCCAGCCGTTGCGCTCTGCGAGATGTTGCATCTTCGCGAAGCGCCATGCCTCCATGGACGACGCACCGATGTAGCGGACCTTCCCCGATTTCACGATGTCGTGCAGCGCTTCCATCGTTTCCTCAACAGGAGTGCCGTGATCGAAGCGGTGGATCTGGTAAAGGTCTACATAGTCCATTCCGAGTCGGTTCAAGCTGTCGTCGATTGACTGGAAAAGAGCTTTGCGGGACAGGAATCCGGTATTGGGCGAGTTGCGCCAAGGGAAAAAGGCCTTAGTGGCGACGACAATCTCTTCGCGCCGGGCCATGTCGTTAAGGGCTCGCCCTGTAATTTCCTCGGAACTTCCGCCCGAATAGACATTTGCCGTGTCGAAAAAATTGATGCCGGCTTCCAATGCCTGCCGGAAAAACGGTCGAGATGCCGATTCATCGAGCGACCAGGGCTGAGGCAGACGGTCCGGCTCTCCATAGCTCATGCAGCCGAGGCAAAGGCGCGAGACTCTTAGACCCGTCCGGCCAAGGTTGACATATTCCATTTCCATCTCCAATGATCTGTGATGATCAAGCACCATGGATATATACCGCAGAGCCTGTGACCAACCTGGATTACAAACCCTTCCAGGTCACGGGCCGGCCCCGAGATATGCGGTGCTAATCTCAGGCGTCGCTAGCTGCGAAAAGCGCTTCCCACCCTACGAACGGGCCAAGGGGAATAATTTCCCAGTCAATAAGGCCGACCTTGGCGAGCGGGAACTCGGCAAGAGCCAGCTTCGCGGCCTCTATCGAATCGCTCTCGGCAATGATGGCGACACCGAGACGATCGTGACGGAAATAAATGTCGCGCACGAACCCGGATTTATAGAGTTGCCAGCCGTGGCGTACTTCGTCCAGAAGGTGAGATTCATATTTCTCGGGGCTGGAGTCGGGTAGCGGTATGTCGAGACAAAGCAATCTCATTGTCCTGCTCCGGCCTTGAACTGCTTCGTCACCTCGGCGACGCGCTGGCCCAGACAGGCGGCCGTATCGAGATCGCTGCTGATGGGCGACAGTTCTGGCGACTCGTCATTTGATTGCGCCATTGCACCGAGCCAACCACCGACACGGTTCTTCTCCTGCGGTGACTTACCCGGGAAAATGTCCAGGCCGACCCAGATCATCCCGTGCTGCGCGGCGAACAGCGCCATAGTAACGAGGGAATTGAGCTTGTCGCCGTGCATGGCGCCGGAGTTAGTGAATCCAGCGGCGATCTTGTTGCGCCATGACTGCGGGACCCACGCGGTGCGGGTCGAGTCTTCCATTACCTTCTTGAGACGTGCACTCACGGTGCCGTTATAGGTGGGCGAACCGAAGATGATCGCATCGCCAGCTGCGAGCTTGTCCCAGGGGGCGTCGCCGTCGGCAACGGCAATCAATTCTGCTTCGGCTCCCGGCACGCGCCGAACGCCGTCTGCCACAGCCTGGGCCTGCTTCGCCGTGTGGCCATAGCCACTGTCATAAAGGACGGTAACGATCATTTGTGTCGACATTAAGGTATGCAATATCCTCATTTTCGTCACGTGGAGCCGCTACCGGAAGTACGGTTTTAGTTGAGTGACTATCAACCAACGGTTTAGAATGCGTTAAATGATGGGACTGCGTTCAACGCAAGGGATGACGTGGATTCTTCACAGCGGGTTCGGGGAATCGTTTCGCTGGTGCAAGCCGTGGACACCGGCAGTTTTGCGGCAGCCGGCCGGGTGCTCGGCATCACGTCGGCTGCCGTGAGCAAGAACGTCGCAGGCCTTGAAAAGGCATTGGGAGTGCGATTGATGAATCGCACGACCCGCGCGTTGAATCTGACCGAGGAGGGAGAGGCATTTCTCCGGCAAGCTCGGGTCGCGCTGGAGGCACTTGATGCCGCCGTTGATACGATTGCTGCACAGCGCGCCGTGCCTAGCGGGCGGGTTCGCATTTCGACAAGTGCTGCATTTGGGCACGACCATGTGATGCCGGCTTTACCGCCACTATTGGATCGCTATCCAAGCCTCTCGATCGAAGTCGACTTCGATGATCGCGTTGTGGATCTTGTGCGGGATGGCTATGACATCGCCTTCAGGGGCGGCAATATCCCTGATTCTGCCCTCGTCACCCGTCCGGTCTGTCGCCTGAATACGGTGTTGGTTGCCTCGACTGACTATCTGGCAAGGCACGGCGCACCGCGAACGCCCGACGAGTTGCAAGCGCATCGGCTCATTGCGCGGCGATTCCTGACCGGTCATATCGCGCCGTGGGATTTCAAGGCCGACGATGGAAGCATCACGACATTCGACCCTATGAACAAAGCATCGCTGACGCTATCTGCGCCGGAGTCGCTCGTTCAGGCAGCATGCGACAGCGTTGGAATCGCCGAGGTCGCTATTCATCTTGCCTGGGACCATCTGCGTTCCGGCACGCTGAAGATAGTTCTCCACAAGTGTCACCGGCCTGGAACATACGAGATGGTGATGCAGTATCCCCACAGGGCACTTACGGCACCACGGGTGCAGGTCACGGTGAGCCATCTGCTTGAGGCGCTGTCGGCAGACGACAAGCTGCATGTGTCCATGGATACCTTGAATGCCTACACCGCTTAGGGGCTACCTCCACGGATACGGTTGAGTGGTCGTCGGGCTCGAGCACCGAGGCCAGCACCCGCGCCGGAGCGGGGTGCTGGTGGAAGCAACGGACACCTAACGGGCGCCCTTGAGAGCAAGCGAGCGGACAAGCGCGTCGTTACGCCAATTATCATAAAACCGGCGCGAACGGCAGTCGTCACCGGTATCAGCGTCGCAACAACGGAATGTACGGCAGCTTCCGCCGAGGAGACTGTGCATGGCCCTACATCCTGTATCCGGGTTTCTTGAGCAGCGTTTCAAGCCGTGCCTGGATGTCCGGTCCATAAACCTCATCCTTCCATCGGTCCGACCAGACTTCCTCGAAGCCGACTGAGACAGACTCCTCTCCGTCGCCGAGGATGTCCATCACATCACGAGTGATGGCCTCGGCCAGCCGGCGCTTTTGCGCCTCCGTCTTGCCCGGCCAAGCTTTTTAACAATGACATGTGGCATGGCATTTTTCTCCAGGGGTGAACCGAGCGGGAAAGCGAAAAGTGCGCGTCCCGATCGGCAGCGCTCAATACGCTTGACTAGTAGGGCGGAAGAGCACTTCGTTGATGTCAACGTCTTCTGGCTGACCGATGGCGAACGCCACCACGCGCGCGAACGAGCTGGCCGGAATCGCCTTTCATACGTCTTCGCCATCCCCGCAGCGATGTCTGGGTCGGTGATCGTGTCGGTTAGTTCAGTCGCGACCGCGCCAGGCGAAACGATGGTCGTGCGGATATTCCAGGGTTTGACCTCCTGGCGAAGTCCTTCCGAAATCGCTCGTACTGCCCACTTCGTACCGGCGTAGACGGCGCCTCCGGGGCCCACCTTATGACCCGCGACGGACGAAACGTTGATGATCTGGCCGCCTTTCTGCGCCTGCATGTGGGGCAGCGCAGCGCCGATACCGTACAGCACGCCCTTGATGTTGACGTCGATCATCCGGTCCCAATCGTCGATCTTCAGCTTGTCGAGCATCGAGCTTGGCATGAGGCCGGCGTTGTTGAGCAGTACATCGATCCGGCCGTGCAGTTCCACTGCACGATCGACCAGTGCCTTGACCTGCCTGCGATCCGTCACGTCGGTCTGCAGGATGGCTTTTGCATCAAGTCCCAGTTCGCTCGCGAGTGCTTCGAGTCGATCGAGGCGACGCGCGCCGAGGACGACTTTGGCGCCCTCCCTTGCGAGGTGACGCGCGGTCTCTGCACCGAGTCCGCTGCTGGCGCCAGTAATGACGACCACTTTGCCGTGAATGTTTTCACTCATCGCTATTTCCTCGCTTTCTGATAATGCCGATCATGTCGCCCGCTTCGAGAAAACATCCTTGAACACGGGCATTGCACAGAAGACGTTCGGCCAACCCGCGTAAAAAGCGAGCTGCGTGAGGACCTCGGACGCCTCGTCCCTGGTGAGCCCGTTGTCTATCGCGCGATTCAGGTGATACGGAATCTGCGCGACCTGACCGTTCGCCACGAGGGCGCTTACCGTCACGAGCTTCGGTCGCGCGGTGCAAGCCCCGGACGCAGCCACAGGTTCCGGAAGAGGGCGTCAGTCGTGTACTGAACGACGCCCGGGGCGACGAGGCCGAAGTTGCCCTTCCGCCGACGTTGCACCGCTGCCGCTGAACGAAGCCGCAGAGCAACAGCTTGGTCCGCACTGATTACACGTTCGTCGAAGATTTGCTTGGCGACCGCTGATGCGGCGGTTGCATTCGCCCATCCCGAATAGAAAGCGAGACGCGCGATTATTTCGGAGATCCGGCGCGCTTCATCACTTCTCGCAGCTGCCGAGATAATGCTCGTCCGTTACCTTTTCCAGCCACTCAACGTTTTTGGCGTCGAGCGCTTCCTGAATGGCGATATGCGTCATCGCGGTCGTCGAGGTCGCGCCGTGCCAATGCTTGTGGCCCGGCGGGCACCAGATCACATCGCCGGCGCGGATTTCCACGCGCGACTCGCCGTCGCATTGCGTCCATCCGCATCCTGCCGTCACGACTAACGTCTGGCCGAGCGGATGGGTATGCCACGCCGTGAGCGCGCCGGGCTCAAACGTCACGCTTGCGCACGAGACCCGCGCGGGCGGCGGCGGAGCGTTCAGCGGATCAATCCGCACCGTGCCGGTGAACCATTCGTCCGGCCCCTTCACTGAAGGCTGAGAGCCTGCGCGTTCCAGTTCCATGGTCGTTCCTTGTCTATGTATTGAAGGCATATGCCACCTGAGACTAATCTACCTGCTGGTCATTGATGCGACTAGGTGGCAATATCGGCATGGCCTTATGCGCGGGAGCATGAATTGAAGGAAGATTTCAACGATCTGGTCGCTTTTATGATGGTCGCTCGGGAGCGCAGCTTCACGCGTGCGGCGGCGCAGTTGGGCGTCTCGCAGTCAGCATTGAGCCGTACTGTGGCCGCTCCCGAAAAGCGGATGGGCTTGCAGTTGTTGACGCGCACTACCCGTAGCGTTTCACCGACTGACGCCGGCGAGCGGCTCCTTTTGGCCATCGGGCCTCGCTTTGAAGAAATCGAGGCTGAAGTGGACTCGTTGCGCGCGATGACGAATCGGCCGGCGGGGACGGTGAGGATCACGACCACGGACTACGCAGCGAACGCGTACGTCTGGCCCCGGTTGCAGCCGCTGCTGCGCCAGTATCCTGAACTGCACATTGAGTTGGTGAATGACTACGGATTAGCTGATATCGTTGCGGATCGATTTGACATCGGCGTGCGGCTCGGCGACCAGGTCGCCAAAGACATGGTCGCGGTGCGTATTGCGCCCGATATGACGATGGCGATTGTGGCCTCGCCGTCATATCTGAAAGCAAGGCCGCCTGCGAAGACACCGTAGGAGCTCACGCTGCATACCTGCATCAATCTGAGGTTGCCGACACGGAACGCTCTGCTTCCTTGGGAACTGCGTAAGGGACGGCGGGATTTGCAGGTTTGGGTTGAAGGGCAGCTTACCTTCAACAACGTGTATCAGATGGTCGACGCATCGCTTGCCGGCTTTGGGCTCGCCTACGTGCCCCAGGACCTTGTCGAGGAGCATGTGCGTGCAGGGCGTCTGCGATGGGTGTTGGAAGACTGGTTTCCTACATTCGTCGGGCATCACGTCTATTACCTGAGTCGCGGTTCACCACGTTGGACTGCTAAAATGGGGTACAAGTCGTCTTTCCGCTGACCGCGCCTTTCAAAGTGCGGCTGCCTTCAACGTCAGGCCTCTCCACGAAGTCTTTATGCCGGCAACCTCCACCGTCGATACCAGCTTTGTGACTTCGCCCGTAAGCGCGCATTAGACGGCGTCTCTTGCGCATTGCGATGCGACATACGTCAGGCTATGGTTGGATCAGTCGCCAAGGCAGCAAAGCCTCGTAGTCGTCGGCGGTGTGCGCGTGCGGAAGACCTTTGAACAACGCGATCAGGTATTGGTACGGCTCAATGCTGTTGGCTTTGCAGGTTTGCACGAGCGAATACAGGTTGGCGGCGGCGTTTGCGCCGGCGACGCTGTCACTAAAGAGCCAGTTCCGGCGTCCGACTGTAAACGGTCTGATCGCGTTCTCACACGGGTTGTTCGAGATGGGCCATGCTCCGTTGCCGACGTAGCGAACCAGCTTGGGCCATTGGCCTCGCAGATATTGAAGCGCTTTGCCGAACCCGCTTTGCGGCAACACCGTGTTCAGATGACGCGATAGCAGCGCCTCGATCTGATCAAGAGCTGGCTGACTTCTGGCCTGCCTGAGTTGCTGGCGCTGCTCCGGCGTCATGTGTTCGGATCGTGCCTCAACGGCAAACAACTGGCCGATCAGGCGAATGAATTCGCTCACTGGATGATTGCCGCCGCGCTGTACCTTTGGGAGGTCCTCTTCCGCCTCAATCAGGTAACGTCGCGCGTGCGCCCAACATCCGAGGTGCACCAGCTGGTTTGTTCGGGCGATTTCGTTGTACGGCTCGTAGCCGTCGCTCATCAATACCGCTCCGGGTTTGATGCCTGCATAGAGCACGGCGGCCTGCGCCGCGCTGCGCGTGGGACTGTAGCTGAACATTCGCACTGGTGGTCCGGTACCGTTCATCTGCGCCCACATGTAGCTCTTGCGTTGTGCAGCACGGCCCGGCTCTTTTAGTACCTGCACCGTCGTTTCATCGCCGTAGACGATGTCGGCCTCGAGCAGGTGGTCGCGCATCAAGTTGATCAGCGGCTGCACTGCCATGCCGACGCGCACTACGCTTGCTGCCAGCGTGCCGCGTGAGAGATCGCCACCGAAACGGTGCAGCAACGCGGCGATCCGGTACAGCGGCAGCGCGTCAGCAAACTTACTCACAACCACCCATGCAAGCGCTGATTCAGTGAGTAAGCCCTTCGGGATGATGCGCGAAGGTGCCGGAGTCACCTTGATGCCAAGGTCACAGCAAGGGCATGCGTATTTGATTCGCTGGTGCTGAATGACGCGAACCTGCTGCGGCACGATATCGAGTTGCTCGCTGATCTCGGCGCCGATCTCGACCAGTGCGTGGCCATCGTGTGCGCAGACGCGTTCTGATTCGGGCAACTCATGGCGCACGACCTCGCGAGGCAGCATCGGGTCTAACGGTTTGCGCCCACGCTTCCTACGTTCATGCGCGCCGACTTCGACGCTTTGTTCAGTTTCGGCCTGTTGCGCCGGCTCGCATCCCGTTGCGAGCGCTTCTGCTTCGTTCAGGAAGAGGTCGCGTTGCTCAGCACCGCGCACTTCGCTCCTGGAAGCAAACAACTGCCGCTGATAGGCCTTCAGTCTCTCGCGCAACAAATCGCGTTCGACTGTCACCACACGCAACTCGCCCTTCATGGCAGCGAGTTCTGCGCGCAGCGCCTGCAGTTCGTCGGTAGAAGAAGAGGATGATGGCGGCATCGCTGAATTAGACCAGCGATGCCGGTTCTCGTTTCAGGTCACGCGCTGATAATAACGCCTCGGATGCGCGCGCATCGCTTCGATGTCGATGCCCTCCAGTAGCCAGTGAAGTTGCTCTGTTCGCAGCATGAGCGCCGCTTCCTTGCGCGGCCATACGAAGCGGTCCTGCTCGAGGCGTTTCATGAGAAGCCAGAAGCCGTTACGGTCCCACAGCAGCATCTTGATGCGGTCACGCCGCTGATTGCTGAACACATAAACCGCACGCGCGAATGGATCGAGCTTCATTGACTGCTCGACGATGGCTGCGAGACCGTTGATGCTCTTGCGGAAGTCAACGGCGTCACGATGCACATAGACTTTCAGTTCATCGTCCAGGCGGAACATCGCACCGTCCAAGCGTCTCGATCATGGCCGATAGCAACGGCGCGTCATTGTCGGTGCATTCGAACCGGAGTGTGACGCCGTTGGGCATCTGTACCATCAACCGCGCCGAAGTAGGCGACGATGTCCTTGCTGCGGGGGTGCGGCGGTGTGCCTTCGTGGATGCGGGCGCAACCACCGCTTCGTGACTTTCGACTTCGACTACCGGAACGAAAGCTGTGCCAGTCGGCGCCGGCTTTAGGGACGTGCCAGCCAGTCGCTGCTGATGCAGCTTGATCCACTTGTGCAGCAAGTTGGCGTTGACTCCATGCTTGAGTGCGAGTCCGGCGACCGAAGCGCCCGGCTCAAGACACGCTTCCACCAACTTCTGTTTGGTTCGCCGATCATATCTGCGCTTGCCGTCCCGACCAACGTTGACGACCTTCAACCCGGTCGTTTCTGAGTGCTCTTCTGTCATGAAAGGTGTCCACTGATTCGAAACAGTGGACATAGCCTGCGCGCTCAGATCAAACAGTTCCAGACGTCCGTTTCTGCGCGCTTACCTTCGCCCTTGGGGAGCCGTTCGATACATACTTCACTCACATTGTTAAACCGGCACTAGAAGAGTGTGGTCTGTACGCGATTCGCGGCGACAGCTTGTATCGCCCAACGACTATCGTCGATGACATATGGCAGGGGATTCGGGAAGCAAAGCTTCTCATTGCCGAACTGACGGACTGGAATCCTAATGTCTTTTATGAGCTCGGGTTGGCTCACGCCATTTCCAAGCCCGTAATCCTGATCTCAAAGTCCATCGACGACGTGCCCTTTGATCTTAGATCGATTCGTGTTCTTGTGTACGACAAGGATCATCCTGATTGGGGCAACGAGCTTCGGCTCAGCCTCACCAAGGCGATCAACGAAGTTCTTCAGAACCCAACTAGCGCAATCCCAACCACTTTCAAAATTGCTGTGAAGCCTGTCGTTCCGGAGGAGGCCGAAACGGCCGTGAGGTTAGAAGCACTTGAAGCCATGGTTCATCGTCTGGCGGACGGTCTCGATGCGAATTCTTTCGGCACCTATGTTGAACGGGTTGATCCGGAGGTCTCCCATAACACACCACAAAGATTCGAGCCCGGTCAGAATGTTTTCCACTTGAAGTTCGGACCTGGCGAGGTGCTTGCAGTTGAAGGTCATGGTAAAGACGACTATAAGGCCCAAGTCAACTTTAAAACTCAAGGCGTGAAATGGCTGGCGCTAAGCGTTGCTAAGCTCAATTTACTGCCGGATTGATACGGTCGCCTCCTGCGTTTCAGCTCCTGGATTGACCGGCGGCGATCGGCCACGGAATCGGCGATGCGAATGACAGCGATGGGTGGTCGTTTTTTGTCTCTCGAAGTTCGGACCGATTCCACTCATCGGCTAGCTTCGTTTGGTGATCCCGTTGTAACCGACAGCGGCTAGTCGACGCCTGCCAACTCGGATCGCTTCGTTGCAACATGGCGAGACACACTGTCATAAGCGTCAGCATGTATGCTTGAAGCGCGGTGAGACGAGTGTGCGCGTGGGAGTTACATGAGTCACCGTCTTGGCAAGCTCCGGATGATCCTGAGAAAACTGCGACGCTTTTGCGCCTTCGTTTTCGCTGCTTTGCTCAAATCCTGCATTTCTGCCGACGTAGCGGCGTGACGCCGATGCAACGAGAAGCGAATTGTTCAGGGCCGACTTCTAGATAATTTCTGCCTTTCGTACGGTGGGTTGAACGCCGCGAGTCAACGGTAACCTAGGCCCCTCACGACGTTGGGCGGCCATGATGCATTTCAATGACTATTAGATTTCGGTGGAAATCGACATTTTGCTTCCTACTGCACACGCCCAGAGGTCATTTGCACACTCAAGTTCGTGGGCGAAGACTGGGGTTTTGCGTGCGCAAACGAGCTGCAAATCTACTATTGCTGCAGGGCGGACGTGGGCGTGAACATTCGAGTCACGCTACAGACTCGGACTACACCGATTTCACATAAATCAGACGTCACGAGCGCAATGCAGTAACGCGTGTGAATATGTGATCGAACGATCGCGAATTAAGGTGAAATGTCGCATCGCCTGTCGTGAAAAAGTTCGTAAACGAGCGCGCGGAGCCACTGATGACCATCATCGCGATGGAACTGACCGTGCCAAATTTGAACGATGTCCATCGATTGGAAATCGAATGGCAACGCACATGTTTTGACATCCTCTCTGCATGAAAGTACCTGAGCGAGGCGACTCGGAACGCAAGCGATCATATTGCTCGCTGCGATGATCCGATCAAGGCCACCAGAGTGAGCTACTTGCATAACGACACTTCTGGTGATCCCATGTTGTTCGAAAATGACGTCCATAGCGGCTTCGAACCTAGCGTGGCTGCCGGCTGTCGGGGTGTAGATGAGATGATCAGCCTCAAGGAACTGTGCCGGCGTCAGCGAGCCTTTTATTGATGGATGATCACTCCGGAACAATACGACATACTTTTCGTCGAAGAGGCGCTGTTGGTGAAATTCACTGCCTATTCCGCTAAACATCCCTATCGCCAGGTCAATCCGCCCGTGGGTCATCATCTGCTGCGCCTCATTGAGTTGAGGATCGACAGTCACTATTCTGACGCCTGGGGCCGCGCCGTGGACCTTGGCGGCCAGAGGTGGCAGGAAGATCGCCTGAGCCAGATCGCTGACGTAAAGATGAAAGGTCCGTGTGGCCGACGCAGGTTCGAACGGTCGATGCGCTTGCAGCGCCAACCGGAACGAGCCGAGTCCTTGCGTCACTAGGGATGCGATTTCCGTTGCCCTTGTCGTCGGCAACATGCCTTCCCGGGTACTCACGAACAATTCATCATCAAACAACGCTCGCAAGCGCTTCAACGCGTTGCTGACCGATGGCTGCGTGAGATGCAGTTCGTCAGCCGCGCGCGTGGTGCTCTTGCTGCGGTAAAGCGCATCAAAAACCAGCAGGAGGTTTAAATCGGTATTGCGCAACGATGTGCTGATGCCGCGGTTTGTCATGATTGCTCGTAGTCGTGTCGCTTGGCCATTGATGGCATGAATGCACGCATTCAGGCGGGAAATTTAACTCGCGGGTGTTACGCCTCTATCCTTTATTCTTCGTGTCGCAGCGTACCTCTGATGCGTCTAGCCCGCAACGCACGCTGCGCGCTTCAGGGGCTCGGCTCCAAGGCCAGCTTTCTTTCTGTCCGGACGAATCCAAGGAGACACTATGCAAGGCAAAATCGCTCTCGAAGAACACTTCGCCTTTCCCGACACCATCGGCGACTCACAGCGGTACTTTGTTCCCGAAGTTTGGCCGGAGAAGCGCCGACAGTTGATGGACCTTGAGGAAGAGCGTCTACAGCGCATGGACGCTTGCGGTATCGAGTACACAATCCTGTCGCTGAATGCGCCGGCGGTGCAAGCGATTCCAGACACGGCACGGGCGATCGACGTTGCGCAACGAGCGAACGACCTTGTTGCAGAACAGGTTGCACGGCGACCTGACAGGTTTGGCGCATTCGCCGCGCTGCCGATGCAAGACCCGGAAGCGGCCGCCCGCGAGCTGGAACGCGCGGTGCAGGATTTGGGCTTCCTCGGCGCGCTTGTAAATGGGTTCTCGCATATCGGTAGCGAAGATGATGCAACTTACTACGACCTTCCTCAGTACGTGCCTTTCTGGGAAACCGTATCTCGACTAGATGTTCCCTTCTACCTGCACCCACGCAATCCGCTGGTCAGCCAGCAAAAGATCTATGACGGTCACCCGTGGTTGTTGGGGCCGGCGTGGGCCTTTTCACCTGAGACGGGTGTACACGCATTGCGGCTGATTGGAAGCGGCCTGTTCGATAGGTTCCCAAGACTAACCATCATTCTCGGACATCTCGGTGAGTTAGTACAAAACAACATCTGGCGAACATCGCATTGGGCTTCTGCGAACGGAAAGAATCCGCTGGATGTACCCGCAAAACGCCCGTTCATTGACTATTTTCGCCAGCATTTCTATGTCACCACGAGCGGAAACTTCCGTACGATCGCACTGCGCAACGCAATGGAAGAAGTTGGTAGCGATCGTGTTTTATTTTCCACGGACTATCCTTTTGAAGCGATGGAAGAGGCTAGTCTATGGTTCGACGCGGCCGAGATCGGCGAAAACGATCGTCAGAAGATCGGACGCGACAACGCCGGGCGTCTCTTCAAACTAAGATAACTGTTCGGACCGAAAGCGCTTCTCGCGGCGTAGCTGAACAGGCGCCTCGCGGATCCTGTCCAGACTATATCAGAGAGTTTTTTATTTATTTGCACGACGTCAAGGCCAACGAGACCAACAATTCTGGTCTCAAACGACTTGCCGTTGTGTAGCCGTACTCAAACACGATTCATCGAGTCGAAGCGTTCGTTCTGCATTCGGTTTCTGGACCAAAAGTATAAGCTTCAGATTGCTAACTGCTAAGTTCATGCTCTAGGCGCTTTACCGACTAAACCTGATGGTAGGTCAGAAAAACTATCGAATATCATTTGCCGTATCCATTGATTGCCGGGCTCGCGATGGTTTTTTGCGTGCCAAAGAACGTTGATGACAATGTCCGGTATCTTGATTGGACAGGGTGACGCCTCCAGGCCAAATGGTTGTAGTGTGCGTTCCGCATACGCCGCGGGAACAACGGCGATCAGGTCGGTAGTCTGAAGAATGTGTCCGACTGCAACAAAGTGCGGCACACGCAGGAGCACGTTTCTTTCAACGCCAGAGCGCTGTATCACTTCATCAACAGCGCTGTGGCCGGTTCCATCTGCCACAACAACGATGTGTTGAGCGGCGCGAAATGCTTTCAACGATAGTCCGCCATCAACGAGGGGATGGCCACGTCGAAACAGACAAACATAACGTTGCTTGAATAGTCGGCGCTGAAAAAATCCCGTTTTGAGGTCTGGCACAAATCCGATGGCCAGATCCACATTACCGCTTTCCATTTCTTCTCGAAGGTTAACGCTCGCGTTCCACACCGTGCTTATCGTCACATCTGGCGCGATTCGCGCGAGGATCTCCATCAGCGCCGGAAGAAAATATATCTCTCCGATGTCACTCATTGCGACAGTGAAGTTTCGAGTACTTGTGGCAGGATCGAAACTCGATTTCTCGTTGAGAGAGCTGTGTATTGCCCCAAGAGCATAACCGATCGGCTCGGCGAGCCGCTCTGCAAGTGGGGTTGGCACCATACCTTTAGCAGTCCGCAAGAACAACTCATCTCCTAGAAGATTTCTCAGGCGGTGAAGCGAATTGCTGACTGCAGGCTGCGAGATTCCGAGAGCGCTAGCAACGGCTGAAACTCGACGCCGGTGCAGTAGTTCATTGAAGACAACCAGCAAGTTCAAGTCGACATCCCAAAGCTCCATGTGGCACCTTTATTAATTTGAGTGATGTGAAACATTCACAAACTTCTATTTATCAATAGTAACAAATCGATCAAGATAGGAACACTAGTCGAAAATTTTGGAGACCAAGCAAGCCATGGAACTTGCCATCTTGCCGTTACAGCGAACGCTGCAAGTTCAAGCGGGTGCAAACCTGCTCGACGTGCTTCGCAACAATGAAATCCCGATTTCGTACAGCTGCATGGCCGGAAGGTGCGGTACATGTCGCTGCAAGATCGTGGCAGGACACGTGCACGAGAGCGGGCCCGAGCGTTCTGTGTCGCCTATGAACGAGGGGCGCTCGGTGCTGGCTTGCCAAACGACGCTCGTAGAGAGTTGCGCTATCGAGATTCCCGAATCCGACGAAATTGTCGTGCACCCCGCACGAGTCATCAAAGCAAGGGTTCTTGAACTCAAAAACCTGACTCACGATATCAAGCAGGTACGCCTAGCCCTAGGAAAGCCACTGGAATTCTCTCCTGGGCAGTACGCGACCCTGCAGTTCACGCCAGAACACATCCGTCCGTATTCGATGGCTTGCACACACGGGCAAGGCGAACTCGAATTTCACATTCGTCTTATCCCTGATGGCCGTGTGACTTCCTACATCGCGCGGGACTTGAAGGAGGGCGATATGGTCCGGGTGAGTGGTCCGCTCGGAACTGCCTATCTTCGCCGCAGTCACAAGAGCCCGATCGTATGTATTGCGGGAGGGACGGGGCTTGCACCGGTTCTGTCGGTGATACGGGGCGTGATTGCAGAGGGAATGGGAAACCCCGTCCACGTTTATTTCGGCGTTCGTGCATCGAACGACATTTATGGTGTTGAGTGGTTGCAGGAGCTTCAGCGTCTGCACGCCGATCTTCACGTACATATCGTGGTTGCTTCAGGTTCGGCAGAGAGTCAGTGGCGAACGGGAGTTGTTACCAAAGCACTGGAGGAGGACTGGGTCACGATGGATGGCTGGCACGCGTATGTCGCAGGCTCGCCGTTGATGGTGGACGCCGCGACCTTGGTGCTCGCCAGTAAGGGAGTCAAACGGGAACATATCTACGCCGACGCGTTCTATCCGAGCGGCGTCTGACCAATCCAAACCGAACGGAGCAAAAAATGACAGTCTTATCGTCGAACGACGACGATCGCACTAGATATTATTCAGTGATCGGTGAAAAAAATTTGACGCCGCTTTGGGAAGTGCTGCACTCGCTCGTGCCTGCTCATCCGCGCCCCAGTATCGTTCCGGCAATCTGGAACTACAGCGCTCTGCGGAATATTATTCTCCGCTCGGGAAGCCTGATTTCTGCCTCGGAGGCTGAAAGGCGCGTTTTGATCCTGGAGAACCCCGGAGTACGTGGACATTCGCGCATCACCCAAAGTTTATATGCAGGCTTTCAACTCATCCTGCCAGGCGAGGTTGCTCCGGCCCATCGACATTCACAATCCGCGTTACGTCTCGTCCTGGATGGAGAGGGGGCATACACAGCTGTGAATGGTGAGCGCACAACGATGAAACGCGGGGATTTCATCATTACCCCTGCGATGACGTGGCACGACCACGGAAATACGGGCGATGAACCAGTCGTATGGCTCGACGGGTTGGATATTCCGCTGGTCCAGTCTCTCGATGCAGGTTTCGCCGAGAAGGCCACCGTGCAAACGCAGATCGAAGAAAGGGCCGAGGGAGAAGCACTCCGCCGATACGGGAAAAACATGGTGCCGCTGGACTTCTTCCAGAGCTCGTCAGACCCAACGCCCGTGTTCGTATATCCCTATAGTCAAACACGCACTGCGCTTCTTGAGCTTGATGGCAGCGCGATCGACCCGTGGCATGGTCATGCATTCCGGTTTGTGAATCCGTCCACCGGGGCGTCGCCCATGCCGACCATCGGTGCTTTTGTGCGACGACTCAGGTCGGGCTTCGAGGCCCGCCCGTACAGGAGTACCGACAGCGCGGTTTTTGTATGTCTCGAAGGCGAAGGAACCGCTCTAATTGGCGAACAGAAGTTCAGCTTCTCCAGAGGCGACGTACTGGTGGTCCCGTCGTGGTCTGTTCATCAATTCCGCGCGTCTAGCGATGCGATTCTGTTCAGCTTTTCGGATCGTCCAGTCCAGCGTGTGCTCGGGCTGTGGCGCGAAGAAAAACTTTCTTAAGACACAGGTGGTGACATGGCGTTCATTTTTCCCCCGCCGGCGGTTTATTCGCTTGCTGTCGCAAGTGAAGAGGCCCGATTCCCCATTAACCGAATTTTCTGCATTGGTCGAAATTATGCAGAACATGCTCGAGAAATGGGAAAGGATCCTGAGAGAGATCCACCTTTTTTCTTCATGAAGCCAGCTAACGCAATCGTTCAGGCCGGCAAGGGTGAGATTTCGATCCCTTACCCTTCAAAAACGCAAAATTTCCATTATGAAGTCGAACTGGTGGTTGCTATCCGAAAAGGGGGGAGCGACATAGATTCTGCGGATGCAAACGAACACGTCTTCGGCTACGCCGTCGGGCTCGATATGACCCGTCGCGACCTTCAACTGGAGGCCCGCGAGAAAGGCCGGCCATGGGAGTTCGGTAAATCGTTTTCGAAGTCCGCACCCATCGGCCCGATTCATCGCGCAGAAGGCCGTCCAATTGACGACGCGTCTATCAAGCTCGCCGTGAATGGGCAGGTAAAACAGCTCTCGAACGTCTCTCAACTCATCTGGTCGGTCGCAGAGTCGATCGCTCATTTGTCGCAATTCGATGCGCTTGAACCCGGTGACCTGATCATGACGGGCACGCCGGCGGGCGTCGGTCCGGTAGTCCGAGGCGATCTAATGACTGCCGCGATCGAGAAGTTGGGGCAGATTCAGGTGCGCGTCGACGATTAAGCGAAGCGAGTAGCTGGTCACGCTAACGGTATCCGATAAACGAGACGTGTGGCCAGAATAGGTTGCATCGCCCGAAGACTTCTTTCCAGTTATTCCATCAACACGGGATAAAAATGTCAAACGTACACTTCGACAGAGACGGCGGTATGAATCGCTCTGCACCGTATCCTCAACCTGATCTCGACACGTCGCACGCATCGCAGGGACTGATCGTGCAGTTACAGCGTTACTTCGCCGCCAAAAATAGCCATGACGTCGATGCCTTTATGGGTGAGTTTTCCAAAGAACTGCTCACCTACACCGACGCGATTCTGGGATGGCAGTTCAACGACTATGAGTCGCTGCGCGGCGTTCTCGCCAATTACATGCCATCTTGGGGAGTGGGCCGATCTTATCCGTTGCGTTTGATCGGCGACCACAATAGTGCAGTAGTCGTTTTGTCGGATACACCCGAACTGTTCGGGAGCGAGATTCAGGCTATTGCGGCGGTCGATTTCGCAAACGGCAAAGTTACCCGGTGGGTGGACTATTGGGACAGTGCAGACTTCGATCCCGTCCTTCGTGATCAGATGCAATGTCCGGAAGACCATTATCCGGGAACCTTCGCGGGTGAACGGCCAGACGGGAGACTCGATCTCGCTATCTCGGACGTGGTGAATCAGCTGCATCACGCAGTCTCAAGCGGGGATTCGGAAAAAGTTGCAACACTCTTTTCCTTCGATGCCCGCTACGAAGACATGGCGTCGCGTACCCTCATTACTGGCCGCCGGGCTATCGGCGCTTACATCTCTCGTATCTGGGAAATTGCTCCGTTTGGAAAGGATGCATGCGTCCGGCACGTCCTGGGTGGCGCCCTGGGCGGTGGCTACGAATGGCGGGCGTCGCATGCCAGTAACGTGAGATCTGGCATCTCCGTTATCGAGCTTGACGCGAATGGCCATATCGATCGGCTAACGACTACCTATGACAGTAAGCGTCTGCCTGCATCGACACGTCGTTTGCTGATCGACGCGGCGCATCGCTAAAGCTGGTCGGAACGCTCATGCATATATGGGGATATCAAGTGGAGACTGAGATGGAAAAGATTGCACTGGCACCATCACAGCCCGAATGGCGCGACGACGGGTCAAGCAGGATCCCGTTTTGGGTGTACTCGGATGAGAACATTTATCGCCGGGAGCTCGAACGGCTATTCTATTCGGCGCATTGGTGTTACATCGGACTTGAAGCAGAGATACCGAGTCCGGGTGATTTCAAACGGACGGTCGTTGGTGAACGCTCGGTGATAGCAACGCGCTCGACGGACGGTGAGATTCATGTAGTGGAGAACGTTTGTGCCCATCGGGGAGTACGATTTTGCCGGGAAAAGTTTGGAAATCGGAAGGATTTTACCTGCCCGTATCATCAATGGAACTACGATTTGAAGGGCAATCTGACGGGTGTGCCGTTTCGTCGCGGGGTCAAACAGGATGGGAAAGTTAATGGGGGAATGCCGGCTGACTTCGATCCGAAGCAACACTCTCTGACAAAGCTTAAAGTGTCTGTTCGAAACGGAGTTATTTTCGCTTCGTTCGACCACGATACCGTTCCGCTTGAAGAGTACCTGGGGCCAGTAATTCTCAAATACTTCGACCGGCTATTCGACGGTCGAAAACTGGTGGTGCTCGGGTATAACCGGCAAAGGATACCCGGAAACTGGAAACTCATGCAGGAGAATATCAAGGACCCCTATCACCCAGGCCTCCTTCATACGTGGTTTGTGACATTTGGACTTTGGCGGGCTGACAACAAGTCTGAAATGAAGATGGATAGTCATGCACGTCATGCAGCAATGATTTCAACCCGGGGCGGTGGCGGAAAGGCCGATGTTACGAGTGGTGTCACCAGTTTCAAGGAAGGGATGACGCTCAACGACGACAGGCTTCTTGACGTCGTCTACGAACCCTGGTGGAACGGGCCCACCGCGGTCATGATTACGCTGTTCCCTAGCGTCATTATCCAGCAGCAGGTCAATTCACTTTCCACGAGACACATTCAACCTACCGGAACGGATTCGTTCGAGTTTGTATGGACGCATTTCGGCTTCGAGGATGACACCCCGGAAATGACGCAGCGGCGTCTCCGACAGGCGAATTTGTTCGGTCCAGCAGGTTTTGTGTCGGCTGATGACGGAGAGGTGATCGAGTTTGCGCAGGACAGTTTTGAGCAGATCTCGGACCAGGCGGTTATCGCAGAACTTGGCGGGCGTGACGTCGCTGATGCGGACCATATGGTCACCGAGACCCTTATTCGCGGGATGTACGCTTACTGGCGCCGCGTCATGGAGATCTGACTATGCTTGACTTTGAGACATGGACGGAACTTCTCGCCTTGTACGCCGATTATTGTGCGACGTTGGACGAAGGCGAGTGGCACAAGTGGCCGGACTTCTTCACCGAGACATGTTCGTACAAGCTTCAGCCTCGAGAGAATTTCGAACGTGGACTTCCACTTGCCACGCTCGCTTTCGAGAGTCGCGGGATGTTGAAAGACAGAGTATTTGGAGCGACCGAGACGATCTTCCACGATCCGTATTATCAGCGGCATCTGGTTGGCATTCCACGTGTGACGCGAATCGATGCCGACGTAATTGAATCTCAAGCAAGCTACGCCGTGTTTCGAACTAAACCGGACGGCTTGACGACACCGTACAACGTCGGCCGCTACATTGACGTTGTTAAACGAACGACTGCCGGCCTGAGATTTGAGTCGCGCTTGTGCGTATTCGATAGTGAGATGATTCCTAACTCTATTATTTATCCGATCTGAGGGAACGGCATGCAATCAAACTGGATTAAGGTTGCGCCATTGGAGTCTCTGCCGTCCGATGACGTAACCGCAGCCAAAATCGGTGATCTCGAACTTGCAGTTTGCCGTGTCGGCGAAGAGGTTTACGCGACTCACATTTTCTGCACACATGGTCACGCCAGGCTCTCCGACGGCTTTCTTGAGGGGCATGAGATCGAGTGTCCTTTGCACCAGGGGCGTTTCGATGTCAGGACTGGCCGGGCGACGTGCGAACCACTGACCGAGGACGTCCGGACATATCCGATAAAAGTGGTGGATGGCGATGTATTCGTCGAGGTGCCTGAAATCGGCTGATAGTGAAGATGGAGCTATGTTGCGCTTTAGCTTCTTAAAGAAGGCGGTCTATCGTGAGACTAATTAATTATTTTCGCAGTTCGTCGTCGTATCGAGTGCGCATCGCATGCAATCTGAAGCGCTTGCCCTACGATTATGTTCCAGTTCATCTAAATCGCAATGGTGGCGAGCAATTTAGCGCCAGCTTTTCGTCTCTGAACCCACAACAACTCGTGCCCGTTTTACAGGATGGTGCACTCTGTGTTTCACAGTCGTTTGCAATTCTCGAGTATCTGGAGGAGCGTTATCCCGATCCGCCATTGCTGCCAGCCGAAGAAATTGGGAGGGCTCAGGTTCGTCAGTTCGGACAATATATTGCGTGTGAAATTCATCCGATCAACAACCTCCGTGTGCTCAAGTACCTGACCGAGACGCTAGGTGTTTCCGGCGAAACCCGGGAAGCATGGGCGAGGCACTGGATCGAGACGGGTCTGTCAGCTCTGGAAGTTCAACTTGAAAAGGCGACTGATGGCACCCCCTTTTGCTTCGGTAGCGAACCGACCTTGGCGGATTGCTATCTGATTCCGCAGTTATTTAACGCACGCCGGTTCGGAGTTGATGTGGCTCGATATCCGACCTTGCACCGCATCGAAGGTCACTGCAACGAGATTGACGCCTTCCGTCGCGCACATCCTGCGTTACAACCGGACGCGGAGTAGGTGAGCACGATCAGAATCAGGCCGCATCCAGATATCGGTTAGTATAACTGATCAATGTATCCGGAATAATCTTTCGCAATAAACTGCTTCGGATGAATCATCCGATGATTTTTCCCGACGATCGTTCTTGTATGTTGGAGACCGTTGTACTGCGGGACGGCCTTCGCGCAGACTTGGACAACGTTGAGTTCGCGACTCGGCATTGGGCTCCATAACTTGCGGTTTTTGGTGGTACAAACCCCGATAGGCACACGTGTGCATGAGCGATAAATTGAAACTCTGGCGGACTGGTCTGATAACGCTGCGTACCGCCGAATCATGCGCAAGGAGTCGCGCAAAGGTGGACCCGGAGTGGGTATTACGGCACGGAAGGGTCGCTTTAGTTAGAAAGCATGAAACAGTTAGCGATGGTTGGCGCGTGACGCGATGTTCAGTTTGAAGCCAATCGGTACAGATACACATCGCACCGGGGCTTTTTGAGGCACAGACTAATGATGCATAAAATCAATCTGTCTTTAGGTGGAAAGACGTTCGACGCGAAGCCGGGGCAAAGCATACTCGCGGCTGGTCTGGAGGCGGGGCTGGCGTTACCTTATAGTTGTCGTTCCGGGATTTGCGGTACGTGCAAATGTCGGGTTCTGGAAGGTAGCGTAGATCACGGTGGCTCGTCACAGGCGTACCTTGGCGAGAACGAGCGCCGTGAGGGTTACGCGATGATGTGTCAGGCCATCGCGCAAAGCGATCTCGTGATCGACGCGCAAGAACTAAAGGGCCTGGCGGGCGTGCGTTCGCGCGTTACCCCTGCGCGCGTAACGAAGGTCGAGTATCCGGCCCCCGATGTGGCGGTAGTCAGTTTGCGTCTGCCGATGAACGAAAACCTGTTGTATCTGGCCGGCCAGTATATCGAGGTCTTTCTTCCCGACGGCCGTCGTCGCTCCTATTCGATTGCCACAGCTCCGAAGGTCGAAGGTGGCGCGGAGTTCGATCTCCACATCAGACATCACCCCAACGGAGTTTTTACAGACTGGGTGTTCGAGAAGATGAGGGTCCGGGATCTTCTGAAGATCGAGGGACCGCTCGGCACGTTCTTCCTGCGAGAAGATTCGAATAAGCCAGTCATTGTGTTGGCGACGGGAACCGGCTTCGCACCTTTGAAGGCGATGCTGACCAAGGCATTTGAACTCGGTATAAATCGATCGCGCCCTATCGATTTCTATTGGGGGGGGAAAACCCTCGAAGATCTGTATCTGTATGAACTGGTACGAGAATGGGAGAGAGAGTTCGAGAATTTCCGTTTTATTCCAGTCTTGTCAGCGCCTAAGGAAGTAACCGAATGGCGAGGGCGAAGAGGGTTCGTCCATCGGGCAGTTTTGCAGGACTACCCCGACTTGTCCGGCTATCAGGTCTATGCGTGCGGATCTCCCCTGATGGTTGAAGCTGCGCGCGACGAGTTCACGTCGCTTTGTCGACTTCATAAGGAAGAGTTTTTTGCAGATGAGTTCCTGTCTGCGCGGGAACTGGCGTCAGAGACGAACAGAGAACAGGAGAAGATGGTATGAGCGAGATCAGAAAATACATCGACGACGGTGTGGTCGAGACGTCGACGCGCAACTCGGCGGTTAAACCGTACGTGCTATCGCATGGAACGCTCGAGTGCGCGGACATGGCGGCTACTCGACGCTTTTATGAGGACTTTCTCGGATTGGAGTGTGTCCAGCACGGCACTACTTCGATGGCGTTCCGATGCGGTCTAAAGTTCCATGTGGTATGCATCCAGGCTGGCGACAAGTCGAGACCTTGCCACCTCCACAATCATTGGGGCCTTGATGTAACCTCGGAAGCGGAAGTGAACGACGCCTACCGGGCTGCACTCGACCAAAAGGACAAGTATGGGATCAAGGAGATGATGTCGCCTGAGCATCGCCACGGTGTGTACTCGTTCTACCTTGAGGACCGCGATAGTAACTGGTGGGAGATTCAATACTATCCCGACTTCCAGCATGACGATATGTTCGAATTTGGTGATCGGTTTACTGCGGACGGCAAGCCAGTTACGGGGGGAGCAGAATGAGTTTTTCTATTGCGTCTGTGCGTCACGGTGGGAGCGTATATCCCTGCTTGCAGGTCAATCGACGATTCTGGCGCCTGGATGAGATTGGTGAGACGTATGGCTTCGTCGTTCCACGAACCGTCGCGGGGATATTTGAGCAGTGGGATGCAACGCTTCCCAAGCTGAAAGAAATTGCGCAGCTTATCGAGTCCGGCGTTGTTTCCTCTGTGCACGCGTGGAATGAGCACGATGTTGAGTTGGACTTACCTATCCAATATCCGCGAAAGGTCTTTTGTGTTGGTGCGAACTACGCAGATCACCTCAAGGAGATGGGTGTCAAGTTCGAAAAAGCACCCGGAAGCTTCCCATTTTTTTTCCTTAAACCGGCAACTACTGCGCTGTCGGGCCCTGGCCGCAGTGTACATTTGCCGCCCGGATGTCGTGATTTCGACTGGGAGGCGGAAGTCGTCGTGGTTTTTGGTCGAAGCGGGCGTAACGTCTCACCGGACGATGCGATGGATCTGGTCGCTGGTTATACGCTTGGTATCGACTTTACTGCCCGTGATCATTTCACTTCGGTTAATCCGCAATTGCCGTTCCGATTCGATTTTTCACTTGGAAAATGCCAGGACCGCTCAACACCCGTCGGGCCCTGGATCGTACCGAAGGATTTTGTGAACGGAGATGCAATTCCGTTCCGACTTTCCGTCAACGGCACAATAAAGCAGGACGCGAGCACGTCTGACATGATTTATTCGTTGAGGGAGCAGATTGCCGGAGTAAGTAGGGCGATCGGGATCGAGGCAGGCGATCTGCTGTTCACCGGTTCGCCAGCCGGAGTGGGTGCACCGCGCGGCGAATCATTAGCGATAGGTGACCGCGTGAAAATTATGTCGGACGTGATCGGCGATATGGAAGTGGTCATTCAGTCACCCTTATCTAAATAGATCTGATGTCTAGCCGTATGTCGGTCGAGTGCTGCTGGAGAGCTCGGACGGCCGACAAGAGATGCCTCTTTCCGAAGTCTCGCGAAAACCGCTTCGTACCGCGAGCAACGCGGTTGCAACAGCAATTTAGGTTTTTCCAATCCTGACCATGCCTCCCGTCCTCGTAAATGCTTCGATTGCAGGTTGTACCGCGTTCCCCGCTTTGTTGCACGATGGCCGGGTGCTTGCGCTTTCGTGGTGGACGCATCGAATCTCCACCGAGTTTAGGTCGATACGAGATGTTTTTGCTGGATGGGCGCTTTCTTCTGAGTCCTTGCGTGAGTTGTGTAGCGATACCCGAACATTGGTCGATATCCAGAATCGTGGCGTGCCGGCAACCGATATGGTAATGCACGCGCCTGCTAACCCTGCTCAAGTCTTCTGCACGATTGGGAACTACCGCGATCAGATACTGGAGGCGGCTCGCGACGCAGAAGACGGACCAGGCGGTCCGGGAGCGCCCCGGAGGGTGGCTGAAGCCACTGCGATGATCGAACGTCGCGTTCTCGAAGGTCGTCCCTATGTTTGTTCGAAAGGGCACCAGTGCGTGGCTAGTTCAGGGGGGGCGCTCGAAGTACCCGGAGAGATGCGCACGCTTGACTGGGAGGTCGAGCTCGGTGTGATTATTGGGCGCACGGCATGGCAGATCGACGTGGGTGAAGCCTTGGATTACGTCGCTGGTTACTGCGTCGTAAACGACATCACACTGCGCGAGCGGATTTTTCGAAACGACCCGAAAGTGATGGGCACCGATTGGATAGAGTCCAAAGCTAGACCGGGCTGGCTGCCAGTGGGCCCGTGGTTGGTTCCTTCATGGGACGTACACGATCCACAAGATCTTCGCCTGAGTCTGCGGCTAAACGGTGAAGTAATGCAGAACGGGTGGACAGGAGACATGTTGTTTGGTGTAGCCGAACAGATTGCGTATCTCGCTCAGCATACCCGGCTGGAGCCGGGCGACCTGATATGTACTGGCTCACCCTCGGGGTTCGGAAGTCATCATCAGAGGTTCTTGCAGTCGGGTGACCTGATCGAAGCTACCGTCGAAGGTTTGGGCGTACAACGCGTACGATGTATCTAGGTTTGAGTGCACCTTTGCGGACATTTCTATGAGTACAACTATCTTACTTACTGACTACGCATGGCCTGATGATCAGATCGAACGTGCCATCGTCGAGTCAGCGGGATTCAGACTGGTCAGTGGACCGGCAGCGCCTTCCTCCGCCGAACACGTAGAAGCGCTCGTGAAGGAATATCGGCCGTCTGCGATTCTAACGTGTTGGGCGCAGGTCTCCGCGGCAGCCATAACGAGCACGGATGGCCTTCGAATTGTCGCGCGCTTGGGAGTGGGTCTCGACAACATAGATGTCGCATCGGCAACCGAGCATGGAGTCTGGGTGACGAACGTGCCAGATTATTGCGTCGAGGAGGTTGCAGATCACGCAGTAGGGTTCGCTCTTGCGTGGTGTCGAGGAATTGTGTCGCTCGACCGTGACGTGCGTAATCGACGGTGGGATCCCTCGTCCGCGAAGTTGCGACGGATTTCGACGCTGACGTGCGGCATCGTCGGCTTCGGACGTATCGGACGTGCCACCGCTAGAAGACTGAAGGCGTTTGGCTGCTCGATTCTAGCCAACACACCATATCCTCCCGGAGACTGTCCCGATGTCAGGTTCGTCGATCTTGATTTATTGATGGCGCATAGCGACATTGTGATCGTTCATGCACCATTGACGGACGAAACCTATCATCTGATTAACGGCGCACGCCTTGCACTGATGAGGCGCGGTGGACTATTGATAAACGTAAGTCGTGGCGCGGTGGTCGACACGGACGCGGTCATCGATGCGTTGGACAGCGGGCATCTATCGGCGGCCGCGCTGGATGTTTTGGAAACCGAACCAGATGTACCGGCTGCGTTGCTCGAGCAGCAAGGGGCGATATTGACCCCGCACGTCGCTTTCTCTTCGGATGCGTCCTTGGAGGAACTCCGTCGGCGCGCGACCGAAGAAGCGGTTCGCGTCCTCAACGGTTCAATTCCGCACAACGCTTGCAATCGGCCCATCGTTCGGTGATGAGGCGTTTCCCCCAGGTTCACTCAAAGTTCTTTCCAAATGAAAACTCATATCCGTTCGTTGAAGGCCCGTCAGATTCTTGATTCTCGCGGCCGTCCGACTGTCGAAGTCGATGTTTACCTGAATGATGGAACTCGAGGTCGCGCGTCGGTGCCTTCAGGCGCGTCGACGGGGTCAAGCGAAGCGTTCGAACTCCGCGACGGCGATCCTGCGCACTATGCCGGTTTAGGCGTAAAGCGCGCAGTAGCTTTCGCAAACTCCGAGATCGCGGCATCGCTCGAAGGTATGGACGTTACCGACCAGGCCGCCCTCGACCGGCACCTCGTCGGACTGGACGGCACTACTCAACTGAGGCGGCTTGGCGCGAACGCGATTCTGGCTACATCGCTAGCTGCTTGTCGCGCGGCTGCGAAAGTCCAAGGCAAGCCTCTGTATCGTTACATTGCCGAGCTTTCCAACACTGCCGAACCGATCATGCCCATGCCAATGGTGAACATTCTAAGTGGCGGGCTCCATGCCGGGCGGGGGATGGATGTGCAGGATTTTCTCGCGATCCCCGCCGGGGCGCATTCGATTGAAGAGGCGATCGAAATGGTCGGCCGCGTGCGTGCGGCAGCAACGTCTGTTTGTGCATGCCGAGGTTTGCCTGTGCTTTTAGCCGATGAAGGCGGCTTGAGCCCTGGCTGTCCCAATGGCACGGCTGCGCTTCGGTTGATGCTGGAGGCGTTTGAGGAAGCCGGCCTCCAGGCCGGGCGCGATGTAGTCATAGCGATCGATGTAGCCGCGACTGCACTCTATGACAGGGAAAAGGGTACCTACGTGCTGGCACGGGAAGGACGCGAGGCGAGTTCCGGAGAAATGATTGAGATGGTCGAGTCGTGGATTAACGAGTTTCCTATCGTTTCCATTGAAGATCCGCTTGACGAAGAGGATTGGGCCGGGTGGGCGGCACTTACCGGTCGTGTGGGAGATCGAGTCAGGTTGATCGGCGATGACTTCTTCACGACAAACCAGATCCGGGTTGCACGAGGCATCGACGAAGGCTGCGCAAATGGCGTGCTGGTCAAGGTGAATCAAAACGGAACTCTTAGCGGTGCGCTCGCGGTAATAGATGCAGCGCGCAAGGCGGGCTACGCTCCTGTGGTATCGGCCCGATCTGGAGAGACTGAAGATTCGTTTATTGCCGATCTGGCGGTGGGTTCCGCAGCTATGCAGATAAAGATCGGTTCGGTGCGTTGTTCTGATCGACTTGCGAAGTACAACCAGTTGTTGCGTATCGAGGAAGAGAGCCGCGCGCCTTTTGCAGGTATGGTTGGAATCACGCGGCCGGCATAAGGAGACTGACTTTGATTTCGCAACCATTCGAAGTATTCGAGGAACCGTTGCTCGACGAATTCTTGCGCAGCCAAGGCTTACTCGGCCAAGGAGAGACAGGGCGCTATGAGCCGTTGACCGGCGGGGTGTCGTCGGATATCTGGAAGATCGATCTTGTCAGCGGGTCGGTATGTGTTAAACGTGCCAGACCGACGTTAAAGGTCGTCGCTGACTGGCAGGCTCCGTTGAGCCGGAATTCTTTCGAATGGGCATGGCTCAAATTCGCCGCCAGCCATTGTCCGGCCAACGTTCCACAAGCACTTGCCCACGACCGTGAGAAAGGCCTGATTCTGATGGAGTTCTTGGCTCCGGAACACCATCCAGTGTGGAAACATCAACTTCTACATGACCATGTCTCGGTCGAAACCGCGCGGAACGTAGGTGATTTGGTCGGCCGTCTTCACGCTGCGAGCGCGGGTGATCAGTCGCTCGCAAAGGAGTTCGATGCAGACGAAAACTTCTATTCGCTGCGCCTTGAACCGTATCTCGTCGCTGCCGCAACGGTAAATCCGTCCGTGGCAAGGGAACTTCTGGAGATCGTCGATCGAACGCGTGACATTCACCTTGCAGTAGTGCATGGCGACGTCAGTCCGAAAAACATATTGGTCGGTCCTAACGGTCCCGTTTTACTTGACGCGGAGTGCGCAAACTACGGCGATCCAGCGTTCGATCTTGCATTCTGTCTTAATCATCTGCTGCTTAAACAGGTGATTCGACCCGCAGATCGAGGGGCGTTAGCGGCGAGTTTTAGCGAATTGTACCGATCCTATCTTTTGCATGTGCATTGGGAATCCGTAACGAGCTTTGAATCACGAGCTGCCGCGCTGCTTCCCGGCCTATTATTGGCGCGTGTCGACGGAAAATCTCCCGTCGAATATCTTACGGAAAATGCTCAGCAAGAATTAGTTCGGAGCGCGGCACTGTCATTATTGCGCAAACCGACAACGCGCCTGGCTCAAATTCTCGAGAATTTCCTGCTGCTATTTGAAGGCCAAACAGGCGTTTGACGATAGTCGGTTTCCCCACCGAAATATCCAATGGGTTTCGGGGGCGTGGTCGTTTGGTTTATGTTTCAACCATTTATAAACAGAGTTGAATATGAAGATTCGATTTACTACCGAATCGGTAGCAAGATGGTTTTTGATCGGTTTTTTCCTGATCTCTTGTTCTCTGAATATTTTCTCACCGAAGGAGGTGGCTCTCGAGTATCAACGATGGGGGTTTCCCGATTGGTTCCATTATGTTACGGGAGCGATGGAACTCAGTGCGGCTCTTTTGCTCGCCGGTGCGAAAACTCGTTTGATCGGGATCATGTTAGGTGCGATCGTCGCGTCCGCGGCGATTCTCACGGTAGTTTTGCATGGCGAGTACGGGCACGCCTTGATTCCGCTAGCGCTCTTAGTCGCGTTAATCTCGTTTTCACGGATAGTGTATAAGCGCGATCTCGAAGCCGAACAGCGCGGGTAGTGTTACGCTGGATCCAAAAACCGAGCTTACACTTTTGAATAACAATTCCTACAGAACGAGTACAAGGCTCAGTTATCGCTTTCTGCTTTGCGGTACGGTGCCGTCGAACCGCGCAATGCAAGCGTCGGCGTAAATTCGATGTTCACAGGCTGCTCGGAATCCGGGGCTCGACCCGCAGAACCGGTCGCGCGCGAGAGGAGTACGCTGGCGGCGGTAGCGGCGATGTCATGGACAGGAAGGCGAACAGTGGTGATGCCATGGGAGGTCAGTTCAAACCATGCAGGATCATGATATCCGACAAGAGAAACGTCTTGGGGCCATTGCAATCGAAGCGCATGGAGTGCCTGAAGCGCGCCCAAGGTGAGTTCGGCGCTACCGAAGACGAGTGCAGTCGGCTTCCTTTTGGCGGCCATCATGGATGTGACGGCATGCCGCGCAAACTCGGGTCTTGGGGGGCCCAGTGCAATCGCCGCCGGCTCAAGCGAACTTTCGCGCATAGCGTTCTCAAAACCGGAAAGCCGGTTGCGCCCGGTACTTAGAACTGGGTCACCTCCAACGTAGGCAATACTTCGGTGGCCGTAGCTGACGAGATGTTTTGTAGCGAGAAAGACGCCTTCACGGTCATCGATTACGACGGAGTGTGCGGAAAGCAACTCGCTCGTTCGAATCAACTGAACCGTCTCGACATGTTTCAGAAGCGAGATCGTCTCAGGGCGAGGCGTCGCGCTGGGCACGATTATAATGCCGGAGGGGCGGGCTTCTAATAGGGTTCGGAGCTCGCGCAGTTCACGATCGCTATCGTCATCGGTGACGCACAAGAGGAGCTGCATCGAGCGCGCCGCGAGCGAGTCTGCCACGGTTTTTGCCACAGATGCGTAGAAGTCGTTTTGCAGGTCAGGAATGACAAGTCCGATCAGTGAGCTTTGCCCTCCGCGCATAACTCTCGCCGAAGCAGAAGGTACATAGCCAAGTTCTTCGACCAGCTTGCGCACCCGCAGTTTCGTCTGCGCGCTGATTTTCGGACTGTCGGCTAGCGCTCTCGACACCGTCGTGTGAGATATGTTGAGTTCCCGAGCAATGTCCTGGATTGTGACCCCAGAGCGGCTCCGTAGCGGGCGTTTGCCAATCGATTGTGATTCGCTCAACTTTATTCGGTCTCCCTTGAACACGCCCCGTTATAACATGTAACTCCCCTGGACGCACGTGACGTAGAAATCCAGATTAGTATGCAATCAGTGTTCTGTGGGGATCCATCGTTCAGTCCACGGACGCCGCCAGCAAGGTGGACCGAGTGCCAGATGACAGAAGACTTCCATCATAAACAGAGGTAAGTCGGGAGATATGATCATTACTGTCTAGGAGGAGCGAAGTTGCTCCGGTTCTAACGGCAGATATGCTGCCGCCGTTCCATTCGAAACCGCCGCCGGCCGCGCCACCTACGACATGGCGCAGGCTCATGCCAGCGCCATACGGAAGCAGCGAAATCGTTCTCGAGAGGTAGCGTTGAATTTCGATGCGCCCGAGAATTTGCAGGCGAAGCGCCATATCCTCAAACACAGCGTCGTCGCTGAACATAGACGCGACCGCCGTCACGTCTCCCAATGACAGAGCGGAGCACAATTTCGTCGCCAACGCGAGTAGCACGGTCGATGCAGACTCCGAAACCTGGTCCTGACGATAACCGGTCAGTGTGGCGCGTTGAAGTCCATATTGATTCGAATACGAATTAAAATCCCAATGGTCGATCCAGCGCGCAATCTTTCCCTGGCTGAAGTCGATAATCCCAATGGCACGTATTTCTCCACCGAACAGCTCCGGTGTGTCGGTGAAACAAACGGTGGCTCCCGAGTTGAGATCGCCGATGATGCGGGTTGGATAGGATCTGGCCGCAGCAGGCCACGTGGGCATGTACTTCTGAAATAAGGATTCGACGGCAGCAAAGCCCGCTAAATCCCAGCCAAGAATGGCATCTATATAAGTGATCATGTTCGGCGCAAAAAACGACATTGTCTGTTCGACGTTGTGGTTGCTTTTCGCGGTAAAGAAGCCCTTCATGAACTGAACCAACTCGGCCGACGCTCCTGTCGTGTCTGCGATATCGGGGAATGGTGGTGACGTATTCTCGGAGGGCCGAGCCGAGGCGCCATCGCAGCCGTGGAGAATCGCGGTGAAGCCGGCTGCTGCGCATGCCTTGAGCATTTCGCGACGAGAATTCATTTTGTTGTCCTCCGTGTCTCACAAAACGGCCAGTACCTATCTGAGCGTCCGACATCAATCCGCAGACTCCCCTCTTGAACTCAGTCTAGTGCTCAATAAGGCACACGTGTGCCTATGAAAAACCCTAAGAAAGTATCACCGGAGGTAATTTATTCGCTTCTATAACTCAAGACAAAATAGAATTAAGTTCTTAAAATAGTAGTGAAAATGGATTAATATCCTATCTAACGCTCTTTTAGAGATTCATAGTCCTTCTCCACGTTGATGTCAGCTTGCTCTCGATCGATACGGGTAATTACCCCTAATTGACCACGTGTGCACTGGCCTATAGGCTGCCTTCCGTAGTCGAGCGAAGCAGCGTAAGTACCTCGGTGGAAAACGCGCTTTATCTGGTCTCGAATGTCAACCTCTCGATGTCAGACCGATGCTCAAAAGATAATTAAGGTATGCGAAACAAGGAGATCGGAAGGTCATGAAGAAACTGATGGCAGTCGCGGCAAGCCTCTCGTTTGCCGCTGCGAATTCCGCAGTGGCTCAAAGCAATGTAACTTTGTACGGCATCGTCGACACGGGCATTTCGTACTACAACCACGCGACTGCGCAGGGCGGGTCGTCGATCGGAATGCCAACTTTGACTGGCGAGTTGCCCTCTCGCTGGGGGATGAAAGGCGCGGAGGATATTGGTGGGGGAAATAAGATCTTCTTCGTACTCGAGAATGGCTTTCAGCCAGCTACGGGCGCGTTAAATTATGGTGGTCGTCTCTTCGGTCGCCAGGCGAACGTTGGGTTGAGCACCAAGTACGGCGTCTTAACCCTCGGTCGTCAGATGAACATGACGTTATATACCTTGGCGAACCTCGATGTGATTGGACCATCTGTACATTCGATGCCAAATCTGGATCCGTATCTTGCCAATGCCCGCAGCGACAACGCGATCGGATACATGCTGAAGTATCTGGGATTTACGGTCGGAGGCACGTACAGTTTTGGTCGGGATGCGGCAGGTCCCGCGGGACCGTCTGCGACCAACTGCGCTGGACAGGTGGCCGGCGACATGCTCGCCTGCCGCCAGTACACCGCAATGCTCGCCTACGACGCCGCTCAATTTGGTGTAGCAGCTTCGTACGACGCAGCTCGTGGCGGAACCGGTGCATCTGCGCCTTTGAACAGTTCTGCGTATACGAGCACACGTACGGTCGTCGGTGGATATTGGGCTTTTGGCGGGGGCAAGGTTGGTTTCGGATGGGTTAGAAATAATCAGGCTGCGCTTACCCACTTGCAAACGGACATTTTCTTTTTGGGTGCGACGTATTTCATTACACCTTCTCTGTCAGTGGATGGTGAGGGACTGCGATACTTGCGACGCACATCAAATAGCGCTGGAGACACCAGTGCAACTTATTTGATCAGCCGCCTGAACTATCTCCTCTCAAAACGTACGACGGCTTATGCCTCGTTGGGCTATATGTTGAATAGTACAAACGGTGCGCTTCCGGTAGCGGCCGGTGGCTCCGTTGGGCCCGGTTCGAACCAGTTTGGAGCGATGGTTGGACTGCAGCAAAAATTCTAACCAGGCTCGTGAATCGGTGAGCGAGGAAAAGTCGGAAACCGGCTGTGACGGTACTGCCTACATGCGATGCCGACTCGCGCGGCTCCACGGTTTCCGTGCTTTCGAGAAGGAGATCATTAGATGGGTTGGTCGCGAGCGTCTTGAACGGTCTAAAGTCGACGCCGTGAATGCTGGCCCTTAATTCGCCAGATCAAAGCGGCGTTGGCTCGGGCTTTTTACCGTTAAGGTGACAACCAAAGCGCATGGCGCATAGGCGGATGGATAGTCTTCCAGTTCGAAGTGCGCGTGGCCATTACATGAGGTGGTGTGAGCTAAGGCTACGGAAACTCCGCGGGGTGCTGAAGGATTTGAAGGCCGTTTGGGTCCGTGTAGCGCCTGCTTCGACGGACCCGAGACGGCGTCAATGCGAAAATGCCGAGTGTGGGACTCGGATATCGTCAACGGCACTGAAAAGTGGATGGAGGCTCATTGCTCGGTAAGCGAATCCTCAATACCGTGTAGATTTCGTCGTTGAGTTTGGCTACTTTGGTGCCCACCAAATGAATGAACCGAACCCCAAAGGTTGGACATCAACCGAGAGGGGTTTATGGGAAAATATAACGAGCAGACCAAGCTCGCCGCAGCGAAGGATTATTGTGAAGGCCATTTAAGTCTGAGGGCAGTCGCGAAGCGTCACGCTGTTGACTTTTCGTCACTCAGGCAGTGGGTAGCTGCTTACAAGGCGCATGGCGCGAGCGGGTTGCGACCGAAGCGAAAACAATGTTACTCAGCGTCTTTCAAGCTTTCTGTGTTAGCGCGCGTGCAAGAGGACGGTCTGTCATATCGTCAAGCAGCCGCGCTGTTCGACATACGTAGATCCGATGTCATCGGTAATTGGGAGCGTCAATACAAGGAGGGGGGCGTTAAGGCGCTGTCCTTTGGCTCCAGCGGTTGTCACAATAGGAAGATGAAGAAATCCAAGCCCAATGCGCGACCAGCGGCATCCGGTGACGCCGTGCGTAGCCGGGAAGAGCTTCTTGACGAGCTGAACTATCTTCGTCTGGAGAACGCGTACCTAAAAAAACTCGACGCCTCGGTTCGAGCGAGCAAACGGCAAGCGCAAGAGAACGAGCGCAAATCGTGCTTGAGCTGAGGCAGCTGTACCCGCTCGCGGGCCTGTTGAGAGCTTCCGGCCTGGCTCGAAGCACCTTTTACTACCAGCAGAAGGTGCTGCAGATGAGCGACAAGTATGCTGCCGTCAAGGCTAGCATTCAGAAGATCTTCGAGCAGCACAAGGGCAGATATGGATATCGACGAATCACGATGGTTCTCCGCAAGAGCGGCATGCTAATCAACCACAAGACGGTGCGGCGACTAATGGGGCAGATGAAGATCAAGTCATGTCTTCGGGGCAGGAAGTTTCGCCCATTCCGGGGAGAAGTCGGTCGTGCGGCGCCCAATCTACTCCAGCGCAAATTTGCAGCAAAGCGGCCTAACGAGAAATGGGCGACCGACGTGACCGAATTCAACCTCTCCGGCCGAAAACTGTATCTGTCGCCTGTACTGGACCTGTATAACGGTGAGATCGTCTCTTACGAGATGGCAAGACGTCCCCTGTTCGATATGGTTGGGGCAATGCTTCGAAAAGCCTTCACAAGGCTGAAGCCCAAAGATCGACCGGTGCTTCATTCCGATCAAGGCTGGCAATATCGTCTCTCCACCTACCGTCACTTGCTGAAGCAGAGCGCGGTTACGCCGAGCATGTCCCGGCGCGGAAACTGCCTCGACAATGCCGCAATGGAGAGTTTCTTCGGTACCCTGAAGACGGAGTTCTACTACGCCGGCGAGTTTCGCGATCTCGACGACCTTGAGAAAGGCCTGAAGGAATACATTCACTACTACAACCACGAGCGTATCAAGCTGAAGCTGAAGGGGCTGAGCCCCGTCGAATATCGAGTTCGTTTCGCTCCAGCATAACTATCAGTCGTCCAACTTTCTGGGTTCGGTTCATGTTTGCGTGTTCGGCTGTGACCACCCCCTGGGGTCGCCACCCCGGCGCTCGAATCGGCAGGCCGGACAAGTCCCAGTTGCACGTGGCTCTGGCGACGGTGCCTGCGCAGAACCATTCCTCTACAGACCGCTCGGTCTTGCAGTTCGGGCAAAAACGCATCATTGCTGACATTTCCTGTCTTATCGGTTTTGCGCTTTGTCGGCGCTGATCTGGACGCTGTGGCCCTGATCTGTCAATAGGTCTCTCAAACGGTGAAAATCGTTCCGGTTCGGTATCCCCGCGATCCAGACGGTACCGTCCTCGTCAAACATGACGTCCAGCGACTTATCGCTCTTGCAAAGGCCGCGTTCATATTGCGAAAACCTCTCCCGACCAAGCTTCGTGAGGAAATGCAAGCGCTGGTTATCGCTACCTCGCAGCGGTCGCGTATGTGCAGCATCGAGTTCAAGTGGGTCGGTGATGAGCGCATCGATCGACCCGTCTGTCTGCGCAAGAATGCCTGCGAGCGACTCGATAGGGTGACCGCTGTAGACGAGAATATCGCCGGAAGACATCTCGCGCAGCGCGCGGACGAGCGCGACGAGGGCATCCGCCTGGTCAAAGGGCTCTCCACCCGAGATGGTAAAACCGTCCGCGTGCGGTAGCCATGCGCGTACTTGCTCCAGGACGAGTTCGAGAGTGGTTTCTCCGCCATTGACGGCCCACGTATCTGCTGAGATACACCCTGGGCAGCGAATACTGCAGCCTTGAAACCATATGCCGATACGTTGCCCCGGCCCCAACGACCTGACGGGAAAGTGCAAGCGCGACAGATGGATGTTCATGGCCTAAAGCCTTTGCAACTGAAGCTCACCGCTTGAGATACCTTTAATCAGGAACCGGTCGCCCGTCTTCGCGTCCTGGTCGAACAGGCCTCGCGCGAGCGGATTGATAAGGTGGGCCTCGATTTGGTTACGGATTCCACGACCGCCATTCGAGAGGTCGCCGAGGCACCGTTGCTGAAGCGCCACTCTGGAGGGTTGATCGAGTTCGACGGCCATACCTTGTGATGCAATGTCCTCAAGCACAACGCACACCATCTGGTCGAAAATCTCCTGCGCGACGTCGTCCCGGATAAAGTCGAAAACGATGATGTTCTCGCCAATCCGGTTCAGAATTTCAGGCCGGTTGAGCACCAACTTGAAGTGTCGCTGGATCTCGCCGAGCACTTTTTCCTCCATCTCCTCAAGGGAATCGCTGGCAAGCGCGTTAGGCACGCGTTGGCCCAATTCGTCCTCGCGGTAGATTCCGAGGTTAGAGGTGAAGATGATCAATGCCTCGGAGAAGTAGACCCTGTCACCACGACCGGACGTGAGCACGCCATCATCGAGAATCTGCAGAAACTTGTCGAGAATCCGTGGGTGTGCCTTCTCGATTTCGTCGAAAAGCACGACGCTAAACGGTCGCTCTCGAATCGCGTTCGTCAGTTCACCGCCAACGTCATAACCGACATACCCGGGCGGCGCACCGATGAGGCGCTGGTCTGAATGCTCCGAGCTGAATTCGGACATGTCAAAGCGAATATAGGCGCTCTCGTCGCCGAACAGAAGACCAGTGAGCGATTTCGCTAGCTCGGTTTTTCCAACACCAGTTGGCCCGGCGAGAAATGCGACGCCGCGTGGCCGGTTGCCCTTACGTTGCGAACCTACGCCGGTCATCGCTCGCTTGACAAGGTCTAGCATATGCGTTACTGCGTGTGCTTGTCCCTTTATGCGCTTGCGGATAACGGGTTCTGCGTTGCGTATCTTCTCCCGCCCAATCAGAAGCCACGGGTCTTCCGTCACCCCGACTTTGTAACGCCTCACGGCATCAGAGATTTTCTCGATGGGGACGTTTTCGACTCGGGCGAGCGTAGCGATCGCATTCATATCGGCAAGCAACAAGCCCTCGCTTCCGTCGACAAAAGCCGACTCGGCTTCTTCGAGGGTCGTCGACGAAGCTCCCTGCGAGCCTGGTACACCGCGCAGAAGTGCGCCCGAAAAAGCGCACGCCGGGCGGCGCTGTCGGGTTTGGATACAGGGATATGTCGGATTCGCGGGTTGCCGATGAGTAGCCAATCGGGCAAGTCGCCTTCCTTGTCGACGACCCAGATCACGGTGTTAAAGAAGGGGCGTCGTTGCTCGCCTGCCGGACGAGCGCTGACCGCGTGCGCGAGCACAAGCGCCCGCGTAAAGAGGTTGTGTTCTGCCGCGCTCAAAGACTCCGTCCGAACAGCGAGTCGCGAGGCGAAGTCAACGACTAGCGCTATTGGTGGCCCGGTCAGGGCAGTGAGGCGCTCAAGACAAGCTGCAAGCGCATCGATCCCGCCGGGCGCGGCACCCCCGACCGGCGTCAGACCGAGACGTTGTAACGTCTCATCGCCGCGCTCATCAATAGGCACGCGCTCTTCGGGAAGAGTAAAGCCGGACACAGGATTCCAAACCACCAACTGGGCGTAACCCGCCTCCCTGAGATTGTCAGCCAGCGCGCTCACGAGAGGCTGCGCCGTTACCACTCCAGCTGCCACCTCACAGGCCTGTAGGTCGCGAACGTTTCCGGACAGAACGAACTGGCTCTTCAAGGGCAGAAAGCGCAGCAGATCCCTTAACCAGCGGGGCTTCACATAGGCGGACATGGCTTCGCGAAATGCTTGGAAATAGGCCAAAACGTTATCATAGCCGGTGCCCTGAGATATGCGTATTGCATGACGTTGGCGATTTTCACCTGCACCTGTCAGGCGATCCTCAATCAGCGGACAGAGACCGTCCGGCGCGAGCATGAACTTATCGTAGTCACGGCTGACACGACGAGGTGGCCCAAAACGACGGGGCGAACATCCGGCTGGCTTGCCGAGGCATGTTGTGGTTAGTAGGACCGGCCGCTTGTCTTATTGATTAACGCTTCAATGCCGGGTCCGCCAACGGCGGCTCCGGACCTCGTCTGACTGCGCGTGTCAGCCGCGGTTACTCTCCCTCGTCAAACGTTTTTCCGGATAGAAGCGAAAATAAGTCTCTGTCGCGTCTTCCCAGCAAGCCTCTAGCTCTGCTTGGCGTTCGCCGACCCACACTTTCGTTGCTGCCAGGATCGTTGCCGTAGCTTCACCTTCGCGCAGCTCACCGCTACTTAAGTCGACAGAAAACTGATAGCCTGCGCCTCGAATGACCACAAACGGACGGTCGCTCACGTCGGTGCAAATGCAAAACGCCTTAGGGAGGTCGAATTGGTAGAGTGGAGGCAGAAAGTCTTGGAGTCGGTGAAGAGAATCTGCGTTCACAATGGTCAAACCGTTCTCCCGCAACGACTCCCGTCCATTGCGCTCGAAATCGTATGGAACAAACTGTTTTCCTGCCAGCGCTGACACTCCCGATATCTGAGTTGGCGGAACGTTACCGAAATACAGCATCCAGGTCGTCTCTTTAGTTTTGGCATGTTTGTACGCGCGCTGCAGTTCTGCGTCGCTCAACGCTTTGATGTCGTACAACGCAGATAACCCCATGATCCTGGCGTATCCTGGCCTTTCGTTTCGCTTCGACCAATCGACAAATGAATGAAGCATTGGGTCATCGTCTTCGATGTCGACATGTATTCGAATCGCGGTCTTGTCCGCCATCACTTCATTTTTGAGCGGACCGCCTTGCACTTTCTCGAGGTAGCGCTTCTCTGAGTCTGTCGGACGTTCCTTGCCAGTAAGTAATCCGTGACCGTTGAAGTCGGGGTCAGAGGTCAGCCAAAGCACACCTCTCATGATCGATCCATCGGCACGAGTGAGCGTACTGGGCTTTAATCCGCTATGGAGAATACTCTCCGCCAAGGTGACGGATGTGTAGTGATAGAGTTGCATTGGATGAATTGAAGAAGTTTTATCTATTTTCGTTACTTCGTTACATTAGCCGCAGGTCGCTGACCTGTCGATTTCCAAGGCGAAGACACGTGACAACAACGATGATGGTTCGGTAAAGCTATTGTAGGTCTTCGCTGAATTTAAAGGGAGCGGCTTTATCGAATCTACGCTGAAGCGCGGCATGAAAACATCGAGGCACATGACCAAGCCTCTGTCTGCCTTGTCGGACGGCGAACTTTAGGTCGGGTCTGGACTCAACACATTGTTTCCATCCAGCTGATATTGCTCGATAATTCGTTGGTTGTAATCGTCGAGGTAGGTCTGCAAATCGCGGCGGCTGACTAGTCGTACCGCTGCGGCGCCGGCGAGTTCGATAGCAGATCGCGTGAAGTACGAGTTGGTGACCACCATAGCTTCGTCACAGGCGTAGAAGCTCTTCGCAGAGATAGCCTCTTGCACCGCAGCGTTTCCTACGCTGCCTGAGTAGTTTTTTGCTTGGATGACAATTTTCTTGCCGAACCTGCTGACAAACAGGTCGGCGCCTTGATCGCCGCTCAGCTTCATTCCTTCTACGTCGTACCCCGCGGTGCGGAACAGTTCCCCAAGGAAAGACTCGAAATCGTATCCATTCATTGCGTCAACGTGGTACATCGTGACGAACCGTGACGGGTCGAAATGTTCCAGCTTCGTAGCCAGGCGCTCGACCAGAATGTCAAAGTGTATGACCTCGCATTTGCGCAACCAGTTTTGGAGGGTCTCCCAAGGAAGCAATGGCGTACCGAAATTTGCAGCAGCCTCACCGGCATACTGAATTTCGGGGTGGCGAATATCGTTGTCCCACAAAAAGTAGAAAAAGAGGCTGAGGTCATCTCTGAAGCTTGTTCCCGCCTCTGCAATCCACGAATGAAGCAGTTCCGTCAAAGAAGAATCGTTCATATTTCGCGAAATCTCGTTCGAGAATCCGAGATATGCGGCATTAAATCCGGTGGTCAGCAACAGCTTTTCGAGTAGATGCGGAAGTTCTTCGAGTTCGCGAAACCCCTTGCGAATCAGGACTTCTCGGAATAGTTCACGATTCGAATACGAACCATTGAGCCGCGCGCCGGGCGTGGACGCGTCGTTCGACTGTGCTTGCTCATGGTTAATGGTATGGAAGAAATTGGCAAAGTAAGGCTTTTTGAGTTCCGAATACTTCTGCAGGACCGCGCGAAGCAAGTCGTTGAGCTGCGCCTGTTCTTTCTTCTTTCCTAGCAAATCCTTCAGGAAACCCTTGGTTTGGTACTGAAATTCGGGATAGAAGGACGGGTCCAGCGGTACCTGAACTGATTGCAGTGTTGATTTTTCGGTTTCGGAAGTCGTGACCATGGCACACCACGGGCACTTGGTTTCGAACGATGTCTTGCTGCAGAAAGTGCATTTGTAGATCACGGTGCGTCTCCATCCTCAAGTATGCGAACGGTGATGAGGAATCGCCTGGTCTTGGCAAAGCGACGATGCATCCAGCATCTTTGTCAGTACGCATCGCTCGTCGCCTAGTGCTGGCATCTTGCGCCGCGTTGAAGCGACATAGCGCTGCGGCACGGAATGCTTGCGGTGCTGTGGCATATCGGTTAACGGCAAAAGCGCCGCAGACTTTAGGATGTGGACAGAGTGTCTCTTATGGATTGTCCGAGCCAGTTAGGCCGATGCGCATGCGAAGAGGTTCGCGCGCACATTGTATCTAAACTGAGTCCGCACAACCGAGCAGCGGACGGTGCTTATAGGTGAAGAAACGGGAGCGAGAGGGGGAGCGAGCCGTTGCGAAAGCGCTGTATGGCCGAGGCGTTGTGCGGGGATAACGAGTCGATTACTGAATACGCGTACTTTCAGGCTGTATGCCTTAGAATCGAGTTTTTACTACGAAGTTTCCATGATGGCACGCAGAAGACGTCAAAGAAAGAGTCACCTTGCTGAAGCGATTAAGCAAACGAGTCCGGCCGCGCAGAAGTTTTGGTCGATTGTCATCGTTTTGGCTTTCTTCTTTTCGATGTTCATGTACTTCTCGCACTAAGGCAGCTCCGTAGTTGAATTGTGAAAGCCGCAGAGGGTGGCGACGCTCAGTTCTTGGCCTGCATCCAAGAGTGCGCCACAAGCGACTTTTCAGTAGAGGCGCGCTTTGAATTAGTTAATTTGACGGTGAAGCGATAATCGTCCCTGACACGTTCAAACGCATGGGCCAGTCCGTGCCGACGCCTTATCTTGGCCTTGTCTGCCTTCGGGATACCTTCGGAAATACGTGCTGCCTTCAAGGGTGACTACTGCAGTTCGATTTTTGTGCCACGGGCGTCGGACAGAACACGCATAGCTGTCGACCTCTGACGCTTCTCACCGTTGAGTCGCAGCAGGGATACCTACAGCGGACGAGATGGCGTAAGCTTTCCGCTCGACAATAAAGCAAGGGGCAATCATGCGCGGACAATGGCTCGGGCGGTTTCACGCAACCGGCTGGAGCGGATCTGCTACGGTCGAGGTCGATGACCTCGGGAAGACGTTTGGCGGGCGCGTTTATCTGTTTTCTCGTGACACGAACATGCCCAGCGCAATTGCCTACTTTGAGGTACCAAAGGGCGACAATCCTGCACGGGCCGTCGCGAAAATCCTCCCGATCGATCCATCTACTGGTAACCCGACGACGTGGGATGCGCTGGCGCACAGATTCCCTCAATTGTCCTTCGCTACGCTAGCGCAGACAACTTTACGATGGACGCAGGACAGAATGGTTGCCGTTTGGGATTCAAACCTCGGGGCTCATGGGCGCGCATTTCTGTATAAAAGCAATGCAGAACGAGCGTCGGAGTACGTGGAGACACCGATGGAGTGGGCGCAGTTCAAAGCTCACGTGGCATGCCTCGAGTTCCGCCGGTTCGTTTTCCGGGGCCAGGCAAAGCGCTGGCGCCTGCGAACCCACTTTCATCGAACCGGCCGTGCGGATCTTTGGAAATATAACAATGAGGACATGACGCTGCTTCATCGTCATTTGAGCGCACGTACGCGCCATACCTTCAATCGGCGCGATAGCGACGAGAATGGTGCCTTCCTGCACCTCGCGCAGCACCATGGCTTCCCAACGCCGTTGCTTGACTGGACTTACTCGCCGTACGTGGCAGCGTTCTTCGCCTACCAGAAGGTGCCGAAGCAGCTTTCTCCAGCCGACGCGGGTTCTCGAGTTCGCATCTATCAGTTTGACCGGCAGAAGTGGACGAACGATTTGATCCAAATCCCCAAGGCGGCGCCGGCGCGGCCGCATTTTTCGCTTCTCGAGTTCATCGCAATCGAGAATGAGCGCATGATTCCCCAGCAGGCGCTCTCAGGGCTGACTAACGTCGACGACGTGGAAGACTATATCCGTTCGGTCGAGAGAAGCAACGGGACCCGCTACCTCTCGGTGATCGACTTGCCCGCGGCAGACCGCACAATGGTCATGCAGGAGCTTAGTACGATGGGGATTACCGCCGGCGCCTTGTTTCCCGGCTTGGACGGCGCTTGCGAGGAACTTAGGGAGCGTCTCTTCCCGTGAAAAAGCGTCGGTGAATTTAGCGCCTTACACCGACTGCGATTCGCTGCATTCGTAGGCTTAAGCGATCGATCGCCGTTTGGCAAGACGTTTAAGCGTAGAACACAATTGGACTTTCTCCGAGCCGATGGTTTCTGCAATCCAGTCGAACTGCGGCTCTCTTACCTGCATTCTTGCAAGAGACAATGCCCGAAAGATTGCATTCTTCAGGTCATCGTCGCTCAAGTGTTTCTTCACGGGCCCGAATGCGAAGATGTCGACTGTAGTGATAAGGCGAAGCGATGGGTAACGCTCAGTTGCAATACGAGTCGCCTTTTTCTCATCGATCGCGGCAGACAGATTGTGATGAAGAGCAAAAGCGAGGGTCGCTGCTTCACCGTCGTCCAGCGATTCAGCGACGGTGCCTCCAACTAAGTCAAAAAATACAGCGGACGCTTGCCCATCGAGTGTTGCAACGCGTAGAGTTTCGGAATCTAGCAAAGCGAGCAGCTCGTCCATTTCAGGCCGTTCGCTGAGTGAACCGTTCCTCAGTTCTTGTTCAACATTCTCGGTGATGAGGGTAGGGATCTCGAGCGATTGCAAAATCTGGCTTGCGCGGCCCGTGGCCAGCAGGTTGATGACCACACTCGTGTCGAGCACGATTTGTGAATCCCCTTCAGTGATGCAGCTTGAAAAAGTCATCCGCCTCGTCCTCTTCCGCCGCAGCCTCGTCAAGCAGCTCGCGAACTTGATGTCGTCCGAGCTTGAGCATCTCGGCCATTTGCCCTTCGCTTATCAGGTCTTTTTTCCACGCATCAATTGCCAGCAGAAAGAGTCTGGACGAGCGCGCGTCATCGGTACTGGACTCACGTTCGCTGATACCAAGAACTTGGCGTACTTGCTCATCAGTGATTCCGCCGTTGTCTGCAAACCAATCCCATGTTCCCTTTTGCGTTAGCTCGAGTTCCTCAAGCCGCAGCACCATCGCTTGGCGGGACACGCCAAAAAAGTGGGCGAGCAGAATGACGTGCCGGCGGGTCAGGTGAGTCGCGCCAGTGGTCAATTCTTTGAACTTTTCCATCGTCGCGCGCGCTGGTGTCAGGAATGCACGACCAAAAGCATTGGCATAGCGCTCTTCCCGCGAATTATCATGGATTTCGTCCTGGTAAACCTCGGGCTGGCGCCGGGTGCCAATGAAATGTCCCAGTTCATGTGCAGCGGTTTGTGCCTGACGGTCTCTGCGATGGCTTGAATTTATCAATATGCAGCCACCGACGGCGTCATCGTACGCGAACAATCCGGACACTGCCGACGCGAGTTTGCGACCATATACACGAATTCCGAGTTGCAGTTCCATCAGCGCGAAGAGGTCTTGTATCGGACCTTCGCCCAGGCCTAACCAGTTTCGCAAGTTCTGAGCGTCGTTCTCAGCTTGAGCGCGAACGTCGCCAGGAAGTATTGTTTTTTCTGCAGGATAGTTTCTGAGCCGTTGCACCCCAAGCACATCCTCCAGCTCAACTTCGGAGCGTACGAGGTCATTCAATGTGCGCGCCGCTTGCTGGATCCCCGTACTGGCAGCATCAGGGAGCGACCGAAAGCGCGGGATGAGGTCGATATGAACAGCCTCACGTCGGAGCAACGAGTTGACCGAAATGCCATAATGGTGGCAAAGCGCTTGTATTTCATCGACGCGAGCAGCACGCTGTCCCTTTTCAATTGCGACAAGAGTCGTGCGCGCCACACCAGCGGCTTTTGCGCCGGCGTCCTGCGTGACATTGGCGGATTCCCGGGCTATTTTTAGCCTTTCTCCCAACTCTATGGGACTGAGTTCGTGAGTTGACTTAGTCATGAGGCGATATCCATCCATTTCTTGACGAACGATTGAGAACCTAGGTCGTTCGTGAATGCCGACCATTCCTTGGCGTGTTGCTCAAGGAGCCGGTCCAGCTTTTGGCCCACCTCATCAGCAGGTTGAGAAAGGGAGCGCGACAGATCCATAGTCACACGTCGTCTGACCATGCCGTAGCTAGACGAGTCCCGAATCTGCGCCAGATGCTTAAAATGAAGCACCCCGGCGATGGCGTATTCCCGTAATGCCTTGGTTACCTGTGTAAACCCATTCGCTGCGCCTGCTTCAAACGTGGCCGCAGCAAGGCTCTCCCAGACGTATTGCTCAGGAGGCTCTGACAGTCCTGCAGCATGGACGCTGAGTCGGCGCAGTATGCAGGCTGCACACACACCGCACTGCCGTCGTGATTTCGACACTGAGACCTGCCTTGCGTTTTGCCAGCAGGAACGGGTATTAAGCCAGGCCGCCTGTTCGCCCGCTAAATCGACGTATTCCCGCAACGTTTCCCCCTTGGTCGACCAAATCCGCGGAAAGGTGTAGGTCAGTCGATGTCCGAAGAGGGCAGATACAAATTTTTGCATCAACGCAGTAAAGTCGGGGTGGTTTCGGAAGTCAGCATACCCCTGGCCTACCGGAAGGAGTGCCGGCGCAAGCGCACCTTGGCCGCTCTCTGGCACGATTGCGGTCGGTGCATTGATCAGATACGCAGCCACTGCGGATATCAACGCAAACTTGAACCCACGACTTCTGGCACTGTTCTCGGCGTTGTCCTCGTCAAGTTTGACTTCATAGGGCAGAGCAGCGAAGGGGGCAACGAGGCTCTTCTTCTTGGGCACGTCGTGCCACTTGGTGCCTACTCGCACTCGCACCAGTTGGGCTCCGAGTCGCTGGTGCTCGAGTCCATACACCGCCCGAGAGTCCATCCCTTCGCTGTACGCCATGACAGCCGCTGCATCTGTGGGGAACTCCATCCGGCTCTGGGGCGGTAACTCTGCTTTTGCTTTACGCGCTCGAAAATGGAAGTGCCACTCATCCCCAGTCAGAAAGTTCAGCGCGCCTACCAGCGAGCGCGTAACTTGAGCGTCCATCCAGCGAGCAGGATCATGAACAGGAACATGAACGTCAAAACGCCGTCCCCAATTTAAGGCGCTACGCGAGAGACTTCGGTCACAGAATTCGACCGCCGCTGCGACGACAAGCGCATCGTAAACAACGGGCCGCCAGTTGGTGGACGAGAAGGTCTCCAGTATCGCGGTATCAAAGCTGATGTTGCGCCCAAGGCGGCACGCAAGGGCGCCGCGGCGCGGTCTTTGACCCGGCTCGACGAGGTCGACCGTCAAAGATTTGAGTGTGATAAACGACGGATCTGCGTTCATCTCAAGGGCACCCCGTCGCTAAGGCCGGATTTCTTCAAGGAGAATTTGCTGGGCTTTGGCGCTAGCAATGCCAAGCCAAGCTGGCGCTCAGGTAGCTCCGCGACTGCGGCATTGACTCGGAAGGCAACATTCTTCGCCCTTAGCTCGGTAGATTTTCGGACGTAATGCTCCTCCATCGAACGCGCGTTGGCGAAACCACGGTCTTTCGCAGCGAAGCCCAATGCTTCGTGAAACGCAGACTCGTCCAGACGTCCTTCATGCACAAGATGTATGCCCCATGCCACAGCGTTCAGACCGAAGACCGATCCGGCTGCTAGAGTGCGTGCATGCTCGAGCTGTTCCAGCGCGAGCTCTGGAAGGCCTAAGGAGTTGTCGACGCCGCTGAACACGTCTTTCAGCGCCTTAATGACCGCGTATTTCACTTCTTTCCTGAAATCGCTTGCGAGTGCGTCCTTTGCAGCCTCAGCCACCGAGGTTGCATCATAGGTAGATTCATCCCCGCGCTTGGCAAGCTCTTTCCAAGCGCGTCTCAAGGGCAGACTTCTATGTGGACCATCGCTCATGTCAACGCCTCCTTGTCAGCATTAGACAATGAAAAGTCGACATTGTCAAATTGATGTGGGCCTCTTTTCCACCAAGTGAGGCGCTTCAACAGGGAGGGGCACCGCGATTTCGCGTGTCGCGCTACATTCCGTCGCCTGAGACCAGAGCGAACAGATGGATCCCTGCGTCGCTCGATCGGTAGCTTTTGGGGTGGCGGGGCTGCGCCAAGTCTTTCAGTGAACCGTGTCGGCTGCACAGCCGCTACAGATCGACTAACAGGTAGGCATCTCTAGTTTTTTCTCTCGCTGGAAGCTGCGGTTCTGCCCCTACGACAGCCGGCAAGCTGATCGGCTTGCGTAGCATGTTTGTGCGGCCGGGTGACAGGAACGGTAGTCATCCGCTTGCACCAGGTTTCAATTGCAAACGCGAACGTCCAAGCCAGATTTGTTTGTGCTAGTTTTCGGCAAGTCATTGATTTTGCTGAGTCATCCACCTGCTGGCACCGTGGGTCTTCTGGCTAAGCGCCTAGTTGCTCGGAGGAAGCGGCGTGCCACGTCACATGCCTCAGAGTTGCACTATCGTCTTTCGCGGGGGAAATTCGCACAAAGACAAGGACTTACCGCAGCGAGACCAGTTTTGTTTGAAACCGGTGGGAACGGCGGGACATCCCAGAACAAGTTTGTTTGTGCGAAAAGGGCAGATCAGCTTTATTTGCGACAGACCAGGGTTTATTTGCAAAGAACCAGCCGAATCGGCCAACTTTGCGTCCTGCTTCACGAGCCATCAGTTTTGTTTATCGGGATATGGGCGACGCGGCGCTCGCTCACCCCGCCGAATGCCACGCCCGGCGGCCTTTCGCGCTGCCGAAACCCCATCCAAAAAGGAAAGGTACTGGTTAACGCGTAGTACCGATTCCGCGCCCTTCCTCGCTACCCTTCGGCTTCAGTTTCCCTAAAGCAAGCCCGCTCGGCCAAGCATTCTGAAGGAGTAGCGCACATGGCACGGATCATCGGAGGCATCGCCGCCTCGCACACGCCGACCATCGGTTTCGCGTTCGACAAGAACAAGCGCGACGATCCCGTCTGGGCGCCGATCTTCGAGAACTTCGCGCCGCTCGCGAACTGGCTCGCGGAAAAGCAGCCCGATGTCGTCGTCACGATCTACAACGATCACGTCACATCGTTCTTTTTCGATCACTATTCGGCCTTCGCGCTGGGTGTCGGTCCGGAATGGCGCGTGGCCGACGAAGGCGGCGGCGCGCGCGACCTGCCGCCGGTCAAGGGTCATCCGGCGCTCGCCGCGCACATCGGCACATCGCTGATGACCGATGAATTCGACATGTCGTTCTTCCAGAACAAGGCGCTCGATCACGGCTGCTTCTCGCCGCTTTCGATGCTGTGCCCGCACAAGCCCGAGTGGCCGATCAAGCTCGTGCCGCTGCAAATGGGCGTGCTGCAATTGCCGGTGCCGAGCGCGCGCCGCTTCTACAAGCTGGGGCAGGCGCTGCGCCGCGCGATCGAAAGTTATCCGGAAGACCTCAAGGTCGCGATTCTCGCAACGGGCGGGCTCTCGCATCAGGTGCATGGCGAGCGCTCCGGCTTCAACAACACGCAATGGGATGCGCGCTTTCTCGATCTCTTCGAGCGCGATCCCGAGCAACTCGCGGACATGACCATCGCCGAATATGCGGCGCTCGGCGGCTACGAAGGCGCCGAAGTGATCATGTGGCTGACGATGCGCGGCGCGTTGTCGTCGAATGTCGTGTGCAAGCATCGCAGCTATTACCTGCCGTCGATGGCGGGTATCGCCACGGCGATCTACGAAGGCGAGGACAGCGAGACCAAGCCCGCGATCGTCGAGCGTCATCGTCAGAAGATGGCCGTTCAGCTCGCCGATGTCGAAAAGCTCGAAGGCACCTATCCGTTCTCGATCGAAACCGCCGTGCGTGCCTATCGCATCAACGACTATCTGCATCGCATGGTCGAGCCGGCGCATCGCGAGGCGTTCAAGGAGAACGAGGAAGCGAGCTTCGAAGCGGCGGGACTCTCCGAACAAGAGCGCGATCTCATTCGCCGGCGCGACTGGCGCGGCCTGCTGCATTACGGCGTGATCTTCTTCATGCTGGAAAAACTCGGCGCGGTGACGGGCGTATCGAATCTGCATATCTATGCCGCGATGCGTGGCGAAACGCTCGAAGAATTTCAAAAGACGCGCAATGCGCCGGGCGCGTTGTATTCCGTTGCGGGCAAGGGCTCGGGCAAGCTCGACTGGGACAAAGCGGAAAAAACCAAGAACTGAATACGAAGGGGACAGGAGACAAACATGCAAAGCGGTAAAACCATCGACATCAAGGGCTTCATCGACGAACGCCCGATTTCCGCCTACCAGTGGCTGCTGGTCGCGCTGTGCTTTCTCATCGTGATGGCAGACGGCATGGACGTCGCGATCATGGGCTTCGTCGCGCCTTCGATCATCGCGGACTGGCATATCTCGCGGCCCGCGTTCGGTCTCGTGATGAGCGCGGCGCCGATCGGTCTCGTGATCGGCGCATTGGCGGCGGGACCGGCATCGGATCGCATCGGACGCAAGTGGGTGCTGATCACCTCGGTGTTTCTTTTCGGCGTGTTCACGATCGCGACCGCGTTCACGACCTCGCCGTCGAGCATGGCATTGCTGCGCGTGCTGACGGGCATCGGCCTCGGCGCCGCGATGCCCAACACGACGACGCTGCTGTCCGAGTACGCGCCGCAACGCAAGCGCGCGCTGCTCATCACGATCATGTTCACGGGCTTCAATCTCGGCTCCGCGCTGATCGGCTTCGTCGCGGGCTGGCTGATCCCGATGCACGGCTGGCGCTCGGTGCTGATCTTCGGCGGCGCGTTGCCGCTCGCGCTGATTCCGCTGCAAATCTGGCTGCTGCCCGAATCGGCGCGTTTGCTCGCGGTGCGTGGCGCCACCTCCGAACGCATCGGCAAGGTGCTCGGCCGCGTGTGCGGCGCACGGTTCGACGGCAGCGAGACCTTCGTGTCGAACGAGCCGCCGCTGCCGACGAAGAAGCCCATCGGCGTATTGTTCTCGCAAGGCTATGGTCTGATGACCGCGGCGCTGTGGATCACGTATTTCATGGGCCTGCTCGTGATCTATCTGCTGACCGGCTGGCTGCCGACGCTGATGAAGGACGCGGGCCTCACGGTCTCGGCGGCGGCGAACGTCACCGCGATGTTCCAGATCGGCGGCACTGTCGGCGCGATCATCGTCGGATGGATCATGGACAAGGCACGACCCGCGCCCGTCATCAGCGCGGCGTATCTCGGCGGCGCGGTATGCGTGCTCGGGCTTGCATGGATCGGCGCGTTGTCGTCGTCGCTCGCGGCGCTCGTGTTTGCAGCGGGCTTCTGCATGAGCGGCGCGCAAACGGGTCTCAACGCGTTCGCGCCGGGACGTTATCCGACCGTCGCGCGTGCAACCGGCGTGAGTTGGATGCTCGGCATGGGCCGCTTCGGCAGCATCTTCGGCTCCGCATTCGGCGGCGCTTTGCTCGGCCTCGGCTGGGAGTTCGGCGCGATTCTCGCGATGCTCGCCGTGCCCGCGACGCTCGCCGCCATCGCGATTCTCGTCGCCCAGCGCACGCACGCCGACGAAGCGCACGCACAAACGACAGCAGCACACTAGTACCTGGAGTAACGGATGATCATCGACATTCACGGCCACTACACGACCGCGCCGAAAGCGCTCGAAGCGTGGCGCAACCGCCAGATCGCCGGCATCGGCAATCCTTCGGAGATGCCGGCCGCGTCGGAGTTGCATATCAGCGACGATGAACTGCGCGAATCGATCGAAAGCAATCAACTGCGCCTGATGCGCGAGCGCGGCCTCGATCTCACGGTGTTCAGTCCGCGCGCGAGCTTCATGGCGCATCACATCGGCGACTTCGAAGTCTCGAGCACGTGGGCCGCGATCTGCAACGAGCTGTGTTATCGCGTGAGCGAGCTCTTTCCCGATAGCTTCATTCCGGCGGCGATGCTGCCGCAAAGTCCCGGCGTCGATGTATCGACGTGCATTCCCGAACTCGTGAAATGCGTCGAGCAATACGGCAATGTCGCGATCAACCTGAATCCGGATCCGTCGGGCGGGCACTGGACGAGCCCGCCGCTCTCGGACCGCTCGTGGTATCCGGTCTACGAGAAGATGGTCGAGTACGACATCCCCGCGATGATTCACGTGAGCACGAGTTGCAACGCCTGTTTTCATACGACGGGCGCGCATTACCTGAATGCCGACACGACCGCGTTCATGCAGTGCCTCACGTCCGATCTGTTCCGCGATTTCCCGACGCTCAAGTTCGTGATTCCGCACGGCGGCGGCGCGGTTCCGTATCACTGGGGACGTTTTCGCGGCCTGGCTCAGGAGCTGAAAAAGCCTTTGCTGAAGGATCATTTGCTGAACAACGTGTTCTTCGATACGTGCGTCTATCATCAGCCGGGCATCGATCTGCTGACGCGCGTGATCCCCGTCGACAACATTCTGTTCGCAAGCGAAATGATCGGCGCGGTACGTGGCATCGATCCTGAAACGGGGCATTATTTCGACGACACGAAGCGCTATGTCGACGCTGCGAGCATCGAGCCCGAAGCGCGCTACAAGATTTACGAAGGCAACGCGCGCCGCGTGTATCCGCGCCTCGATGCGGCGCTCAAAGCGAAAGGACGTTGATATGTACGAACTGGGTGTGGTGTATCGCAACATCGATCGCGCGAACGCGGATGCCGCCGGGAAGCTCGGCGCGCTCGGCTCGGCGACCGTGCACGAAGCAATGGGCCGTGTCGGCCTGATGAAGACTTACATGCGGCCGATCTACACCGGCGCGCAGACGAGCGGCACGGCCGTGACCGTGCTGCTGCAGCCGGGCGACAACTGGATGATGCACGTCGCGGCGGAGCAGATCAGGCCGGGCGACATCGTCGTGGCCGCATGCACGACGGACAACACCGACGGCTTCTTCGGCGATTTGCTCGCGACGAGCTTCAAGGCGCGCGGGGCGCGTGCGCTCATCATCGACGGCGGCGTGCGCGACGTGCGCGTGCTCACGGAGATGAACTTTCCCGTATGGAGCCGCGCGGTCTCCGCGAAGGGCACGGTGAAGGCGACGCTCGGCTCGGTGAACATTCCCGTCGTGTGCGCGGGCGCGTGGGTGACGCCGGGCGATGTGATCGTCGCGGATGACGATGGCGTCGTGGTCGTGCCATCCGCATCGGCGCAACAGGTGCTCGACAAGGCGATCGCACGCGAGGCGCTCGAAGAAGAGAAGCGCGCGAAGCTCGCGAGCGGCGTGCTCGGCCTCGACATGTACAAGATGCGCGAACCGCTGGAAAAAGCGGGCCTGCGCTATATCGACTGACGCTCATGCGCATCACTGGCATCTCTTCGATGGCGACGCGCAACGTGCTCGACGCGCTCGCCTCGACATTCGAAGCGCAGTACGGACAGCATGTCGAGATGGAATCGGTGGGTGGCGTCGCGGCGCTCAGGCGCATCGAAGACGGTGAGGCGTTCGATATCGTCGTGCTCGCGTCGGACGCGATCGACCGGCTCGCGGCATCGGGGCACGTCGACGCAGCGAGCCGCGTGGGCATCGCGCGCTCGGGCGTCGCGGTCGCGGTGCGCGCGGGCGCGCCGCATCCTTCCATCGACGATGAAAGCGCCGTGCGCGAAGCCGTGCTCGCGGCGCGCAGCATCGGTTACTCGACGGGGCCGAGCGGCGTCTATCTGACGCGTTTGTTCGAGCGCTGGGGCATTGCGGAGCGGATCGCATCGCGCATCGTGCAAGCGCCGCCGGGTGTCGCCGTGGGCACGCTCATCGCGCGTGGCGAAGTCGAGCTGGGCTTTCAGCAGTTGAGCGAGATGATCGGAGTCGAAGGCATCGACGTGCTCGGCATGTTGCCGCCCGAGATTCAAACGCTGACGGTGTTCGAAGGCGCGATGGGGGCGAAGGCGAATGCGCCGCAGCTAGCCCGCGCGTTCCTCGCGTTTCTCGATTCGAGCGCCACCGATGGCGCGAAGATCGAACACGGCATGGAGCCGGTTCGATAGGCACTGTCAGAACGCTCGCAACGGTTCACGCAGCCGTTGCGCGCATCGTCATTTCACGACGAGCTCATTCGGCAACCGCATAGCGTTCGAGCCAATGCGCGTACGGCGCGGGCAAAGCCCACGACGGCTTCTCGACGTTCAATTGCTTCGCCGCCTGATACGGCCAGTGCGGATTCGAAAGATGCGCGCGGCCGATCATCACGAGATCGAGCTGACCCGACGCGACAGCGTGCTGCGCATTCGGCGGCGAATCGAAGCCCCATGCCGACGCAACGGGAATCTCCGCCTCACGGCGCACACGTTCCGCGATCGGACCGAGGAAAGCCGGTCCCCACGGAATGCGCGCATCGGGCGTCGAGAAGCCGACGCTCACGCTCATCAGATCGAGTCCCTTGCGACGCAGGGTCTTCGTCAGTTCGATCGATTCCTTTAGCGTGACTTCATCGCGGCCGTCGTACTCGATGACGCCGAAGCGCGCCGTCAGCGGCAGATTGTGCGGCCACACTTCACGCACCGCATCAAACGTTTCGACGAGGAAGCGGCTGCGTCCCGCGAGATCGCCGCCGTACCGGTCGTCGCGCTGGTTCGCATCGACCGAGAAGAAGCTCTGCGCGAGATAGCCGTGCGCGAAGTGCAGCTCCAGCCATTCGAAACCCGCTTCGAGCGCACGGCGTGCGGCCGCCGCGAAGTCCGCCTTCACGCGCTCGATATCGTCGAGCGTCATGGCCCTGGGCACCTTCGGCAAGCCGCCGCCGAACGCGACCGCCGATGGCGCGAGCGTGTCCCAGCCGCGCGCGTCGTCGGGCGCGATGTGATCGTCGCCTTCCCACGGACGATTCGCGCTCGCCTTGCGCCCCGCATGCGCGATCTGGATGCCGGGCACCGCGCCCGCCGCCTTGATCGCCGCCGCGATATTCTTCATGCCTTCGATATGCGCGTCGTCCCATAGGCCCGTGCAGCCCGGCGTGATGCGGCCTTCCGGCGACACGCCCGTCGCCTCGACGATCACGAGGCCCGCGCCGCCGCGCGCAAGGCTCGCGTAATGGCTGAGGTGCCAGTCGTTGACGAAGCCGTCGATGGCGCTGTACTGGCACATCGGCGGAATGGCGATGCGGTTGCGCAGCGTGACGTCCTTCAGTTTGAACGGAGTGAAAAGTGCTGACATCTGAGGTTCTCTGAATCGATGAAGGCGTTCAGATTAACCGTTCAGTGTCATAATGAAAACTATCTGCAGATTATCGATTCGATAAAATTTTGTGATGCTCAATCCGCAATGGCTGCGCACCTTCCTCGCGCTCGTCGATCTCGGCAACTTCACGCGCGCCGCCGAGCGGCTCGATCTCACGCAGGCGGCCGTGAGCCAGCATCTTCGTCATCTCGAAGACGAGCTCGGCCTGCTCGTGATCCGCCGTCCGCGCGGCATCGAACTCACGCCGGCGGGCAGGGCGCTGATCGACTATTGCGACGAGATGGAACTGGCGAGCAAGCGCCTCGCGTCGCGCTTGTCCGATAGCGAAGACGAAGACGGCGAGATCGGCCTCATCACGCCGGGCAGCATCGGTCTCGTGCTGTTTCCGCTATTGCTCGATCTGCAGCAGCGGCGTCCCGAATGGAAGATGCGTCATCGCTTCGCGCCGGATTCGGAAGTGCTCGAAGCCGTGCTGGAGAGCCGCTACGATCTCGGCATCGTCGCGTTGAAACCCGACGATCCGCGTCTCGCCGCGAGCAAGTTCATCGAAGAGCCGCTCGAACTGGTCGTGCCCGCGAATGAAGACGTGCATGAATGGAGCGATCTGGAACGGCTCGGCTTCATCGACTATCCGGAGGCGCACATGACGGCGAGCCGCTTGCTGAGCCGGCGTTTTCCGGGCAATCCGGGCGTCGGCAGTTTGCGGCGGCAAGGCTTCAGCAACCAGATCAGCCTCATACTGGAGTTCGTCGCGCGCGGACTCGGCTTCACGGTGATACCGCGTTATGCGCGCATCGCGTTCGGCAAGCCGGAGGCGATCGGCGTTGTCGAGTGCGGTGCGCCCGTGGTCGATACGCTATGGCTCATCCGGCGCGCGGAATGGCCGCTGCCCGCGCGTTGCGCGCGAGCCGTGGAGTATTTGCGGGAACGCGTGGGCGTTCCCGTGATGAAGGCCGATTCGAAGAAGAAGCGTCGGCGTTAGTCAATGGCCCCAGCGCAGCACGAGCGGATCGAGCTTGCGCGCCACTTTCAGCAGCCCTTCGCGGACGGCGGGATGCATCGGCGCGAGCGGATGGCGCACCGCATCCGAACGAATCACGCCGCCTTCCTTCATCAGCGTCTTGCACGCCGCGAGTCCGCATTGCCGGTTCTCGTAGTTGATGAGCGGAAGCCATTCCTGATACAACCCGACGGCTTTGTCGGTATCGCCCGCGAAGTAGGCGTCGACGATCTTGCGGATGCCGTCCGGATAGCCGCCGCCCGTCATCGCGCCGGTCGCGCCCGCATCGAAGTCGGGTATCAGCGTGATCGCCTCTTCGCCATCCCACGGGCCGACGATCGCATCGCCGCCGAGTTCGATCAGCTCGCGCAGCTTCGATGCAGCCTGCGCCGTTTCGATCTTGAAGTAGGACACGTGCTCGACATCGCGCGCGAGCTTCGCTAGAAACGACGCGGACAGCGGCGTGCCGGCGACGGGCGCATCCTGAATCATGATCGGAATGTCGATCGCATTCGACACCTCGCGGTAGAACTCGTGAATGCCGCGCTCGCCGACGCGAATCGTCGCGCCGTGATACGGCGGCATGATCATGACCATTGCCGCGCCCGCGTCCTGCGCGGCGCGGCTGCGTTCGGCGCAGACGCGCGAGCTGAAGTGCGTGGTCGTGACGATCACCGGCACGCGGCCCGCCACATGTTCGAGCACGGTGCGTTGCACGGTGTCGCGCTCCGCGTCGGATAGCGCGAACTGCTCCGAGAAGTTCGCGAGTATGCAAACGCCGTTCGAACCCGCATCGATCATGAAATCGATCGCGCGCTTCTGGCCTTCGAGATCGAGGCGGCCCTGATCGTCGAAGATGGTCGGGGCGACGGGAAATACGCCGCGATAAACGGTTGCAGCCATTGATGTGTGTCTCCTTGACAGGTCTAGATCCGGTACAGCGCGCTCGCATTGTCGAAAAAGAGCGCGAGGCGTTCTTCGCGCGTGCGTTGCGCGACGATGTTCTTGAAACCCGTGAACAATTCATCGAGCGTGACGACGAGGCTATCGACCGGAAAGTTACTTGCAAACAGGCATCGCGCGACGCCGAAGCTGTCGATCGCATCGCGCACGATGCGCCCATTGCGCCCGACGCTCCAGCTTACGCCCGCTTCGCCGATGCCGGAGATCTTGAGCCATACATTGGGCCATTGCGCGAGTGCGTCGAGTGCGGCGCGCCACGCGGCGAGCGCTTCGTCGCTGCGATCGGCGGGCAGGCCCGTATGGTTCACGATGATTTTCATCTGCGGAAAATCGCGGGCCAGTTCCGCGGCTTCTCCGAAGTGCCACCAGGGCGCCTGCAGCTCGAACATCAGGCCGCTTTGCGCGAGCAACGCATAACCGCGCCGCCAGCGGGCGCAACGCATCGAACCGGACGCCGCGAAGTCCGCGCGATGTTCCGCGCGCGGCACGGTCTTCGGCTTGTGGCGCACGCTGCGCACGAGCGGCATCTCGCGATAGGCGTCGATCACGTCGGCGACATCTTCGCGATCGAGCCATATTTGCGCGGCCATCGCGTTCGGCAAGCCGGTGCGCTCGTGCAGCGCCGTGGCCCAGCGCGCTTCGCCGAGCACGTCGCGCGGGTCCCATTCGCCTTCCATCATCACCGTCTTCACGATGCGATGATTGCCCGCCTGCGCGAAGTAATCGTCGGGCAGGAAGTTCCTGCAGATGGGTGCGTAATCGCCGTAGCGAAACGCGATGCGCGGCAGATCGCGCAGCCACGGATGATAATTTCGCGCGACGTCCCAGAAGTGATGATGCGCGTCGACGATGGGCAGATCCGCGTCGTCGCCGCTTTCCAGAAAGCGTTCGCGCAAGGCTTCGATGCGTTCTTGCATCATGGCGTCAGCTCACGCGGTCTTGCGCCATGCGCACGGCGATGTCGAACGCCTTTTGCGTGGCGCCGACATCGGCGCGTCCCTGGCCGTGGATATCGAACGCGGTGCCGTGCGCGGGCGTCGTGATCGGCACGGGCAGGCCGCCATGCACCGTGACGCCGCGCCAGAAGCCCATGAGCTTCATCGCGATCTGCCCCTGGTCGTGATACATCGTGACGACGCCGTCGAAGACCTTCTGATCGCGTGCGCGCACGAAGATCGTGTCGGCGGGGAAGGGCCCTTGCGCGTCGTAACCTTGCGCGCGCGCTTGCTCGACAGCCGGTGCGATCACGTCGATTTCCTCGCGGCCGAACGCACCGTTATCGCCGTTGTGCGGATTGAAACCGCATACCGCAATGCGCGGGCTGTCGATGCCTGCACGCTTCAGTCCATCGTGAATGAGTTGCACCGCGCCGACGATGCGCTCCGGCGTGAGCTTCGCGCTCACGTCCTTCAACGCGATATGCGAGGTCACGCGGGAAGTCCACAGTTCGTCGAGCACATTGAATTCGCAGAACGCGCCGCTATAGTCGAGCTGACGCGCGAACCATTCCATCTCGTCGTTCGTCTCCATGCCGGCCATGTGCAGCGAGGTCTTGTTGACGGGCGCGAAGAGCATTGCTTGCGTGCGGTTCGCCTGTGTCATCGCGAGTGCCTGCTTGAATGCTTCGAGGCTGTAGCGGCCGCCGCGTTCCGTCGATACGGCGCGCTCGTAGGGCGCGTCGTCGGAAAGGCGGAAGTCGATGAGCGAAGGCACGTCGGTATCGCGCGCGGCGGCGGCTTCACTGTCGACCACGCGATATTCGAAGCGTTGCTGCGCGATCTCCATGCCTTTGTCGAGCTCGCGCCTGTCGCCGATGACGAGCAGGTCGGCGCGCGCGCGATTCTCGGGCTTCGCGATGAGACGCGCGATCAGTTCGGGACCGATGCCGGCGGGGTCGCCGAGAAGCACTGCGATGCGAGGTTTCATGTTCGTAGGGTCTGTTGATCGGTTGTTAGCGGGTGCGGCGCAGATCGATGGCGATCGAACCGAAGATATACACCAGCGCACACGCGCCGTAAAAATGCAGTACCGCGTCGAAGGAACCGGTGCGCTGAAGAATGAAGCCGGTGATGAGCGGAATCGAAATGCCGCCGACGCTGCCCGCGCAGTTCATGCACGCACCGAGCAGGCCGACGCGCCCCGGGCTTGCGAGCAGCGAAGGCAGGCTCCAGTACAGGCTGCCCCACATCAGCAGGAACGACGCGCCGCACAGCACCGCGACCGCGACGACGGGCGATGAAATCATCGGCAGAGCGGCGAACACGCCGAGCGTGGCGATGCCCGAGACCGCGATCATCGTCTTCACGACTTTACCGCGCGACAGGTTCATCGCGCAGAGCGCGTCGCACAGGAAGCCGCCCGAGAGCGAGCCGAGCGCGCCTGCGAGAAAGATGAAGAAGGTCGCCGCGCCGATCTGCGAAAGGCTCAGGCCGCGCGCCTGCGTCAGATAGCTCGGCCCCCACGTGAGCAAGCCGAAGAAGATCATCGCCCAGCTCATGCGGCCGACGCACATCGCGATGGTCGAGCGCAGCGGCAGCGGTGCATCGTCGTGGCTTGCGCGCGCCGCATTCGGCACGGGCGGCGCGCCGTCGTGGATATGCGCGAGTTCCGCGCCGTTCACGCCGGGATGCTTCGCGGGATCGTCGCGCAGATAGCGCCACGCGAGCCATCCGCACGCGATGGTGGCAAGCCCGGCGACGACGAACGCGGTGCGCCACGAGCCGAACATGAGTATCAGGTTCGAGATCGCGAGGCCGCCGATCGCCGCGCCTAGCGGCGAGCCCGCATCCATCAGCACCGCGCCGCGCGCACGTTCCTTGCGCGAGAGCCACAACGCATTGAGCTTGCTGCCCGCCGGAAAGAGCGGTGCTTCCGCGCCGCCGAGACCCACGCGCAGGAAGAGGATCGACATGCCGCCGGTGGCCGCGCCCATCAACGTCTGGAACAGGCCCCACAGGACCGTCGCGCCCGCGACGACCTTGCGCGGCCCGAGCTTGTCGATGAGCCAGCCGCCCGGAATCTGCAGAAGCGCATACGACCAGAAGAAGCTCGACAGCACGAGCCCCTGCATCGCGGGGGAAAGCGTGAACTCCTTCGCGATGGTCGGCATCGCGATGGAAAGCGAGATGCGATCCACGAGGTTGATCAGCGTGATGAGAAACACCACGCCGAAGATGCGCCAGCGCACGCTCGTCGCGTGTCCGGACGAAGCGGCGTCGCGCGCCGCGTGTGCTTCGATCCTGCTCTCCATGTCTGTCTCCTTTCTGTCTCGTCGCATGGGGGCTGCATGGGCCCGCGATCGTGACGTCACTCGATGATGTCGAAGTCGCTCAGATGCTTGTCGGACAGCGTGATGCCGAGGCCCGGCGTTTCGTCGGAGAGTTGCAGATAGCCGTTCTCGGGCTGCGGCTCGCCGTCGAAGATGTAATAGAAGAGTTCGTTGCCCACTTCCACATCGAACACCGGGAAGAACTCGGACATCGGGCTCGCGGTGCTCGACATCGTCAGGTGATAGTTATGCATCTGGCCCGCGTGCGGGATCACCGGTACGGACCATGCTTCGGCCATTGCGTTGATCTTGCGCGCCGCGGTGATGCCGCCCACGCGGTTCGTGTCGTATTGAATGACATCGACGGCGCGGCGCTCCAGCAGATCCTTGAAGCCATAACTCGTGAATTCGTGCTCGCCGCCGGAGATCGGCACGATGTTCATCTTCTTCAGTTCCTGATAGCCCTCGACGTCGTCGCCGATCACGGGTTCCTCAAGCCAGCGCGGATTGAATTCGGCAAGGCGCGGCAGCATGCGGCGCGCATATTCGAGCGTCCAGCCCATATAACATTCGAGCATGATGTCGACTTCATCGCCGACGAGCTCGCGCAACAGCCGCACTTGCTCGAGATTCTTCGCCATGCCCTTGGGACCGTCTTTCGGACCGTAGCCGAAGCGCATCTTCATCGCGGTGAAACCCTGCTCGAGATAACCTTGCGCTTCGGCGAGGAAGGCGTCGCGATCGTCGTTGTTATAGAGCTTCGATGCATAGCACCAGATCTTTTCTTTCGTGCGGCCGCCGAGCAGCTTGAATACCGGCTTCTTCACGGCTTTGCCCATGATGTCCCACAGCGCGATGTCCATTGCCGAGATCGCCGCCATGCCGATGCCCTTGCGGCCCCACGCGTGCGTGCGGCGATACATCTTCTGCCAGATGTATTCGTGATCGAACGGATCTTCGCCGATGGCGATGGGCGCGAGATATTCGTCGACGATCTGTTTCGCGACGCGCGGTGCGAGCGCGCAATTGCCGATTCCGACCGTGCCGTCGTCGCATTCGATTTCGACGACGAGCCAGCCGTGAAAGCGGAACGAGCCCATTGCATCGCCGCGTTCGTAGAGGATATCGACGGCATTCGTGCAGAAGTGCGATTGCGGCGGCACGACCTTGCCTTTCCATTCGAAAACGCGTGCGCGGACATGCTTGATCTTCATCTTCGGTGTCTCCGTGAGGTTCGTGTGAAGCCGCGCGATCAGCACGATGGGAGGGTTTGCGCGGCTATTTCGGGTAGCGCTAGTGTGCGAAACTCCGCGATAACTGACTATTGAATTATTTGAATCAGGCTATTTCCTGGAGTTATCGCTCGCATGATCGCGCCCGCAACGACCATCCGCAAACGCCTGCGCCTGCGTCATCTGCAACTGATGATGGCGCTCTCGGAAACCGAATCGCTCAGAAGCGCCGCCGACGAACTCGCGATGACCCAGCCTGCCGCGACCAAGGCGTTGAAGGAACTGGAGGACACGATCGGCGCGGCGTTGTTCGTGCGCCATGCGCGCGGCATGGAGCCGACGATCTACGGCGAGGCGGTGATGCGCTATGCGCGCGTCGTGTTCGAGGATCTCGATGAATTGCGCGAGGAGCTGGCGGCGATCGAGGCGGGGGATATCGGCAAGGTGCGGATCGGCGCGGTGATGGCGCCCGCGCCCGATTTGCTGACGAAGGTGATCGTGCAGTTGAAGGAAGCGCATCCGCGCTTGCAGATCGGCGTGCAGATCGATACCAGCGATGTGCTGGTGCAGGCGTTGCAGCAGGATCAGCTGGATATCGTAGTGGGGCGCATTCCTTATGGCTTTCCGGCACTCGATCTGACGTTCGAGACCTTGTCGGAAGAGGCGCTGGCGATTGTCGCGCGGCCGGATCATCCGGCTGTCGGGATGGCGGGCAAGCCGAAGCTCGCGGATCTCGCGAAGTATCCGTGGATCGTGCAGCCGCATCCGAGCCCGATGCGGCAGATCATCGATCAGACGTTTCGTGAATCGCGGGTGGCGCCGCCGGTGAGCACCGTGGAGACGTCTTCGATTCTCACGACGTTATCGCTATTGCGGGATTCGGACATGCTCGCCGTATTGCCTAGTTCCGTTGCCGATTACTACTCGGCGCTCGAGACGATTGCTTCTTTGGCTACGCCGTTGCGGGGGCGGCTCGCGCCTTATGGTTTGATTCTCAGGAAGAACAGGAGGATTAGTCCGGCGACGCAGTTGGTGATCGAGGCTATTCGAAGGGCTTGAGGTTTTGGGGTTTTGGGGTTTTGGGGTTTTGATTTCGTCGGATCCCGATTTTTTAGTGGTCTATTAGCACTGCCCCTGTGCGGGGCGGCAGTCACTTTCTTTGCTGCTGCAAAGAAAGTAACCAAAGAAAGCAGCTCTCCCCATCCAAAGTACTTCACACCGGCCCCGGCACAGGCGATTGGCCTAATGGTCCGCCAATAGCGAGTGCCCTCACAAGCAGAACACAGCTTGGATCGCGCACGGTCCGTTCCATCGCACCACACAAACAACTGGTACAGCACAAGACTGCTCCGGCCCGCTTCGCGGCCGACCGGTAAATCGGGTCGGCGCGTGCTTCTTTGCTAACA
>NZ_CAJMZL010000006.1:0-226766 GCF_905220305.1 Caballeronia sp. J97 | reverse complement strand
CGGCGAGGGCGCCAGCGACAGCGGCAACACGAGCGCCAGCGTCACGCAAGAGCCGTGCATCGCTTCGAACGTGACGCCGCCCGCGCCGGCCAACACCGGCACCGATCTCGCATCGCTGTTCTGAGGAGCACGTCATGTCGATTTCGATTGCGAAACTCATCCGCGAGTTCATCTACAACGGTGTTGCCCTTGCCGACCCGGGTCCCAGCTTCACCCCCGACGATGTGCGCGATCTCTACTCCGCGCAGTACCCGGAGTTGACGACCGCGGCCGTCGATGGCCCGGCAATGGAAGGCGAGGTGATGCGCTTTACGTTCGTGCGTGCGGCCGGTGCCAAGGGCGTCCATGCGTAAGCGCGACCTGTTCAAAGCGCTATCCGATCCGGATCCAGCGCTCAACCATCAGAAGCCGCCCGAAAGGGCGGTTTTTTTTCATGACAAGGAGATCGCAGCATGTTCTTCGATCCTCGCCCGGCTGGTTCAGCGATCGCTGACGCAGGAGAGCAGTGGCAACCGCCACGCGTTGCCGCTGCCCGACACCAACCTGCCGATGATTTTCTGACGCTGCCGGCCGTCTCTCACGATGTTCCCGCCAAAGCGGTCATGCAGTGGGGCGCATCGCCCGATCTGGCCGTGCTCGCTCAGGCGCATTTCGCGTCCGGTCCATTGCGCGCGCGTGATGTCCCGGTGTTTCAAAGCGCCGGCGACGCACTTGCGCGGGGCTTCTTCGGCTTCGTCAACCGCCACCGGACCGACTGGCGGCGGCTCGAGGTCGATTTCACGCTGTGCGACGTCGAAGCGGTGCGCGAGCAGATCCAGTACCACTACGACGCGCACGAATTCACGCCGACCTCGTCGTTGTACCTCGGCGTCGAGAACGACGGCGAGCAGCTCTGGCAACTGGGTGCGCGTGCCGGCGAGTTGCGTCGTGTGCATCCTCGCCTTCTGCAGACGGTGCTGGTGCTGATCAACCGGGCCTCGAGCCGCACGGTATGGATTCGCACGCCAGACGAGTTTCTCGGCATGTTCGCCCAGTTCTACTGGGATGGGGATCCCCATGCGGAGGACAAGGAAGTGCGTGAGGTGCTCCAGGATCGTTTCGGCGAAGAGGAAGATGCCATCGAGCATTACCTCCCCTCGACGGTGCGCGCTGAGCTTTGTCCGGCCGACATGGATGTGGGTGCCTGGTCGCCCGCCAAGGGCCGATGGTTGCCCAGCGCGGCACTCGGCATCGCTGCCTTACGCCGCATTCGACGCTTCCAGTGCGGCTGGGTTCGCCGGCTCTGCCGGGAACTCGAAACGCTGACGTTGCTGCTGCGCCGCGCCGGAAACCGTTCGCTCTTCGATTATGGCGTTCGACCGGAAAGCATCTATCCGGCGTGTTCCGTGATTGCGCAAGACAACGATCACATCGGCGATCTGCTCGACAGCCACTACGAGTACTTCAACTCGGGTGGGGACGGCTCGGTCTATCTCGGCTTCGTGCCCTTCGCGGAGTCCTCCGACGAGATTCGCCAGCAGTACGCGGATTGGGCGCTCGGGCTTTCCATTCTCAATAGTGTCGATCGCGTGCTCACGCTCGTCACACACTAACCCTTCAAGGTGACGTATGAAATTGAACCTCGGGCCCGGACAGGGCGCGCAGGTCGCAGCGAGTTGCGCGATCGTGTTGTACGCGCAGGAAGGCGGGCAGACGGTGTATGGCACCGTTCATCCGATTAGCCGCAATGACAGCAGCGATAGCACCAGCGATGAGGCGCGTTCCTCGATCGGTGCGGGACGGCCGATCGATCGTGCCGCGTTGCTCAGTTGCCTCAATGAGCTGGCGGCCAATACGGCGCCGCGTGCGGAGTTCTTGCCGGAGACGGTGCTCGCCGTCAGTCAGAGCGCGGTCACCTGGTGGTGCAGACCGGGCTTGCGGCGCGTTTTCTTCGATTGTCAGGAATTGGGCAAACGCACCGCGATCGTGCCGCACCCGGGACTGGTGTTCCACGCAGCGTCGAACGGATTCAGCGTGTTCGCGCTGCAGGAGGACAGCCGCCCGTCGCCGGAATCGACGCTGCACGAACCGCCTTACTTCAACACCTGGGATCTCGGAAAGATTTGTATCGGAACCGCCCACGTGCCTAAGCGCATCGACATTGCGTCGATCGCCGGCTGGGAGAGCGGCTTCTTCGAATCGGCGTTCACGCACCCGAATCACGGGGGCAAGCGCGTGAACCATCCGAAGGGTGAGTTTGCCTTCTGGCAAGCGATGCTCGATGGCCAATACGCCAGTGCCTTTCCGAAAGAACTTCTTATCCCCATGAACAAACCCCTCGGCGATCTGATCCGCGGGAAACTTGGAGCTTGATATGCACACCGCAATGAACGCAGCAGATCTGGCGTTGCAGCGTTCGTTTCCCGCCGTCATGGTGCCCCGGCGCGAGCCGGTGGCGCCGATGCAGGTGTTCGGGGAGCGATTGCTGATCGCCGCTAACGGCGTGTTTCTGGAAGTCAATCAGCCTTGGCTGTCGTTGGTGCGACGCATTGCGTCGTACGCCGTTCCCACCGCCATTCCCTATGGCGACGTTGCCGAGTCCACGCGGCTTGTCTGCGAGCACTTTCCGGCATCGCTCGTCGGGGACTTCGCGTGCATGGCCCGCGAGGCCTCGCCCAATGAGACCGGTGCATGGATCGTATGGAATCGTGAGACGGAGCAGTTTCGGCTGGCTCCCGTGACGATCCTGTCGCATTCGGGGGCGGCGCTCCGCTATGAGCCGCCGACGTTGGGCGCCAACGAGGTGCGAGTGGTGGACTGTCACTCGCATGGTCTGCATCCGGCGTTTTTTTCGAACACGGACGACGCGGATGACCGGCACGAGATCAAGTTCTCGCTCGTGATCGGCAACTGTCTGTCGGCGACGCCTGGCATGGCGCTGCGTCTATGCGCGAAAGGCATCTTTGAGACCGTGGAACGCGTACCGGCAGCGTGGTATGCAGCCGTGAAAGCGGCGCTGGCAACGATCGTAACGGAGGCGGCATGAACGGCGTTCTGCGTCATCCGTTGCCGGCGTGCATGGTCGAGCGAGCCTGGCGCGTGATTGTGGTGGGTGCGGGCGGCACGGGCAGTGCCGTGCTACCCAGTCTCGCCCGGCTGCACCATGCCATGCTGGAACTGGGGCATGAAGGCGGCATCGAGTGCACCGTCTACGACGATGACCGGGTGAGCCCGACCAATGTCGGACGGCAGGGCTTTTATCCGAACGATGTGGGCGAGTACAAGGCGTCGTTGCTCGTCAATCGCTTGAACATGCTCATGGGCACGAACTGGCGAGCCGAGACGACACGCTTCACCCAAAGCGTGTCCTGCTACAACGTCGACCTGGTCATCGGTTGCGTGGACACGCGCGCGGCTCGCCGCGCGATTGTCGATGCGACCAAGTCCTGCAATCTGTACTACCTCGACTGTGGCAACGACACGGATCGAGGGCAGGTCGTTATCGGGCAGGCGGAGCCGGCTGGCTTTCAGAAGGTGAAGAAAGCGAATCCGGAACGTCTGCCGCACGTCGGCCAGTTGTTTCCGGAACTCGTCGACCCATCGTTCGATGCGAAAGACGAGACGCCTTCGTGCTCGATGTCCGAGGCGCTGCGCAAGCAGTCATTGGTCATCAACCAGGCGATCGCGGTACAGGCGTTCAATCTGCTCTGGACGATGTTCAGGACGGGCACGATTCCGTTTTCAGGGGTCTTCGTGAATCTGAAAACGGGGCGTACGAACCCGATACCCCTTGATCCTGCTGCATGGGCGCGCTTCGGCTATGACCCGTCGAGGCCGCCCGAGAAGAAAGCGAGAAAGAGCCGCAAGGCCAAGCTCGCGGCCTAGATGTCCTCAAGGATGCCGACTCCCGCAAGGGGTCGGCATTTTTTATGGTGCCTGCGCTGCGCTGCGCTATACGCATGTGCAACACCTTTTCCAACTTCATCTTCACAAAGGAAACGAGATGAAAAAGCGTAGTAACTGGTTCTGTGGCGGCGCTCAGGCGCAATTCGGCAATGATGTTTCGGGCATCGCACGATGCATGGCTATCGCGCTCGCGGCCATCGCCATCGCGATGGCGCATCGCCTGCTCGGTTATGAGTTCGCGCACGAAGGCCTTCGGGCTTGGGAGGCAGGAATCTGGACGGCGCTGCCTTCGACGCTCGAGCACGTGCTCGCTGCGTTCGGCGTGCTGTCACTTCCGGTTCTGCCGGTGTGCTGGACCAAGCCGACGACGCGTCAGCGGATGCTCGCCTGCGTCATCGGCGGGGTTGCGTATTTCCTGCTGACGACGCTCGGCTGGGACTACCAGCAGTATCGCGCCACGCATGACCCGGCGCAGCTTGCTCAGATGGCGGGGGATGTCGTCGGAATCGTTTCGGCGGCGTACTGGCTCACGCGCGCGCGGGTCGTTGATTCGCTTTATCGCCTCGCCTGACGGCGGGCGCGTCTGGCGGCTGGATCACAGCCGCTTTTTTTACCCCTGCGGGACAGCCCTGCAAGGGTTGCTCCGCACCATACATCGGAGCAAATCATGGGTTCTTCGATTCTCACGGGCAAGCGCGCGGCCGCCTTTCAGAAGGCGGATGGCGAGTGGATTTACGTGTTGTTCGAGCGTGGCTACGAGTCGAACGTGTATCCGCACCAGGACAACTGGTCGGCGGTGGCGTTCGGCAATTACGCCGACGTCATGCGCCGGGTGTTCTCGCATGCCGCAAGCTGCGAAGGTGGCATGCTCAGAAGCAAGACGGGCTCGATCAAGCCCGAAAATTTCATCGCAAGCTGGCAGCGAGAGCTTGCCAAGCCGTTCACGCTCGCGGATCGGCGAATTACGCTGTCGTCTTCGAGATCGATGTATGCAGCGGTGCCGGAATCGCAATTCGACGCAGTGCGGCTGTCGTTGATACGGTCTGGTTTCGAAATGCAAGCCGAGAAACTGGCGGTCGGCAGTCTCGAGGTCTCACTGCACGCGGACATCGAACTCTTGCTGTCCATCTACGGTCACCGCGGGCCCCTCAGCATCTGGCACATCCTCAAGGAATACGACAGCGGTACGGTGCAGATTGACGTTCCGGTGCCGTCGGCATCGAAGACGGCGATGGATCGGATGCCCAAGTTGCGGTGCCATGCGATCGACAACGAAAATCGGTTGGTCGCAATCGGTTCTGCTGCTTGGCGGCACGCCGGCTGGCAGTACAACGCGGTTGGCTCGTTCATCACGGAGGTCGCTTATCCGATCGAGATGGAGGCGCCCGGATTCGCGAAGAAGGCGATCCCGGCTTTCCGCGAGGCGCTACGCAGTGCGACGCCCATCCCGTCGGCCACTCGAATCACCGTGACGCGATCGCCCGAGGGCGAGGACCCATGGCGGGTTCGACGCGCGGATGAGTTGGCTCAGAAGCTCGGAATCGTCGGCGATGGCGACGCCGCGCCGGACGTTTTCAGCTTCGCGTTCGGCGATCTGCTCCAACGAGAAGACACCGACGAGCTGCTGTACGCGGTGGGTGGGCTGAGCGACGCGCAAACGCTGTGGGACGTGCCGCGCGAAGCGGCCATGCCGCAGCCCGAGTTCTTTGCCGCCGAGTCGCAAATGTCGCTTTGCCTCGCCTGATTCTTGATTCGCAGCGCCACGCTCCCGCAAGGGGGTGTGGCGCTTTTTTTGTGAGCTCAAAGGGCGCGACATGGCGAAGCAGCGCCAACAGCACGGTCGGCGCGTTGCTCTTGCTGCAATAGGCATCCACGCCTGCCGCGACGCCCTCCTTGACGATGTCTTCCTCGAGGAGCGAGGTGTGGGCGATGATGGGAACCAGGCGCATGCGCGCGACCTATCTGATCGCGCGGGTGACGTCAAAGCCGTTCTGGATCGGCATCTCGATGTCAACCTTGACGATATGAGGAATCCAGCGGCCAATAAGCATGAAGGCATGCGGCGTCCACGGTCCGTGCCTCGAAACCCTCCGCTTCGAGCACGGCCTGCAGGGCGTCGGCGACATTCTGATCGTCGTCCACGATCAATGCGCCGATGGGCGGGGCGACCGGCGAGAAAGCTCGCTGGGTCTAGAGCGGTGGTGGGGTCAACGGAGCGGCGGGCTTCTGAACGGGGCCTCATGCCCAGCGCCCTACAATGTGGTCTCTCTCTCGTTCGTCACGGCTCTTGGGTTTCGCCGTTGAAAGAGATAGCAAAATCGCGATGTTTCCGATCTTCGGCGCGCCGTCTGTTCCTTAGACTATCGTCATTCCCCGCGCTTCCTGCGCATCGACCTACCCCTCCAGCGTGCTGGAGGCCCAGCTTCTCTCCAGCCGTCGTTGACGGCAATCTTCTGGCGATCCTCGTTGATCGCCTTTTTTCGTCCCCTTGGGAGCCAATCCCAATGGGAGACGGCTCCCTTTTTTTTAGGAGCTGTCTATGCCTCGCAATCTCGCACCTGTCGTCATGGTTTCCAGCAACAACGGTTTCATGGCTAATCAGCGTGTCGTCGGCCAGGACGTCGAGGCCAGTCCGCCGCAGCACTACACCGGTCGAATCAGTTCGGTGTGGAGCGACGGTACGGCCATCGTGAATTGGGACTATGCGCTCAATGCACAAGCCGAGCGGCATCTGGTGCAGAGCGGTCGTGTCAGACTGCATCACCTCAACCGAGCAGCCTCGTAGGCCCCTTTGAAAGACGCGTCCAGGGCAACTTGCCTGGACGCCGTTTCTTCGTTTCCGATCCTTTTCCCGCTGGGGGTCTCCCATCGCGGGCGACGCCCTGCCTTTTCTCAGGAGTTGCCCATGTTCCCGGTGATTAAACACGCTCTCAGCAGTCTTGCCTGGTACGCCAAGCAGGATGCTGAAGCCTGGAAGATGCTGTCGTTTCTCGTCGGCGTCGTGTCTGTCTCGATCTTTGCATCAGTCACTCACTGACGCGCGTCGCTTGCAGTTCTCGTTGTTCTCTCTTCCCTATGGGGCAAACCAGCCCTTCGGGGATGGATTGCCCCACTCTCATTCGAGGCGATCCATGTTCAAGTTACTCTGCTACGTCATGCTTCTTTCGGCGCTGACTGGCTGTGCTACCGCTGACTTCGGTTCGCCGAATACGTACCAGCGATACGACGTTCAGCACCTCGGTCAGTTCGAACAGGCAACCATCCTGCGAGTGCGTCCGATCACGATCAAGAACACGTCTGACACGTCGGGTATCACGTCGATCGTGAGCGCCGCAGCTGGCGCCTTCTTCGGCTCGCAGGTGATCGGCAACGGTCGCGGCCGCTACATCGCCGGAGCCTTATCCGGCTCCGCTTCGGGACTGGTCGCTCAGCGCGTCAGTTCGGTCATGTCGCGTCACAGCGGCGTGGAAGTCTTCCTTCGCCGCGCCAACGGGACAACCGTGGTGGTGACGCAGGTCGATGACCAGCAGTTTGTTCCAGGTCAGCAAGTCTTTCTCGTCTCCAGTGGGTCCGGCTACCGGATCACCCATTGATCCCTTATGTCGCTGCTTTCTTGATCGCTGCGGCATCACCTCACCCGCTAGGAGCTTTTAGATGACTCGCTATGAGTTGGTTTGCAACGGACGTACGAACGGCTGGAACCCGTCAACAGATGATGTCAACGCGGTGAACTTCTACGGGATGCGTCCGGTGGAAGTGGCGGCGCAGGCAGGCAACGTCGACGAGTTCACGGCAATCGTCTCGCATCCGGATTTCGATCCAACGGGCGCACGACCGCACTACTTCGCGGAAGTCGGGCGTCTGAGCGATGACTACGGCGACGCGCATGTTGCGCGGCTGAAACCAGAGCTCGCGGCCTATAAAGCGCGATTCCTGAATTCACAGGCCTCGTAGTCAATTTCCCTTCGCGCGGTGCAAACCGCGCTCAACCGTTGCGGGGCAGGCTCCCCGCAAAGGGACCTGCCTCGTCATTGCCGAGGCAATCATGAAATTTCCCCGAGTTTTTTACGCGGACCGCAGCAGCGCCAACTCCGGCGCCAAAGCGGCTCTCCAGCGACACGCAACCCGCGTGTTGCGACGTGTCGCGCACGATTTGCGGCTCGGTGCGAATGCACACCAAATCGTCGCCGATTCGCGCCGTGGCACTTCGACGGTGCGGGTGTCGCTGCGTACCGAGACGCTGTTTGTAGATGTGGCCGAGCGTCACTGTGGAACGGGCGTGGCGTTGAGTTTCAGAACTCGCCGCGGTCGTTTTGACCTCACTGGCGGCGGTGAAAACTACGTCTCCTTGAAGCAGCTTGAAACCCCAGGCGGCTATCAGGCGATGCTGGAAGGCCTGCGTCTGGCCGGCGGCATCGACCTGAAGTGCGGAGTTCGCCGATGAAGCTGGCAAAAGTGAAGGTGGAATACACCTGCGGGCTGACGCTAGTGGACAAGGTAACGCTGGACGTTGCAACAGGCGCAGTCAGCTTGCCGCCGCGCCTTCGAGCATTGATGGCAGAGATGGAAAAGTCGGAATATCCACCTGCGATCGTGCTCGATTACCGAGGCCGCGATCTCTCTGTGCGACTCACGGACGACGGTGCTTTCTTTATCGATCTACTGCCGGAGCCGGATGAGGGAGTTGTCCAGCACCTGAAACACTCTCTGAGCTTCCCGACTGAGAATCAACGGCAGCAAAACGCTCGCTATTTGCATACCCTGTCGGCGGCGTCGCTTGGTGGCGCCGTGGCGCTGTGGCATTCGACCAGAACCTGGGATGCGGCAGCCGTGGTCAACCTGACATGCCTTGTTGTTTTCGCGGTGGTATTATGGATTATCGGTTTTCGCCATATGGATGGAGGCAACTAAGATGGGAACCGGAATTTTTGTCTTGTGCATCGGCGCAGTGATCTCGGCGTATTTCCTGTGGAGCGGGAACAACGGTCAAAAACGCGATCGCGAACGCGATTGGGGCAAATGATTCGATGCAGCGCAAGCTGAGTCACACACACACTAAGCCGCACCTCTAGGGGTGCGGTTTTTTTTTCGTCCACCGTTTTGCGCGCCTGCGGGCGCGTTTTGCATTTAAGGAGCCCCATCATGCCTCAACCCATCACCGCCGCACTGCCGATCGGCATCAGCGCCGGCGGCACAGTCGACATCAAAGCGGTCGGGCGGCTGGACACCGAAGGCAAAACGGTGAATCAGGTCTTTTCTGAACTGAGCCGTTTTTTGTGCAAGACCGAGCTCGAACCGGAGTGGTTGTGTCCGGCCAACATGCTCGACGATGCCAACGAAGCCGTTCACGGCGCGCGCCATAGCAGGCGCTGGCCAGAGTCGTTCTCGCACGACCGGATCTCTGTGTCTGTGTGCACCGGCAATTCGGAAGGGTGGATCATCCACGTTGACTGGATTGGCCGCCGTTCGGCTGCCGATTCGATCGAGCGGACCCACGCCGTCATGCCGTTGCTGCGCGCGAAGGTCTTCTCCAGCGACCACGCGTGGTCGCTCGCGCGTCTGATGGCCGGTTTGCTCGACGCTGCTTAAAGCTTCCTCCCTTGCGCCACACAGGCGCACCCACCCTTGCCGGGCATCGACCCGACGAGGATCGATTGCCCGGCTCTTCTCTTGAGGCAATCGATCATGTACGCGCTTTCCTTCGCAGGCTTTTCCCCAGTCCTTCCGCACAATGCTCGAGGTGTTGAGCTTCTTGCGAAGCAACACTTTTGCCGCCGGCGTCGATGCAGCCGACATCTCCCTCGCTTTCTTCGGCCATCCCGTTTCCGTCACCCGTTTCAACGGCAGATTGACGGTACGCAGCCCCGGCACCGCGACCAGCATCTTCCTGTCGCTCCTTGATGAAATCGACGGCGCCTATTTCAGACCGTCTTTTGCCGCGCTGGTGCCGTGGCAGATCCGCCGCGAACATTGGCAACTGCTTTATCTCGCGTTCGATCTCGCTCGCGAGCCGCTGTATCTGTTCTCGTCCGACCAGGTGGCGCAAGCCAACGAGGAGGCGGGGAGGTCTGGCCGCCACCGTCTAAATCTCTTCGAGCTCTTGCAGCAAGAGAGCGAACGTCGTTTCGGATTCCGCTACGCAGGTCCGGTGGTGGAGGGCGGAGGCGGCCAGCGCAACGGCCGTCACGAGGTTCATGTGGCCTACGCGCTCGCCGCGGGCAAGCCCGTTCCGCAACCGGTGATCGATGACTACACCTCGTTGTCGAAGTTTGACTCGGACCTGCAGTGGGCCAAGCCGCTGCTTGCCGTGCTCGAACTGCGTGGTGCGCTGCCGTTGTCCAAGCTCGTGCCGCTCGCGAACGTGATGCGGCATTCGAAACAGGCGATCACGTCGGAGAATGCGGCGCTGCTGGTCATGCTCATGCGCTTGGCTCCTAACGAGCCTACTACCGTCGAAGTCGACGATCTGCTTTACGAGAGGGGCGTCCTAGAATCGCACCCGTTGCCAGAGTTGTACATGAAGCCGGTCGACATCGGACAGCCGTCATGCAAGTTCGCGGAAGTGCTCAGGCGCACGCTCGCCGATCACGCGCGTGACGGGCGCCTGGCTGAGCTCGACAATGCGCGCGCAGCCGGCACGTTGAGTAAGCGCGATATCGAACTCGGCAAGCAGTTGGCCATTCTCGATCACGGCAGGGCCACGCACACGTACGGCAATGGCCTCGCGAAAGCGATTCAGGCGGCCGACATGTCGTACCTGCTGAGCGTGCTCGATCGGCCTGACGATGCAAACCGCTCGACCAAGCAGGCGGTCCGCGAAGTGTTCGGCATCAAGCTCATCGGCGTTCGCGCCGCGTCGCGGCGCCGGGCGATCTTCGAGTTGGCGGGCATGGATTCGGTGCAGCAGGCCGAATGGGAGTCGCTTTCAGTGTCGCAGCGTGAGGCGCGGCGTGTCGCGCGTGAAATCGCTTGTGCCCGTGAGGCGGCTCAGATGTCGCGGGTCCGAACAGCAGATGGTGCTGTCCTGACCGGGGCCGAGTGGGTCGATCGCTCGATCGCGGAAGGATTTTCACAGATCGTCAGCGTCCGCCAGGGCACAAGTGTGCGTTACGCGCTCGCCGATCCTGTGCGCCATCTGCAGGTGTCGCTTCGCGCGACAGACGGCACGCTCGCCTACGCGCGCGCCTCGCTGGAACAGCGTGCCAGCTGACGACTTCTTTCTTTCAATACTTCCTTTTGACCAACCCGGCATTCGTGCCGGGTTTTTTTTGACCGTCGGCATGGCCACGGGCGGATAAGACACCCCAAAAAAGCGATCATTCCGCCGTTGCCCGCACCCACGTCTGCCTACACTGCATTCATCAACCGCGTCGCTGACGCATCGACCTCGCCGGCAACACGCCGGCGTTTTTCTCATCGCCGTATCTGCCCCTAGGGACCACGTCCCTACGGGCGTAGTCTTGATGGGGCTTCTCATTGGAAGCCTTCATGAAAGTCACCCCCGCACAACTCACTGAACTCCTCTCGCTGTACGTGCCGAAGCGCCTGCCGGTGCTCATCACTGGCCGCCCCGGCATTGGCAAGAGCGACATCGTCGAACAGACCGCGCAAGCGACTGATCACGAGTTGCTCATCAGCCATCCTGTGGTCGAGGATCCGACCGACTCGAAAGGGTTGCCGTTCCCCTCGGCCGACGGCACGACCGCCAAGTTCCTGCCCTTCGGGGATCTGGAGCGCGCGATGACCGCCAGACGCCCGCTCATCTGGTTCCTGGATGACCTGGGGCAGGCCTCGCCCGCCGTGCAAGCCGCCAAGATGCAATTGCTGCTCGCGCGGCGTGTCGGTGAACACGTGCTGCCGCCGCAGGTGACGTTTCTCGCGGCGACGAACCGCCGGACCGACAACGCCGGCGTGTCGGGCATTCTCGATCCGGTGATCTCCCGTTTCGCAACGGTGGTCGAGCTTGAGCCGTCGATCGATGGCTGGACGCAGTGGGCCGTGCGCGAAAACATCCCGCCCGCACTCATCGCGTTCCTGCGTTTCCGCCCAGACTTGCTGTCCGTGCAGAAGACCTCGCGCGACATCGAGAACGCGCCGAGTCCGCGTAGCTGGGGATTCGTGGCGAGAACCATGGATGTAGTCCCCAAGCATCTGGAGCACATCTCGTACGCCGGATCGGTGGGTGAGGGTGCGGCGACCGAACTCGTCGCCTTCCTGCAGATCTTTCGCGAGTTGCCGCAGCCGGACGCGATTCTACTCGCGCCCGACACGGCCATGATCCCGACAACGCCTTCGGCGCTCTATGCGATCGCGGCTGCGCTGGCTGCGCGCGCGACCGAGGCGAACTTCGATCGCGTGGCCCGCTACACCGAGCGACTGATCGATGAGGGCCATCGCGAGTTCGCGGCGCTGTTGGTGAGAGATGCTGTCCAGCGCTCGCCGCAGATCCAGAATTCGTATGCGTTCATCGCGGCGCAAGGCGGGGAGATCGGCAAGATCATCCGCGGCGAATAAGCCGGTTCACCGCTTCACCTTCTTAGCTTCACCTCTCGGCCCTGTCGCGTCTTCGGACGCGCAGGGCCTTTTTCTTGGCTTCATCTATTCCCTTTCTATACGGAGTTTTCTCATGGACATCACTTCTATCCAATCGAAGGTCATGCTGTGCTCGGTCACGATTTCCACCTGGGTTGCCCGCCGTTTCGACGGCAAGGTGACGGAGGAGGTTGAGAACAAGCACCACACGAAGGGCATCGGCAGATTCAATAAACGCCTGTTGCCCGAGCATGCGCCAAGCTTCGCGGAAGTCATGACGCTCGCCGGTCGCATCCGCTCCTACTTCTACGACCACACGCTGAAGTACGACCAGTTGGGCGTGCGGCTGCTGCCGACGATGGTCTACATGGACTTCGCCGAGAAAATGCGCTCGTTGAAAGACGAGTTCGACTTGGCGGTCTCCGTGTTCCTGACCGACTACCTGAACCTCAAGGAAGCCGCTCGCGCGGAACTGAATGGGCTGTTCAACGAGGCGGACTATCCGACCCTCGCTGAGCTGTCCACCAAGTTCGGCGTGAAGATGGCCGTGCTGCCGTTTCCCGACGCCAGCCAGTTCGGTGTCGAGTTGCCGGCGAATGTGCTGACCACGCTGAAAGGCGAACTGGACCAGCACGTTCTGGCTTCGATTTCGACGGCGAACGAGGACTTGGTGCGGCGTCTGTACGAAGCGGTGTCGCAGATGGCCAACCGCCTGTACGCGACGGGCAACGTCCGGCTGGACGTCGCCAACAACGTACGGGAGCTGTGCGCGCTGCTGCCGAAGCTCAACTTCTCGAACGACCCGCAGCTCACGCACATCCTCGAGCAGGCCAAGACGCACCTGACGGTGCACACGGGCGCGGAGTTGAAGGATTCGCGCGTGCTGCGTTCTCAGGTGGCCAGCAAGGCACAGGAGATTGAAGGGCTGATGGCCGCGTTCATGGGCATGCAACCGGAGCCGATGGAAATCGAATCGGAACGTTCGCAGCAGCTGCGCCTCGTCGCATAAGGGGGCGTCATGGACCGCAATACGTTGATGCTAGGCAATAGCGCGGTCGATCCGCGCATTGCCCGGCAGCGCACCGAGCTCGTGCTCTCGCATCCGTTCTTCGGCGCGCTCGCGCTGCGGCTCGCGGTGCGCGAAGATCCGTCGGCCAAGACGTTCTGGGTGGATGGCGAGACGATGGGCTACAACCCTGACTATCTCGATTCGCTGAGCGACCTGGAAGTGCGGGGCGTCGTGGCGCACCTGGTCCTGCACGTAGCCAACGGTCACTGCTGGCGTCAGGGCGCGCGCGATCCCGATCGGTGGAACGATGCCTGTGACTACGCGATCAATCCGATTGTCGTCGCTTCGCGGATGATTCTGCCGAAAGGCGCGCTGATCGATCCGCGCTATACGGGAAAGTCAGCGGAGGAGATTTACGGGCTGCTCACGCAAGAGGCCAAGCAAAAACAGCAACAGCCTCAGCCTCAGCCTCAGCCTCAGCCTCAGCCTCAGCCTCAGCCTCAGCCGCAAGCTCAGTCTCCACAGCCGCAGCCGGATCCGCACGGGCAGCAGCAACCGAGTCCGCCCAACCAACCGTCGCAGTCGAATGGGAAGCAGGGCGGGCAGCAGGCGCCGCAGCGAGGACAGCAAGCCGGGCAGCAGCAGGGCGTGCAACCGGATCTAACGCCATCGTCAAAGCCGGCCTCCTTCGGAGAAGTTCGACCCTACAAGGGGCCGGGCAAACCGGTGAAGGAAGCCGAGTGGAAGGTTGCCGTCACGCAAGCCGCGAAAGCGGCCGCGATGCGCGGCAAGCTGCCGGGCGAGTTGCAGGCGATGGCGGGCGAGGCGGTGCGGCCCGTCGTCGACTGGCGTGCGGTGCTGCATCGCTTCGCGCAACAGAGCTCACCGTCCGACTACAGCTTCGCGACGCCAAATCGCCGATATCTGCACCTCGGGTTCTACCTGCCCGCCCTGCACACGCCGGCGATCGGCGACGCAGTGTTCGTGCGCGACTCCAGCGGTTCGGTGTTCGACGAGACGCAGGCGCAGTTCGATGCGGAAATCCTCTCGGTTTTCCACTCGTTGAAACCGGCACGCCTGATCGTGATGGACTGCGATACGCGGGTCACCCAGGTGCAAATTTTCGAGCGGGGCGACTCGCCGGAAATCAAACCAGTGAAGGGCGGAGGTGGAACAGCGTTTTCCGATCCGTTCAACCGCGTGGCGCAAGACGGCATGAACCCGGCTTTCCTAGTCTATCTCACAGACATGGATGGGCGGTTTCCGGCGGTCGCGCCACATTACCCGGTGCTCTGGGCGTCGACCACGCCCTTAACGCGCGCCAGAAAAGCGCCGTTTGGCGAATCCATGGAGGTGATTTGTTAAACCCGGGCGGTGCCCGTAAATCTGCTGACGAACGAAGCCCGGCATGCCGGGCTTTTTTTATTCATGCGCCCCGCTTTTGCACTGAGCGATAGGGTTCACCGGATTTGAAACGAGCCAATCGGGCGTTTACGCCCTCCAGTTCGCCCAGTGTTGCTGCATGGACCTGACAGTCATACAGGCAGACGATCTTTTCCAACATCGCGAACGCGGCTTGGGAGGTCACGATCCATTTCTTCCTTGCGCGGCCCTTATCGTAGACCTCGGTCATCGCCCGGTTGGCAGCAAGCAGCCTTTCCTGCCCCAGCCTGCAGCGCCAGTGTGTCTGCGCTTGAGCGGGATAGCGGCAGCAGTCGCTTTTTGTCCATCTGCGCGCGCATCGCCTGAGCAGAACGTTTGAATGGGGCAGACGGGGGCATATCGAAGGGTTCGGTGATTTGTGACGTCCTGCGTGGCGGCATACGCGATGGGCCAATATAGCCAACCCATAACGCAGGTCGGACCGACTGTTCCGGCGAAAGCGATATGTTTTTCGCGGTCTTTGTCGCTTGGCAGCGCTATCTGGATAGCTCTGGTCCGGTCTTGATGCGGAGCAAGCGTTTTTGCATCTTAGGGGCGATCTTAGTACGCCAGTTCTAGTCATCGAAAGCCGCACAATTTGACGCCTCTTTCAGCACCCGCGCGCGCTCGGCAACACGAACAATATTCGACATGTTAGATCGCGCACTGAGCATCGCATGTCCGACACTGCCGACAATCATCTGCTGAAGCTGCGTCCGCTCGAAGCGGAAGCAGTGCGCATGTTTTTTCGGGCGCTGGCGCCGCTGCGCGAACTCCTGGATGCGCCTGACCTCGCGGAAATCATGATCAACGATTACCGCAATGTGTGGGTGGAGCGTCGCGGCGTGATGACGCGGGAGAACGTCGATTTGCGACCGGAGCACCTCGAAGGCGCGATTTACTCGCTCGCCTCATCGGTTGAGAAGTCGGCGAAGGCGGGCAGTGACAAAGGGATTATCAACGCAGGTCACCAGAACTTGCGTATTGCCGCCGTCATGAGCCCGACCTCCATCGACGGCCACGCGCTCAGCATCCGGAAGCATCGCGAATCGAAGCTCGCACTCTCGGACTACGTCAGCATGGGCGCGTTCGCGGCCGGCAACGCGCGCCCGGAGTTCGCCGAGGCGATTCACTTCGAGGCAGGCATCGAGAACGAGGCGCTGATGCGCGCGCTGGTTGCGCTCGTTCAGTCCCGCAAGAATGTACTGGTCGCAGGGGGCACCTCCGCGGGCAAGACGACGTTTCTCAACGCCCTCATCGAACAGATTCCCGCTGACCAACGTGTCATCTCGATAGAAGACACGATGGAGCTGAAGCTGCACGTGCCGAACCGCGTCCGGTTGCTGTCGAATGCTGACACGAACGTGACGACCCAACTGCTCGTCGCGCTGTGTCTGCGTTTCAGGCCGGACCGCATCATCGTTGGGGAAGTGCGCGGCGGCGAGGCGTACGACCTCCTGCAGGCACTCAACACCGGGCACGACGGCGGCCTGGCCTCGATTCACGCTAACAACGCGCGCAGCGCGCTCAGCCGCCTCGAATCCCTCGCCATGCTCGGCATCCCCAACGGCTCGCGCTGGGAGTTGGAGGATATGCGCAAGAACATTGCCGATTGCTTCAACTACGTCGTGCATTTCAAACGCACCGGCGAGATGCGGCACGTCTCCGAGATCCTCGAAATCCGGGGCTTCAAAAATGACGATTACGACCTACAACGCGTTTTTTAACGGGAGCATCACAAATGAAGGGGAAGAAGGTTTTGATTCACGCCGCTACGGTTGCCAAACGACTGCTTCCGGGCAAGTCGATGCTCGTCGGCGCCTTGCTGAGCGGCGTATCGATGGCCGCAATGGCTGCCGGCGACTACTCGTCGCTCACAGGCCTGACCGACATCATCTGCACGATCAGCAACCTGATCAGCGGCCCGTACCTGTATGGGATCGGCATCGTGCTGATCACGGTCGGCGGCGTCGCGGTCGCGAACACCGAAAGCAATATCGCCAAGACGTTCTCGGTGGTACTGATGGGTCTTGGTATCGCCTCGGTGGCGGTGCCGATCATGCGCGATCACTTCCATATGGCTGTCGCCTGCTGAGATGCGCCAGCACAAAGTGAGTCGCGGGCTCTCGCTGCCACGCCAGATGGGCGGCGCAGACCGGGGTCTGGCGATCTTCAACGGCACGCTGACGGCGCTGCTCTGCTACACGAGCTGGAGCCCCGCGTTCCTCGTCGTGGGCGTCCTCGTGCATGTGTTCCTGCGCTGGAAAAGCTCGACCGACCCGTGGTGGCGCATCGTCATGCTGGTCTATAACCGGTATCCGGACGTCTACGAGCCGGGCCCGAGCAAGAAATTCAGTGCGCGCTTCAAGCGGCCCTACGGATTCGATCAGGATCTTCAATGCTGAAAATGATGTTCACCAAGCGCGCGGTGCAGGAGATCGCGCCGTGGGCGACGCTGGTGACGCCCGAACTCGTGCTCAATAAGGACGGGTCGCTGCTGACCGTGTTCGAGTTCGAAGGTATCGATGCGGATTCGCCGAATCCGGGCGACATCACGGCCGCCCGCGACAATCTGGATCACGCCTGCCGCAACTTCGATCATCGGGTGACGGCGTGGTGGCGCATGTCGCACCGGCGTGTGAAGGGTGGAATCGACGGCACCTTCTCCTCGGCGGCCGCCGCGCGGATCGATGCGATCAATCAGGCGAACATCGGCAGCGGCAAGTATTTCAAGAATTCGCATTCGCTCGCGCTGGCGTTTACGCCCGAGACGGGTATGTCACGGATCTTCGACAAGATCAGCTACCACATGACCGTGGGCGGCAAGAATCTGTTCGTTGCGATGTTCGAAGCCGCCAAAGACACGATTCTCGCGCGCAGCGCCTTCGCGTTTGACCTCACGAGAATCCAGAACGAGATCAAGCGCTTCGAGTCCGTCATTGACGGGTTTGTGGGCGGCGTCACGCGCCTTAACATGAAGCGCCTCCAGCTGCAGCACATCCTGTCGTTCCTGCATCAGCGGGCGAATCCCTCCAGCCCCAAGCGCCGGGTGCGCTATCCGGTCACGATGCTCGACACGCATCTGACGGAGACGGAAGTGACGATCGGCGCGACCGAACTCATGTTCGAGTCGGCACATGGCAAGGTGTACGCGCGCATCATCGGCGTGAAGGAGTGGATGGGTTTTCAGGAGGCCGCCCTCGACGTGCTCGCGCAGGTCGACGCGGAACTGGACGTCTGCGTGATGTTTCGCTTTCTCGACACATCGCGCGCGAGCGGCTACATCAAGAAGATCCGGGGTTTCTACAAGGTCGCGGCGTTCAATCCGGTCGCGATCCTGAAGCAGTGGGCAACGAAGGAAGAGCAGAAAAACGACGAGGGGCGCGAGCTGCTCGCCAAGGAAGCCGGCGACGCGCTCGCCAAGCTGGACGCCGAAGGCCAGCAGTACGGCTTTGCCAACATTTCCGTGGTGGTGTACGGCAACACGTCCGAAGAGTGCGAGGACGCGACGCGACAAGTCGTCGGCGTGATCGGCAACGCCGGATTCGGCGTGATTCAGGAAAAGACGAACCTCTTCGCCTCGTGGAGCGCGACCCTACCGGGCCGTTGGGATCAGCAAAAGCGCCTGCAATTCGTCGAGACACCCGCGGTTTCCGACATCGCGCCGCTGTGTAGCGTCGGCGAAGGCAAGACAGTCAACGACTGGCTGACCGAGCAGTCCGGCACAAAAACCGGCCCGCTGACCTGCCTGCCGACCCGCCATCGGACGCTGCAGTATTTCGATTTGCACCACCCGGGCGGGAAAGCCCACCTGCTCGTGGTGGGGCCGATTGGCGGCGGCAAGTCGATCTTCCTGAACTATCTGATGGAGCAGACGGAGCGTCACGGTGCGCGCCGTGTCCGCTTCGACAAGGATCGCTCGACGCGCATTCCGACACTGCTCGCCGGCGGTCGCTTTATCGATGCCACCGGCCGCTTCGAAGCGGCAACCTCCGTCAATCCGCTCTCGATGATCGGCGACGAAAAGCATTGGTCGTATGTGGCGGACTGGGTGCAACTCGTCATCGAAGGCGAGGACTACACCTGCACACCGCAGCAAGAAACGGAGATTTACGAGCGCATCCGCACGCTCGCGATGGGTTACCCGCCTGAGACCTGGCGGCTCTCGGGCCTGATCACGCTGCTGTCGGCCGACCTCCGCGATCGGCTGTTCGTGTGGACGGAAGGGCAGAAGAACGGCCGCTTCTTCGACCACGTCGAGGACGGCTTCACGATCTCGGACAACCTGTCGATCGAGATGGGGGACCTGTTCCAGAATTTCCCGGTCGCCGCCGCCCTGTTCATGGACTACGCGTTCTACCGCATCGCGCAGATTCTGGATGGCAAGCGCTACACGGTGATCGAGATCGAGGAGGCGGGCTTCTTCTTCACCTACCCGAAGTTCTACGCGCGTCTGGAAATCTGGGCGGTCACGATCCGCAAGCTGAACGCCGCACTGCTCATGGCCACACAGTCGCTCGGGCAACTCGCGCGGGTGCCGAACTTCGAGATTCTCAAAGAGAACATCCCGAACATCATCTACCTGCCCAACAGTGACGCGATCAACAACCAGTCGCTCTATCGCGACATTTTCGGACTGACCGCGCATCAGATCCGAATGATCTCCGATGCGGTGCCCAATCGCGACTATCTATGGGTCACGGCTACCCAGACCCGCATGCTGCAGGCCCAGTTCCCGAAGGAAGCACTGGCGTACCTGCGCTCGGATGGGCGCGCACAGGCGCTCCTCGACAAGCACGTGAAGTCCGGCAGTGCCCAGTGGCAACAGGACTACGTGCGCGACGTTCTCGCCAACGCATAACCGACAGACCAGGGCTCGATCGAGCCCAAACGAAGGCTACCGCTATGATGAAAAAACTCATTCGCTGCATCGCCGCTACGGGCGTACTGACGCTCGGCCTAATCCAACACGCGAACGCGAACCTGCCCGTCTTTGACGCGTCAAACTTCATTCAGAACACGGCCACCGCGATCGCAGCCGTGAAGGGCGAGGCGTATCAGGACAGCAACCTGATTTACCAGTATCAGATGATGCTCAACCAGCTTAAGCAGGCGACCAATCTGGATCCGACCGCGATGCTGGCGCAGTTCAAGAGCATCACGAGCGATATCGCGGACCTGTCGAAGTACACCGATGTGCTGAAGGATCTGTACGGCGGCCTGCAGAGCAATGCCGAATATGCCAGCAAGGTTCAGGCGCTGATCACCCAATCGGGCAAGACGACTGAGCAGTGGTTCGCCGATCAAAACACCCTGCTGCAGAACAACGACAAGACAGCCAAACAGCTTTTTCAGCAAGGCAACGACGTCATTTCTCACGTCAGCACGCTTGCCAAGCGCCGTCAGGAGATTCAGGATCAGTTGAACATGTCGCCGACGATGGAGGCGACCGCCCAATTGACCACGCACATGCTGGACATCATTTCGAGCCAGAACGGTGACCTGATCAGCATGATGGCCGCCAAACAACGCAGCGACGCGGTCAAGGATTCGGCCACGGTTGCCGAGCAACAGGCGAACAACTCCGCGAAAGCTGCCCTAAAGGCCCAGCAGGACCGAGAACGGGCCGCATTTGAAGCGCAGATCGGCTCGTCTAAGACATTGGGGCAATAATGACGCGCCGGGTCATGATGATACTTCGTGCGCTGTGCGTGGCGCTCGCGATCTTCTGCGGCGCGATTGGTTCGTCGAGCGTCGCGGTCGCACAAGCGGAAAGCGCGACGACGGGCTCGGACGCGCCCGCAGGCTCGGCAGGCGCTGCGGCGCTGCAAAGCAAACCCGGGGAATTCGCAAACGGCGCGACGCAAGCCGCCGAACAGATTCGCGTACTGCTGGGCTCGCTCATTCCGTCCGCCATCGCGACAAGCGCGGGGGTGATGAACGAGGCGAATAAGTTCGCGTGGGGCTTGGGGGTCATTTCGCTTGTGCTCGTCGGGGTCCGCTTTGCCGGGACCCATCACCCGGTCTCGGCCTGGGTTAATCTGTTCGAGGAAGTTGCGATCCTCGGGATTTTCGTTGCTTTGTATCTTGGCTACACGACCACCGCATCAGGCTTCTGGACATGGTTTGAGCAACTCGCGGCGAATATCAGCGGAGGCAATAACGGCAGCACGGGCGCTGCGATGGCAAAACTGGCGGGTACCATTTTCGAGGCCATCAAAAGCAAGTTTGGCCTCGGCAGTTTGTTGAATCTCGGCGGCACGCTTGCCGACATCTTTGTCCTCGTGCTGGCCGCCTTTTTCATGTGCCTGGCGTCGATTGTCTTCGTGTACTTCTCGGCGGTCGGTCAAATCCAGGCCGCGATCGGCATCGTGCTCGGACCGATCGCGCTCGCGCTCGGATTCTCGTCTTATACGCGAAATTATTTCGTGAAATGGCTCGACTGGATGATCAGCGCGGGCATGTACGTGGTCATCGTCGCGATACTGATCAAGCTGGTCGGCAACTCGATCACGAACGCGGTGACAGCCGCGACAAATGTTGGCGGGAGTACGACCGTAAATGGCGCATATGTTTTCGATCTCTCGATTTTCATCCTCCTGCTGTCGTTCGAGATTCCGAAGCTGGCGACGATCTTCGGCGGTGGCGCCAACGCGACCGGCACCGGCGCGCTCAAACTCCTCAGGGGAGCGCTGTAATGGGCGTGCTGCACGAACCGATCGCGGTCGAAGCGCTTTTCACGGCGCACCAGAAGCGCATCGAGCTGGTTCGTCAATGCGCCAATGAAAGCACCGAGACGGAATTTGCCCGAAAGTGGGTGGCGGTGCTTCGCCGGTGTGCGAAATGGTTCTCCTCGATGCCGCTCACGCCGGAATTGCATTGCGAGCCGGGGGGCGCATTCCGGGCCACGATCGAGTCGACGTTCTACGCCATGCGCTTGGCGGGCGGGCAGAAGTTCGCCGCGGATCTGACTTCTGACAAACGCCGAAAGCTTGAGCCGCAGTACAACTACGCTGTGTTTCTGGCGGCCGCGTGTTCGCTGCTCGACGAGCCGTTCCGTCACTTCGAGTTTGTCCGGCAGTCAGACCGCGAGAAATGGAACCCGGCAGCGCATGGGGCGTTCGGCGCTTGGATCGGAGCGGGACAGTACGCCGTTGAGCGGCGCGTGGCGCCCCTGAGGAACGAACGGATGCGCACGGCGATGTTCGCGCAGACCGTCACCACGCCCGAATTGCTTGAAGGGCTCGACACCGCGGTGCTTTCGGACTTGTTCAACGCGATCAACCCCGAGCGCAGTCCGCAAGGGTTCGAAGCGCTGGTGCATAAGGTCGTGCGCCAGGCGATGGACGTTTCGGTGGACTTCGAGCAAAAGGCGCAGCGCGCGGTGTTCGCACCGGTGAAGTTCGACGTTCCGTCTGCGGTGTACGTGGCGCTCGCGCTGGAGCCACAGGTCGTTGTGGCCGCGCCGCAGAGCCCTGCGACGCCGGTGCCTCCGGCGACTCCGTGGGCTGCGCCGAACGTACCCGCGTCCAACGTGAACCCGGCGCCGCCCGGCGCTGGCCCGCAACTTTCTCAATCGTTGCTCGATGCGTTGGAGCGTAGCGAAGCACAGGCCGTTTCAGCGGCCTCGATTGAACCCGCTGGCCAAGCCGCCGCGCAGGACCTTGCTTCTCCGCCGCGTCCCGCGCCTGTCGATCCTGCGGCTGCCGGTGCGCCTACGCGCAGCAGCGCGTCTCCCAAGTTCGGCCCAACGGATGAACAGTTGAACGAGGTGCTGGGTCCGGGCGCGGCAATGATGAAAGAGTTCTTCAAAGCATTGGCGGGCGATGTGGCGACCGGAAAGGCGAAAGTGACGTGGGAGGAGAAGGGGCTGGCGGTACAGAAGCGGCTTGTGGGCGCATACGGCATGACCAGCGACACGCTAGTCGAGCAACTCAGAAAGCGCAGCCTGCTCCTACGTGCACATGGCAATGACATCTGCATCGTCGAGCGCGCGGGGCGTCTGATCATGGAGCGGCCAACAGCGTGAGCTACGTCAATCATTTCCGACCGATCTACGAGTTCAGGCCGTTTCTGATCTGGCCGGCCGTGATCGTGGGGCTCCTTGTCTCGGGCATGCCTTCCGCGTGGGCCTTTGCGCTTGCCGGCGTTGCGTTCTGGCTGATTCGCGGGTATCAGGTCTGGAAGGCACTGAGCTTCCGGATGGCGATTTCAACCAAGTGGCTCAGCAAGATCCATATCGACACGCTGCTTGCCACGCAGCAGGTCATGAAGAAGCAAGAGGACTCGATGTACCTCGGCACCGGCTTCGAGTGGACGCAGAAGCACACGCAGATCGCCCACGAAATCCTGCGCATGCCGGTGACCGACATCCCCTCGTTACCGAAGTGGCTGTCGAAAACGGAGATTGGGCGCACCGTCGAGGCGCGTATTGAGAAGCTGTTCGGGCCGACCGACAGTATTCGCGATCGGATGCCGCAAGGCTCCTCGTGGATCCACGGCATGGAGCCGAAGAAGGTCCGCGTGCCGTTTCACTACAAGGCGATGGGCGGCCATACGCTGGTGGGCGGCACGACGGGCGCGGGCAAGACCCGCACCTACGAGGTGATTTCGACCCAGGTCATCCACAACCCGAAAGACGTGCTCATTATCGTCGATCCGAAAAACGACGATGAGTGGAAAAAGCGTGTCGAGAAGGAGTGCGCGCGGGCCGGCCGGAAGTTCCTGTACTTCAACCAGGCCAAACCCAACGAGTCGATCCGCCTCAATCCCCTCGAAAACTGGTCGCAACCCTCAGAAATCCCCTCGCGCATCGCGCAGTTGATGGATGAGGGACCGTTCCGCGATTTCGCGTTCCTCTTCATCGACCGGGCGGTCAAGGGCGAGCTGTATGTCGGCGACAAGCCGAACCTGCGCTCGATCCTGAAGTACGCGCAATCGGGTATCGGCACTTTGCTCGAACGCTGCCTGCGCCGCTTCTTCGTTGAAAACGGCGTGCCGAACTGGGAAGAGCTCACCGTGGCCGCCACCGTCAAAGATGCGCAACGCCGCAACGACGTTTCAATGACCGATGGCATGGCCAAGCTGTATCTGGACCGATTTGCCGCGCACGACAAGGGTCATGAGACGATCGATGGCCTGATTGCGACCCACACGCACGACCGCGAGCATTACATGCGCATCATCGCGTCGGCATTGCCGCTGCTCCAGATGCTGGCCACGGGCGAAACCGGCTTGATGCTCGCGCCGAAGGCCGACGACTTCGAGGACGAGCGCGAGATCTGGGATATCGACAAGATCATCAAACAGAAGGCGGTCTTGTACATGGGGCTGGATTCGCTGTCGAACAACATCGTGCAGAAAGCGATCGCCTCAATGGCGCTCTCAGATGTCGCGGCGGTGTGCGGAGCGATCTACAACTTCTACGCTGAAAAGCCCGACGTCGTGCTCATCATCGATGAGATCGCGGAGGCGATCAACGAACAGGTGATCCAGATCCTGAACAAGGGGCGCGGGGCGGGGTTCAAAGCGTTCGTCGCCTTCCAGGCACGGGCCGACCTCGAAGCGAAACTTGGAAACGCGGCGAAAATGCTACAGGTTTTAGGAAACCTTAATAATCAGGTGGTCTTAAGATTGGAAGACTCGGATACCGCCAAGTGGTTCTCGGACAAGGTCGGGGAGACGGCGATCCGGGTGGTCAACGTGTCGAACAGTACGAATACCACGACCGAGGCCCATGCGCTTGAGTTCAGCGGCTCGCAATCGCGCTCGCTTCAACTCGAGAAGGTGCCGCTGATTCCCGTGCGGCTGATCCACAGTCTGCCGAATTTGCAGTACTTCATGCGCATCTCGGGCGGTGCCGTGTACCAGGGTCGGATTCCCATCATCGAAGGCTAAAACTCAACACTATGTCCGCTGCATACAAAAACATCATTCGCGATCACAAACTGTCGCACAGGCTGGTCCCGGTCTTCAACGTCGCGCCGGAGCTCGAGCTTGCCTGTTCGCGTGTGGCCGATTTCATCGGCGAGCGGTTTATGGGAGACAAACGGCCGCTCGCCGCCGAGATGATTGAGTCGGCGCTCGATGGCTTCAGGCTTGCCAAGCGCGCGGGTAATGCCCACATTGCCTTCATGCAGGGGCTCTTCGAGCCAGCAAAGTTGCTCTATGCGCGCCGGTACGTCGCACGGCGCGGGGAAAAAGTCGCTGTCTGGTGTCCCATGCTCGATGCGATTCCGGCTTTCGAGGAGCGTCATGCCAATTTCGAATTCGAGATGGTCGACGAACGCTGCCCGGAGCACATCACCGAGCGCACCGCTGCTTTCCAGCTCGCCTCGCGGGTGTTGCAGGGCGAGGCCTTCCGTCGCTACTTTGAGGAATACGATGTCGCTCACCGTTACGATCATAGCGAAGCTGTCGGCAGTTGATTCCCGTACGGCGCAACGCGCTTGCGACACGGCAGGTGCGTTCGACGGCGAAGTCGATGCTGCCGTGCCCGAGGAGTTCACCTACGGGGCGGGCGCCCGCTGCTACGCGCTTGCGACGATTATGCAGACGCGGCCCGCGCTCTTTTGGGGCGGGCTTGGCGCGATCGTGTTGGTGCCGATACTCATGCTGATAAAGGTGCTCCATGGCTAGCCGCTTCGGATCGCACCTGAAAGTCTGGTTTCTGCTCGTGCCGGTGCTCGCGATCGCAGTCATGCCGGCGATTCCCGAACGCAGCCTGTTCGAGGTGCCGGAGGCCGAAACGAGTTCGCTCGTTGCCTCGGTCGGGCAGGAACGCGCTGATGCAGCCGTGCGCCACGCCAACGAGACGTTCCGACATGCGTTCGTTGACAATGGGTTGCTGCATCGAACGCTCAATGCGTCTGGGAGCGTCGGCGGCATGAATGACGGCGGGCTTTCCACCTTCGCCCATACGTGGACGGAAAACTTCTGGCTGCTCGTCTACCGGATGCTGTTCCGCGCGATGGTGATGAAGATGTGGATCGTGGGCACGCTGCTGTTCGCGTTCGGCATGTTCGTCGACGGGACTGCGCGGCGTAAGATTAAGGCGTCGGCCGCGGGCTTCGTGAGTCCGCTGTCTTTCCATCTCGCCGGACACGGTCTGCTGCTTGTTTGCGGAACGCTCTTTGGGGTGCTCGTCGTACCGTTGCCAGTGCTTGCCGGCTACTGGGTGGCCGTGGCTGCACTACTGGGCGCACTGCTTTGGAAGGCGGCCGAGTCGTTCCAGTCTTCGCGGTAAAAGCGCGATGTGATGTTTGGGAGCGAAAAGCTCGCAAAAAACCGCGTCTTTCTTCGTTGGGAGAGCTATCTGGATAGCTCTCTTTTCTTTTGCGCGTCCTCTGGCGCATCGAGCTGGCCATCCATTCCTCTGCTGCTCGTGACGTACGCGGGGACGTCTCGGGTGGTTGTAACTGTTACTAGGTTACAGTTCAAATGTCTTCCCCCCGACAGTACCGACGACGCGCAACGCTCGAGAGTACGAAAGCCGCTTCAAATTGCCCTTGTTTTGACCGTCCCCGCTCGCCTGCTCCCGCAACAATGAGAACTACGGGCAGCGCGATTCGCTTGCCTATTTCCCAATGACAAAGTGGACCGACGGGTCCGAACAGGAGTGGCGAATGAGCACTGCGGTCGAAACCGAGAAGGAAAACAAGGTGGCATTGGCCGCGCTGGAACAAGGCGCGGCCGACGCGACTGAAGCTCCGCTCGTGACGGATGGGGCTGACGACGGCGAACTGGAGCGCGAGCTCACCCAGATGGAAGCGGACGCGGATCGTCTGCAGAAGGAAGGCGTGATCTCGACTGACGACGCGAACATGAAGCGTGCCGAAGTCGCGAAAACTCGCAAGCTGTTCCGTGATCTGCCGGCCGCCGAACGCATCGCCATCATCAAGCGCCGCCGTGAGATCGGCCGCCAACTGATGGAGCGCCAACTGTCCGGTGCCGCAGTCGTGACCGCCCGCGTGCGGTTGAACCATACCCGCCTGAAGCCGCTGTTCGAACAGTGGTGGCCGTATATCAATCGCATGAGCATCAACATGCAGCGTTTCGGCCGTTCGACGTTCGGCGAAAGCGACAAGGAAGTCGTCAACAGCGCGCTGGAAAAGCTGCTTGCAGGCATTGAGGGCTACGTCGATGAGCAACTGCGCGTCGCCGAAGGCTTTCGCCAGCAAAAGGAAGCCGAACTGCGCGCGAACCAGGAACTTGTGTTTGAGCCGACGATCCCGATGCCGTCGATGGATATCGAAGTCGAGGCGTATTCGCGCTTTTCGATGCGCGTGCTCAGCGCCATCATGAAGTTTGACCGGGCGATGGACCACTTCGACTTCATGGTGTGGAACGGCATCCGGGATCAGTCCGACGTCGACGACGAAACCGTTCACTTCCTGAAGAAGTTCAATCCGCTGGGCATTCGCGGATACATGACGCACCTGAAGCTGATGACGACGGTTCGCGGCCAGTAAAGGAGGTCGGCATGCTGGACGAACTCAATCCCCAGCAACGGGAAGTCGCCCAGTTGCGTCAGCACTGCGTGGCGATCGCCTGCCCGGGCGCGGGCAAGACGAAGACGATCGCCACCAAAGCCGCCTTGCTGCTGCAAGACAGCGCCGCGATGGTCGGCGCGGTGACCTTCTCCAAGGATGCGGCGATCGAACTGCGCGAGCGCATTCTGAAGTCTGCCGGCGACGTCGTGAAAAAGCGCCTGATCGCAGGCACCTTCCATTCGCTCGCGTTCAAGCAACTCAAGCGCCCCGGCGCGCGGCCGCTGGATATCGCTTCCGATGGCGATCGGCTGGGCCTGCTGATTCGCGTGATGCAGGAACTCGGGCGTGAGGGGAAGGCAGAGGACGTCATTCCAACGATCGAGAAGATCAAGACGAATTTCGGTCGATGCGATCCCAACACGGATGACGGTGAGCTGTACCACGCCTATCAAGACGCGCTCGCCCGCAACGGCAAGATCGACTTTCAGGACATGCTGCGTCTGGCGGTTGAGGGCATGGAAAACGGTACGATCCTGCCTTACCCATTCACCTATCTGCTCGTCGACGAGTTCCAGGATACGGACCCACTTCAGTACCGATGGATCGAACTGCATGCGAAGGCGGGCTCCGTCGTCACCGTCGTCGGCGACGATGACCAAAGCATCTACGCGTTTCGGGAAGCGCTCGGCTATCGCGGCATGGTGTCGTTCATTCAGGCGTTCGATGCCAAGCCGGTGGTCTTGGGGAGCAACTATCGCTGCCGCGCGGAGATCCTTTCGGCCGCGGATCAGGTCATCTGCCACAACGTCGACCGGATCGCGAAAACACTGCGCGCGGAGAAGGGGCCGGGCGGCAGTGTGCTGAGCTCGCGTCATGCCGATGAATACGAGGAGGCTGTGGCGGCTGTCGAGGTGCTCGGTCCGCTTCTCGCGAAGGGCGAGTCCTGTGCGATCCTCGCGCGCACGAACCGCATCCTCGACCCGCTGGAATCGGTGTGTCGATCCCACGGCATCAAATACTATCGGGCGTCTGGCGCATCGGTGCTCAGCCGCCCTGAAGGCGCGCTGATGTGCAATCTGCTCGAGATCGTCGAGCGGGTGAAAGAGACCGGCCTCGATGCCGTGTTGGCGCATCTGGGCTTGACCGCGCAGCAGTTGCGCGCCCTGCATGCCGACATGGGTCCAGAACTGACGCAAAAGGGGCGCGCCGAACTGGTGGCGCTTGGCCTGTCCGAGGACGTCGCGACGAACTACCGGGAATTCATGAAGCGGCTTGCCGAGTGGCAAAGTCTGTGCGATCGCAAGTTCCATTCGTTGACCCTTTCGGGTGTGGCCGAATGGATGATGAAGTACGCGAAGAAAGATGCCGCCATCCGCGCGATCCAGGCCACCGATGACGTGCTTTCGCGGCTGAGTGGCTCTTTCGCTGAGCGGCTGCTGTTTTTGCGCCAGTCCAATAACGAGCCGACGCCGGGCGCGCTTATCCTCACGACGATGCACAGCTCGAAAGGGCTGGAATGGGATCATGTCTGGATCGTACGCAGCGTGGAGACGATCGTCCCCGACCCGAAGTCGACCGAGCCCGAGGAGCGGCGGCTGTTCTACGTGGCCATGACGCGCGCGCGCGAATCGCTGATGATCTCCGGCACCAGCAAGAACTTCGAGTCACGGTTCGTGGCAGAAGCGAAAATACAAGGACTGGCTCGGGCCGCCTAGGTGATGGCGCCGGAGCGCTGGGATGCGGCTGTCCGGAGCGGTCCGACACCGCATCATCGAGATTCGTCGCCGCGAGCGGGAACACTACCCCGTTCCCCTTGAAAATTCCATCGTGATGGATCCAGGATTCGTACGCGAAGGCGCCGCACGATAACCGTGTGACGTTCAAGGTCACCTTGCAGGCCCGTTGCAGGCCCTGGCTGCGGGTGTGAATGAAATCAAGCACGTGAGGTTGGTTCTTGTCAGCCTCGTGGCGTCATCCAGATTTCAAATGGGAGCGCCGCGCGTGCGGCGCTCCCTGAGGTGCTTGCTGAATTGCGCTCTAGTGCGCTATCCCTGAGGGTGCCTTACGGCTGGCTCTTCTTGATTTCTTCCTTCGCGTCACCGTACTGCTTGCGCGCTTCGCCCGCGCCCTGTTGCACCTGCCCCTTGACCTGCTGGGTGGTGTCGCCGGTCATCTTCCCGACGCCTTCGTTGATCTTGCCCTTCACCTTTTCGGCGGTGCCCTTCACCTGGTCCTTGTTCATCCTGAACCTCCATCGATGACGTGGACGATTCCACGTCTCGAGCCCCGCAAAGATCGGGCCAAGCTGACGTACCGACGAAAAAAAGCCCGCTCGATTTCACGGTCGGCGTCTCGGAAGCAATACCCAGTTATAGGCATTTCGTCTGATGTATGAAGCGTTCCGCCTAACTCGCCATCCACCTCAGGCCATGGCCCGGGAAATCTCCGTCACGTTCGATCCGTTCTGATCCGCGCCGAGCTCGGATGCGCGCGCGCCGATGACGCCCGGTTTTTCCGCGGACTCAATCTCGATCGTCAACATGCGCGCGACGCGTTTGAGCGTGCCGTTAAGCGCGGCGCGCGGGCCGAGCCGGATCGTGCCGCAGTAAAAGATGTCGCCCGAAACTTGCCCGTTGATCTCGAGCGAGCCGCGCGCGTGTACGTCACCGTCGACGCGACCATCGATGCGCACGTGCTCGCCCTGTGCCGTGCCTTTCACTAGCCCGCCTTCGCCGATGTGCAAGAGACCCTGCGTCGAGATGATGCCGCCGTCGAGCAGGCCGAAGCAGGAGATGCCGTGATCGACGACGATATCGCCAGTGATGGCGCAGCCCGGCGCGATGAGCGTGATGTTGAGTTCGGTTTTCATGGTCAGATTCTCAGAACATTTGCACTTCGTTAGACCCGGCGCGGGTCGTCGGCGCGGGCTTCTTGTTCGACGCGGACGATGGCGTTTCGCTTTCGGTGGATTGCTCCTCGCGTAGACGTGCGGCGTGGTGACGATAGCCGTGCGACCGGGTCGTAGCGCCCGATGCTGACGCGCTGCGTTCGACCGCGGCGGCCAGTGCAGCCGGCGCTGTCGTGGCCGTCGTAGCGGCGGTGGCCGTCGACGCTTGTGACACCGGCTGCGATGCGGCCGAGGCGGCCCGCGATTCTGGTTGTGCCGAGGCGACTCGCGAGGCGGCGACCGAATGCGCAGTCTCCGGCTCACGATGACTCTGGCGGATCGGTGACACCGCAGCGAGCTTGGCCTCGCTGGAGACGGGCGGCGCAGGCTTGGCCACGCCTGCATTGCCTGAAGTGCTCGTGGTTGTGGTGCCCAGCGAATTGCGGAACTGCTCAGCCGTAAGGCCAATATTTGAGGTGCCGCCGACGTCGTTCGCGCTCAACATCGGGGCGACTGCAACCGGCCGGGCGGGAGAGGCGTCGATCGTACGAAGTCCGGCGTCGCTGGCAGCAACAGGCTGAGATGCCGTATCGCTGGTCGTCTGCACAGTCTTCTCCGCGCTCGTGTGCGGCACGGAGCTCGCGCCAATGGCGCGAAAGAGCTTGGCCGCGCCGATACCCGCGAGCGCGACGACCAGTGCGACAAGCACCGGCTTCGCGCAGCTACGGAGAATCGGCGCGGACTTGGCGATGCCCGAGAGGATACCCGAGCGCAGCGTGGCCGACTTGGCATAGTTCTCGAACATTGTCGGCGCCGGCAATGCCGCGATTTGGCGCGGCAGGTCGATGGTCATCGAATCCGATGCGAACTGCGCATGCAGTCTCTGAATTTCGCGCAGGTCCATGCGGGAGCCTCCTGTCGTAGTGTTTGGTCGAACCGTGTTTGATCGAGCTTGGAAAGCGCTGTGCCAATCGAGTCGCGCGCGTGAAGGCATCACACACGGAAAACTCAGTGCGCCTCGTCGAGAGCGGGAAGCAACACACCTTCCGGCGCGAACCGGTTGTTGTCCGGGATGCACAAGAAGGGGATCTGCTTGACGCGAATTTCGGCGGCGTCCAGCGCGGCCTGACGGGTTTGCGGCGTCACCGAGCGCAACATCAGCGCTTCCATCGTTTTGAGGAAGAGCTGGTCATACATGGAGAGAACTCGAACCAGCCGGCCAGACATGGCGTGTTTGATCTCAAGCGTCACCATCTCGGGCTGAGTGGGGGTACGTCTGCCCGGTAGCTTGTTCGCCCAATCGAGCGCCTTCCTGAAAAAGGCCTCGGCAACCCGAAACTCCGCTTCGATCGCGATGAGCTTGCCGCCACGCGCGACGGTCATCTTCGCGGCCGCAAAGTTGAAGTCTGAGCGCAAAAACTCGCGAGCGAACCGTGAGTAATAGGGCAACTCGGTTTGCGCAAGCGTGTCGCCATTGATCCGGGCAAGGCGGCTATCGCTGGTCAGGCGATTGAGGGGACGAAGACCGCTCTGATCCGCGCTATCGTTGCGAGACGGCGTCAGTTTGTTTGGATCTTCGTCGGGCACATCCATATCGATTACGGCCATGATCGTGTCGGTTTCGTCTGTGTTCTCTCTCGCATAAGATTTTCATTGTTTAGACAAGTGTCAAGGCGGCGAAAGCTATACGAATTTCGTGAGCTTTCCACCGCACATGAGCACCGATAACCCGGATACTCAAATCCATTCCCCGCGTCACTGACGCATCGACCTCGACTCCAAGCCCGGAGTCCGTCTTTTTTCTCCAAGCCGTGCCCGCCTCGTGCGTCTGGCATGCTCCGATCGGATAGCTACCGGTGTGGACATCTTCCTTGTGCTGAGTGCGCTCGCTACCCACTCCCCAATTTCAGCCGTGATACTCGTACCTTGGCCTGCATTCATTTGCGCCGGTACATCGTTCGAACCCGGGTTTTCGGGTGTTCTCTCTCCAGAGCCTGATCTGGGTAGAACGATCGAGTTGGCTGATCCGTGAATCCTGCGGCGGAAGCAATTCCGAAAAGGGCTGTTGCGCGGCGTGACCATGCCGCGCGAGAACGACTTTACGTTCTCTGAGCTGAGCGACACCGGCTTTGCCGGCCGCTCCCTGCACGCCACGTCCCCGGAAGGGACGTGGCGCGTAGGTCTGTCCTCTCTATCGATCTCCCGAAGCTCGCTCCGTTACCGGAGCGGGCTTTTTTTTTCGTCCGTCGCGTCCTGCAAAGGGACCAAACGGACCTTTCTCAACGGAGGTGCCGTTCATGTTGTTGCCCGACCGCCTCAATCAGCGTATCGCCGAGGCCATCAAGCATCAGATCGATCACGAGCGCGAGCAAGCGGATACCACGTCCTCTGTTTGGCGCGCGCGCTGCGAAGTGGCCCGAGTCGCGATGTTCAGCGACGCCGAGCGCTCCGTCTTTATTCACCACGTGAGCGAACGTCGCGGCAGTGCGGCAGCCCGGGAGATGCAATCTCAGGCCGACACGCTGCGGACCAACGCCATCTTCTTTCTCGCAAGGAAACCCTCATGAACGCTGTTGTTCAGATGTTCGATCACGCGCCGCGCAGTCTCGTTGAAGAACGCGCCATCCGGCCGCCCACGATCGGCAAGATTCGACCCGGTATCAAGGTGCTTACTCGCGCCCATCAGGCCAACGACAAGGCCGTCAAGCTCTACGCCGACATGGTGGCCGCGGGCGAGTCGTTCGAGGCAATCAGCAAGGTGCTGGAGACGTCGTTGAAGCTTCGCAATGCGCTCGTACCCAAGAACGTCGACTACTTCGTCTGCAGACGATCGGACTTCTCGAATCCCGACACCGCGGACGAAATCCTGAGGCTGTATGGCGAGGATCGCGGCCAGGGCATCAAACTCTACCGATTCCCGGTCATGTTCGCGTTCGACGACTGGCTGCGCAATGTGCCGAATCAGATGGCGGCCTACACGACAGCGGGGCGGCAGTACTTCTCCGAGTACGACCGCGACGGCAAGCGCTACTGCAAGATGTACGCGCCGGTCGAACGGAATTCCCGCGCCCAACGTGCTCGCCGCTCCTTCGGTGGTCGACTCGTCGTGCATCGGCAGGACGACGACATTCCCGATGGCGTTTGCGATCCGCACGTCTGTCCGCAGTATCAGGACCGAAAGTGCAACCTCACGGCGAACTTCGTGTTCGCGATTCCTGATGTCAAAGGGCTCGGTCTGATCGAGCTGCCGACCAATTCCATCTACGTGCTGCAGAAAGCGTACTCGGCGATGCAAACCGTGTCGCTGGCACGCGGCCGTCTCACCGGCACGCGCTTCTGGCTCTCGAAGAAGGAATTCGACATCACGCGAATCGACGATAACGGGCAACCGGTTCGTCAAAAACAGATGTTGTCGGTGCTGGATGCCGACATCGACCTGGGTGCGCTGCTCGACGGTGCGGAAGAGCCGCAACCGGCACTGGAAAGCGCAAATCGTGCCGTGGCGCTCATCCAGTCTGACGGAACGGTAGAGTCGATGACCGAGCCGGCGCTTCAACCCGACGGGCAATCCACGGGTGAGGGCACGTCATCCCGCGTCGACGAGGATGACAAGGGTGACGAAGTGGACCGTCCCGACCCCAACGAGACGCTGGAGGACAAGCGTCACAAGATGTCCGATCTGCTGCACCGTTTGGGCTTGAGTCAGCCGGAGCGGCAGAACCACTTTCGCAAATACGCGCATCTGACGTACGGGCGCGGCTGGATCGAACGCGTCGCCGATGTGGATGCGATGAATGCGCGCCTCAAAACCGCGCTCGACGATCCAGCCTCGCTCGACGCGGAAATTCAGGACGCGGTTGCGCAAGCTGCCTACGTCTAACCTTGGCCAGTCTCCTTCACGGGGGCTGGCTGCTCTTTTTTCTTCTCCGCTCGCGCATGAGAGCATTTCAGCAAGAACCGCTTGCTCAAATGTTTTCGACCGCGCCCGCTATGCGCATCGAATTCGCCCGCTACGGCGGCCCATCTACCTGTTCACGCAAAGGAGTCCCCGATGCGTCGAGTCGGCAACTTCACGCTGTTTTTCGGCGCGGAGGATGCGTTTAGCAACTGGCATCCGTGCCGTTTCTCCTATCGCGGTGTGGATTTCACATGCGGGGAGCAATTCATGATGTTCTCGAAGGCCAAGCTCTTCGGTGACGAGGCGATCGCGCAAGCGGTGCTCGAAACGCACCTTCCGAAGGAGCAAAAAGCCCTGGGCCGTAAGGTCAAAGGTTTCGACCTCGAAACATGGAAGGCGAAACGCGAATCGATCGTCTATGTCGGGTGCCGCGAGAAGTTCGCGCAGCATCCCGGCTTGCGCGCGTTGTTGCTCGCGACGGCTCCAACCGAGTTGGTCGAAGCCAGCCCCTACGATCTCATCTGGGGCGTGGGCCTGAGCGAGCGCCATCCGGACATCACTGACAAATCAAAGTGGCGAGGCCAGAACCTTCTCGGCCTGGCGCTGATGAAAGTTCGTGACACGCTGTCTGTTCAACTGCCTAAATGACGTACTACACCTATGTTGACTGATCAGAAGCAGATGCATTGCGGCGGATGCGGTGCAGACATTTTCAAGGTCTATACCGCAGATCGCACGATGCGCATCGTCGTTGAATGCCAGGGATGCAAGGGCACTTCCTATATCGGACCCGAACCCGCTCGATTGCAGATCGAAAGGGGGTGAAGGTGACGGGATCATCACCGTTTTTTGAGCAAACCACGCCGCTTCCTGGCGTTGGAACTAACTGAGCTGCCTTCCGGAAACGGGGCGGCTCTTTTCTTTTGGAGGCGAGATGAAAATCGCACATTTTTCCGATCTGCATTATGCGCCGGGCAATCTCGAGGAGGCGGATCGATGCTTCGGCTTTGCAACGGATCATGCCGTACTTGCAGGTGCTGATGTTGCTGTGATTTCGGGCGACGCGACCGATCATCGTCTCGATGCGCACGCGCCGTCCTTGCACCGCCTCGCGCGACGCATCAACGGCCTGAGCGGCAGCATGCCGGTGTTGATGTTGCAGGGCACGTTCTCGCACGAGCCACCGGGCACGCTTCGCAACTTCGAGCTGATGGCTACCACGCATCAAATCTATGTCGCCGAACGCGTGCAACAAGTGAGTCTTCACGAAGGCCGGTTCTATGCATCGAGCGGCCCGGTGTTTTCCGAAGAGGAGCTTCGCGAAGTGCTGGCGATCGGCGCCGACGTGGTCTTCACCTGTCTGCCCACGATCAACAAGGGGCAACTGGCGGCCGCGGTCGGCGCGAAGGAAGCGGCGACGGGACTGGAGGCCGTGCTCGCCGACTACCTCAGATCGGCCGGCCGCATCAACCAGCAGCTTCGCGCGAAGGGCATTCGCACGGTCGGCGTATCGCATGGCACGGTCAACGGCTGCACGACCGAGCACGGCGTGACGATGGCGGGCTTCGATCACGAGTTCTCGCTCGGGGGTCTGTTCGAGGCCGAATGCGACGCGTTCATGCTCGGACACATCCACAAGTCTCAGAAGTGGGAGCGAGCAGGCAGAGTGGTGGCGTACCCGGGATCGATCGGGCGCTTTCACTACGACGAAGAGGGTGACAAGGGTTTTCTGATGTGGGACGTGAAGGTGGGCGCCGCGCAAGCGGAACTCATCGTGACGCCCGCTCGGCAGACGCTCTGTATCGACTTCGATGGCCCGCCGGACATGCAACGGCTCGCCGAGATCGCGCTGGATGCGACCGACAAGTTCGTGCGCATTCGTTGGCAAGTGGACGAAGAACACCGTCAAAGCGTCGATCGCGATGCGATTGTCGCGCTGTTCGGGAACGCGGCCGAGCTGAAGGTCGAGGCCCGCATCCTGCCGGTCGTGCGTTCGCGCGCGCAAGGCATCAGCCTGGAGGCCACGATCGATCGCAAGATCGAGCGCTGGTGCGCGCTTACGGACGTGTCCGCAGGTCCGCTGCTCGATCGCTTTCAGCTTCTCGAAACGGGCGATGCCGAGGCGATCGCTGCGCGCGTGTTGGCCGGTCTGATCGAGTATGACGTTGCAGCCGAACAGTCGCCCGATGTCGTACCGGACGGATTGGCGCAATGCACAGCCGCTGAGATCGAGATGCCGATGCCCGATGTGACGATCGAGATCGTCGAGCCGGTATCTGCATCGACCTCGTCAGCGCAGCTGTCGTGGGTCGATGATGATTTGTTCGCGGCATAGGTTGCCGCGCGTTGGCAAGGGAGGCCCGTATGGCTCCTTTGTCTCGGACACCGTAGCCGTGTTCCGATAGCTCGAGTCCTGCTCGTCGCTATCGAAACAGAGGTTCACCGCGTCGTCGACGCATCGACTCGTTGTTGCAGCACCTTTCTCTGGCCGTTCAATTGTTTCTTCACCTTGGCGGGGCGCGATCCCCACTGGGGACGCACTCCGCCTTTTCCAAACGGAGTGCATCATGTTTGGTCTTTACCCCGCGGGTCCCGAATGGGTCCGCTCGTTCTCGCTCGCGAATAACGCCGCGCGCGATATCCAAAAGTCGCTGGTGGATTTCGCAGGTTTCACCCCTGCGATCCAGCATCAGCCGTTCGGCCACGATCGCGGCGCGGTCCTGGCTCAACTCGGGCAGACCTTGCTGTTGCTGGCCACCACACCCGGTGCGACCGAAATCGCGATCACGCCGTCCGTGCAGATGCAGCATCTCCTCTGGTCCTATCAGGAGGGGTATGCGAGTCAATGGTCGGCTGCGGAAATTCACGGCCTTAGCGGCTACAGCGGCTGGTCGGAGCTGCTGACGAACGCGCGACGCGAGTTCAGTAGAGCGTGCGACCATGTGTCGGCCGCGCTCGCTGGGACGCTGTGTGCCCCGATATGTGCCCCGCAGCGCGCGGTTGTCGCAGCGGATCTGAACGCGTCGTTTCCCAACGAGGATGACGATGCGTTCTATGCGCAGATGGCAGCGGTCGTGGAGGGTGCGTCATGCGGCCTCTGAAACTCACGCTCGAAGGGTTCGTTGGCGTTCGAGATGGCATGAAGCGCGAGAGCGTGACGCTCGATCTGGAGTCGCTGCCGGATGGACTGATCGCGTTGACCGGCCCGAATGGGGCGGGCAAGACGACGCTCATGGACAACTTGCATCCGTATCCGATCATGCCGTCGCGCGCCTCGAAGCTCTCGGTCGACGCTTTTTCGTACTGGGATCATATCTGTGGCACCAGCGCGCTGAAGGAGCTTGAATGGGAACACGATGGGATTCTCTATCGGTCCTCGTTCACGTTCCGCAAGCCTGGCAAGACGGGCAAGGCGGAGTACTACCTGGTCTATCGCGGCGTCGACGGCACGTGGCGACCGGTGTCGCTGCCCGATGGCACCGTGTCGGACGGCAAGGCGGAGTCGTACAACCGCTGCGTCGAGGCGATCAACGGTTCGCTCGAAACGTTCTTCACCAGCGTGTTCTCGGCGCAGAATCGCCGGCCGCTCGCATCCTATGGCGCCGGCGAGATCAAGACGCTTCTGGCTGAGTTGCTCGGCATCGACCATCTGAAGGCGTTGTCGGCCAAAGCAGGCGATGTCGTGAAGGTGCTCGGCAAGTCGCTCGATGATATTCAGTCGGAGCTTCTCGCCCTCGCCGGTAAGCGGCAGCGCAAAGCCGAGACGGAGCAATCCACTGTCGCGCAGGGTGCCGCCTTGCGTACGGCTCGCGAGCAGCGTGAAGCCGCGCTCGAGCAATCGGGCAAGCTGACTCAGGAGCGGGCTACGCTCGCAGCGAAACAGGCGGAGTCGGCCTCGGTCGAAGCGCGCCTGCGTGAGTTGGGCGTGCGTCGAGAGGAGCTGACGAGGTCGTTGAGAAGCGCTGCCGACGACGAGCAAGCAGCACATGCTCGAAGCCAGCAACGCGTCACGCTGCTTAATCGAACCATCGCCACACATCAGGCGACGCTCGCGCGTCGGGAGGCCATCCTGGGCGCAGCCGCGAAGCGCGAAGAGGCGGAGCTTTCCATCGCGCGTGAAGAGGCGAAGTTCGGGCCGCTGCAGCGTGCGATAGCCGATCTTGAGGTGAAGCACGCAACCCTCAGTGCGTTGGGCGTCTCGATCTCGAGCTTGATGAGCGAGGGTACGACGAAGGCCGCGCATTTCGATACGCTCAGTAAGCAGGCGGCCGTCGTCGAGCAGGTTCCGTGCGTTGGACACGCGATGCATGCTCAATGTCCTCTGCTTACACAAGCGCTGCAGGCCAAGACACAGGCGGTAGCGCAGCGGGTTTCGGTGGCCGATCTTCGCGCAAAGTACCGCGAGAAAAAGGCACAAGCCGAAGCATTGACGGCGGTTCCGGCTGAACTGGCGGCAAAGCGTGTGGAGATGTTGAGTGTGAGGGATGATGTCGCGAAGCTTCGCCGCGCGCTGCAGGCGGCGACGGAACTCGCTGCGAGCAAGCCGCTTCTCGACTCTGCTGCCTTAGGGCTGGAAACCGCGCAAGCGGAGTCTCGTTCGATCGCCGAAGAGGGCACAGCGAGAGTAGCCCGGTACGAGTCTGAAAAGGCGCGCATGACCGCTGAAGTGGCTCGCATTGCCGATGAGATGACGCGACTTGCAGCCGTGGATGTGACGACGGCGATCGCGAAGCTGGATCGGGACCTCGCGTTCAATCGGGAAGCCGTGGCGGCGCTCAATGGACGGATCGAAGCACTGATCCGTTCGCAGAGCGTGCTCCAAGCCGAATGCGAAGCGTTGGCGATTGAATTGGAGAAGTTTTCCGCGACGCAGTCTCGCGCGGACCGTCTGTCCGATGAAATCGCCCGTTGGAAGCTGCTCGCCAAGGGACTGGGCAACGATGGTGTGATCGCACTCACCATCGATGACGCGGGCCCGGCGCTCACCCATACCGTCAACGAGCTTTTGCTCGCTTGCTACGGCATGCGCTTCACCGTCGAGATTCGTACGCAACGTGCTCTTGCCAGTGGTGAGTTGCGTGAAGGCTTCGAGATCCTCGTCCACGACGCTGAGGCCGACAGCAGCAAGTCGGTATCGGTGATGTCGGGCGGACAGAAGGTCTGGATCAACGAGTGTCTCACGCGCGGCATTGCGCTGTATCTCGCACAGAACACCGGTCAACCGTATCAGACCTTGTTCAGTGACGAGTCGGACGGGCCGCTGGATCCGCAGCGCAAAGTGCAGTTCATGAGCATGAAACGCGAAGTCCTTCGACAGGGCGGGTATCAGCGAGAGTTTTTCATCTCGCAGACGCCTGAGTTGGTCGCGGAGGCCGACGCGGTCATCGACGTTCAGGCGCTTGCCACCTGAGTTCTCTTTAACCCTTGTGGGGAGCCGCCCCACAAGGGCGCTTCCCGTCGTTTCAACTTTCTTCGCGCCACAGGGTACCGCTTGGCGCCGTCGCTCTATGGCAAACCTTCTCATGCTGCTCATCGCGGCAGCCGGCAGTTCGTCCTGTGCACAGTGCGGCTCGCACCGCAACACGGCGGAGCAACCACCCGCGCAACAGGTGTCACCCGCTGCCACCCAGTCGCCGCAGCACCCGCACACGCCAGTTACGCGTCGCGCTTCTGCTTTCGATAACGGTCGCCTGCGTCGGATTTGACGCTGGCATCCACCATCCTTTTTTCCTGGAGCCTCACATGGCCTACTCATGCACCGATTTTGCAGACGATGTCCTCAACGACCTTCTCATCCGTAGCTGGATCCAATCTGCGCAATTTGGACCCGAAGATATGCAAGCACAGTGCGGCGCCGTGTTGGCGGCGATTGGCGATGCGGATCGGGCGCTTCATCTTGCGGCTGATGCGAAGCAATTTCACGCTGAGCTGCTTGACGCCGTGGAAACGTTGACTGCCATCGGCGAGGAGCACGGACCTGTGGCCCTTGCGCACCTGGTCTATTTGCAGATGGCGATCCTGAAAGGCACGTTGGTCGAGCTGACGCGCGAAGAAGCGGCGTCGTTGTCGTTCGTCAGAGACTTGCCATCGGGCGGTCGCTGGTGGAAACACGTCGACGTGACCGAAGCTTTCGGTAGTTGAGCGTCACGTAATTTCCCCACTTTCTATCTACCCCTGCGGGCAAGCGACCCCGCCGGGGTCGCTCCGCGTAATCCATGTGGAGCATCGATATGTTTGAAGCGGCAAAGCTCGGCGCAGCACCCGAGCGGTTTCCCAACCTGGAAGCGGCGATGGACTACATCGCAGGCTCGCCTGCCTGCGAGCACGAGGTTCGGCCGTGGGTGCTGAACATCGAAACGCAGGTGTTCGTGATCGTCGGCGGCAGAGTGCAGCCGGCAAAAGGGGCGCAGCGATGACGCCGCCCTGGCTCGAGCAGTACGCGAGCGGAGAGCGGCTCGGCTTCGCCCAGAGCTTCATTGCATACGCGGAGTACTACGGCGTCGACGGGTCGGCTGACGATGATCCGGAAGTCGAGGAGCGCATTGCGATGCATCGGCCGCCGATCGTCGGATATGCCAGTCGAACCGGCACGCGACGTAATCTCGCCGCGTTACAGGGCGCTGATTGGCGGCTGTTGGTATCGGCCAAAGGCGAATTGCGAACCGAAGCTGCGTTACGCACTGGACAACGGTGCGTGGACCGCGTTTCAGCAGGGACAGGCTTTCGATGAGCGAGCCTTCGCGGTTGCGGTCGATCGTCTGGGCGAGCGGGCTGACTGGCTCGTTCTCCCTGACATCGTCATGGGCGGGATGGCGTCGCTGGACTATTCGCTGAAGTGGCTGGAGCGGCTTCGCGGCATGCCCTGTCGCATGTTGATCGCGGTTCAGAACGACATGCAGGTAGACGACGTCGCATCGTTCCTGTCTCCGGCTGTCGGCATCTTTGTCGGCGGCTCGACGGAATGGAAAGAGCAGACCGCGCATGTGTGGGGCTCGCTTGCACGGCGCCGGCACTGTTACCTGCATGTGGGCCGCGTGAATTCGGTTCGGCGCATCCGCATCTGCGCGGCCGCGGGCGCCAATAGCTTCGATGGCACGAGCGTGAGCCGCTACGCGAAGACGCTGCCGCGCCTTGATCGCGCAACACGGCAGGGCGATTTGTTTGCCGCGGCGCATGAGGGGCTCGAGGAGGCCCAGCACGCGACCGCAGACATTGTGATTTGAGTTTTCCTTTAACCCTTTCGGGAGCTTCCCGAAAGGGCGCTCCTACTCTCTTGGAGCGAAAAATGGAACATGAAGTCTTGTTGAAGGTGGAAGCGGCGATCGGCGTGATGCAGCGCTACGTCGAGCAGGGATACAGCCTGAGCTGCGCCTATTCGGGTGGGAAGGATTCGACCTGCACGTTAGTGCTGATGCTCGAAGCGATCCGTCGTGCGCGTGGCCGTGCTGGCCAGCATTTTGTGCAAAGCGCAGACACGACAATCGAGAACCCGAGCATTGCGAATTTCCTGCACGCCGTGCTGGAAGAGTTGCAGTTATACATCGAAGGGTCGGCACTGCCCGTGCAAATCCACGTGACGCGCCCTTCGTTGGCCAGTCAGTTCGTGGTCTCGACCATCGGTCGCGGCACGCTCGTTAGAACGCCGGAAAATGGCGTTCGGGACGGTAGACGGATGCGGGCGTGCGCGGACAGCTGGAAAGTGAAGCCGGGAGGCCGTCTGCGTGTGTTGCTCGAGCGTCAAGCCGCAAGTGACGGGGCACGCGAGGTGATCACTGTGCTTGGCACGAGACGGCTGGAAAGCGCCTCGCGCGGTGCGGCGATGTTGGAGCGACAGGAAAGCGCGGAACACGCTGTCCGCAACAAGGCCGGCGCGCTCACACTTAGCCCGCTGGCCGAGTGGGATACGGACACGGTGTGGACCATGCTGGCGCTTTTGGCTGATCCGCACGATCTCCCCTTCGCTTCGCCGTTGGTGCCCGCAACTATCCTGCAGTTGTCGGAGATCTATCGAGCCGGCAATGGTGGTACATGCGGCGTAATTGCGGGCGAATCTGGTGCGCGCGCCGCGTGCGGAAGCCGGTTCGGGTGTGCATTTTGTTGTGTCGCCGGTGAGCGTGACAAGTCGCTGGAAGCCATGATAGAGGATGCTCAGTACGCGCATCTGCGACCGCTCAATGACTTCCGCAACTATCTATTGGCCATTCAGTGGGATCTGTCGCGCCGTGAGTTGGTGGGGCGCTCGCTAAGTGATGCGGGCTACACCCGAATCCAGGCGGATACTTATGCGTGGGGATCCCGCATCGAAATGCTCAAACTGTTGTTGAGTATCGATGCGTCTGAGCGCGATCGTGCCGAAGCGCACTCTGGCGATCTGGCGATGGGATGTATCCCGGACACGGAAGAGAACAGGGCGTTGTGCGAGCCGCAGTTCGAGTTCGTGACACCGCAGCAGCTGGTCGCCATCGATTTTTTCCTGTCGATGCATCACTACGCGCCTCACGCGTTTCCCGCGCTCGCGGTCTGGCACGATGTCAATGTATTGGGTCGGCGTTATCCGGTTCCGAAGCTGGAAGCGCTGCCGAAGGCGGATATCGTGCTGCACGGCTGGTATCCGGTCGGACAGTACGACCGCGATGCGCCGGTCGAAGGCCTACGCGATCACGACGCGGAGCGATGGAATCCGTATCGACATCCGGATCGACCTGGGCGCTATGCCAGGACCACCGGCGGCGAACAGACGGTGTATTTCGAGGAAGCCTCGCAGTTCGAGGTCGATGCGCAAGAGGCCTGCCTCTTCGTCACGTGCACGTATGGCACCGCGTTCATGCTCGATACCCAGCATCGCGACGCCATCGAATCAGCGCGGTTCTGGCTGAACGAAGGGATCGTGAAGTTGCCGACCGGCATGGCGCAGCGCTATCAGGACATGGCCAAGCGCGGGCAGTATTTTGCGAGGGTCGCACAACGACTGAACCTGACGCCGGCTGAGCTGGACGCGCATCTTGTGTCGAGTGCAATCAGCGATACGGAGCATGACGCGCTGTTGGGTCATGACCGGCAGCAGCTGAGCCTTTTTGCAGACGCGGCTTAGCTGCAAGCGACACCTTTTCACGAATCCCGGGCTAAACCCCCGGGATTTTTTCGCAAATCGAATTCATCGAAGTTGGGTGCGGGAAGCGCGCAATTTCTCCATCGCGGGTTTTTGCTTCGGTTTCTCGCCGACAAGACGAGCGGCGCTCTCCAGCAGGTGCAGCCGGAGTTATTTTCAGACTTGTGCTGAGCGAGGACACGCCTTCTCCTGTGCCCGAAGCACAAGGTGACCTGGGCGACGACGGGCTTCACGGCAGACGCTCGATTGCCGACGACAACGATTGTCCGGTCGACCAGAAATCCGCCCAGGGGTCCCGCGACTGGAAGCTCAGATATTCGCGCGCCGTCTGGACGCTCCACTGAGCGCCACTCTTCAGGTCAGCGAGTTGTTCCCACGCGATGGGCATTGAAACGCCCATTCCCGGCCGGGCGCGCGCCGAAAATGCCGCTGCGGTCGTCTGTCCTTTCCCGTTGCGCAGGTAGTCGACGTAGACCTTGCCCAAACGGTTCGCGGGTCCAGATATCGCAGAGAAGCGCTCTGGAATCGTCTTCGCAAGGTGACGGACGAACGCCTGAGAAAATGACTTGACGCTCACGTAATTCAGCTCCGCCCTGAGCGGCACGACAACATGCAGACCCTTCCCGCCGGTTGTCTTGAGCCATGCCTTCAGGTCGAGTTCTGTGAGCAGCGTGCGAACGAGAAGGGCCGCCTCCCGAACATGGACCCATTTCACGCCTTCGCCCGGATCAAGGTCAAACACGACTCGGTCCGGCTTGTCGAGCTGACGGACGATCGAATTCCACGTATGGAATTCGATCGTGTTCATTTGTGCGGCGGACAGCAAAGCGTCTGCCGTATCAACCGTCAACAACGGCGGGTGGTTGGGCCAGAGTTCGCGGTTGTGCGCAGTGAGGCCCGGCATCGCAGTTCGCTCGGCATGTTTTTGAAAGAACATCTCGCCCGCCACGCCATCGGGCGCGCGGACAAGGGCTACAGGCCGGTCCTTGAGGTGCGGCAACATCCACTCGGCTACGCTCGCGTAGTAGCGAACAAGATCCGCCTTCGTAATGTTCACCGACGCATCAATGACACGTTCCGGGTGAGTGATTTTCAGCTGCAGGGAGGGCTCCGGGAGCTGTGTCTTTCCTCCCTCTCGGACGACGCTGCGTGCAGGCTTATCAAGGCGCAGACCCTTGAAAGACGACTGTCGTATGACACCGTCGCCTGTCCAATCGGCGAACTCGACTTCCGCGACCATGGTCGGTTTGAGCCACCGTTCGCTGCCTGCAGCCCGTCTGGACCATCGCCGCGCCTTGGTGACCAGCACGTCGAAGGGCGCCGAGTCGACCTCCAGTGGGATGAGGCGATTCCAGAGATCCCGCGCGGTCTTTGAGTCCCATCCGGTGCCAACGCTTCCCGCGTCATGCAGCTTGTCATCCACGTAATAGCCAAGCAACAGGCTGCCGACCTCGCCAGACTTGCCGCCGCGTCCGGTCATGCCGCAGATGACCAGTTCCTGCCTCAACCGGGCCTTTGCCTTTAACCACGATTCCGTCCGTCCTGACTCGTACGGTGCATCGCGCCGCTTGAGTACAAGACCTTCCAGTCCTAATCCGGCAGCCGCTTCGAACACCTGCGCGGGCGGTGCGTCAAAATCCTGACTGAACAGGAGCTGCTCTCCCGCGGCTTCGAGAACAGTCGCCAGTCGAGCTCGGCGCGCCCACAGCGGTACCTTCCTGAGGTCTTCCCCGTCCAGGTACAGCAGATCGAACAGGAAAAACACGATGTCCTGGTTGTTTCGCCCATCAATGGCATTTTGAAGTGCAGAGAAGTTCGGAATCCCGTCTTTGAGCACGACGATCTCGCCGTCGAGCCAGGCGCTCACGATGGGTAGTTCCTTGATCGCGGCGGCGATTGCCGGAAACTTCGCGGTCCAGTCATGCCCGTTTCGCGTGAAGAGCTTGACTCGCCCCTTGTCAATACGAGCCAGCAGGCGATAGCCGTCCAACTTTGCCTCGGTAATCCAGTCGCCGCCTCTGGGAAGCGTACTCGCGAGTGTGGCAAGCTGCGGCTCGAGTTTCGCCGGTAGCGGCACACGCACTGCGGCGGATAGGTCGATCGCCAAGTCGTGGGCGCCGGGGCGTGGCGTTGTCTTCGGTTCGCGTTCTTCGAGCAGCCCCAACGGATTGGCAACGACGCTATCAGGGAGCGCCTTGATCACGTCGTACTCATCGATGGGGCGGGCCCACTCGTCCCGCTTCTTGAACAACATCCACTGGTCCTGCTTGTCGTCGGGCTTCGAGATGCGCACCAACTCCCATAAACCGGCAAGCTTCTCACCGTGCAGGCGAAAGACGAGCTTCCCGGCCTCCATGCCTTTCACGGGATCGCCGACGGGCTCCCATGTTCCGTGATCCCACACAATGACCGTGCCGGCGCCATATTGCTTCGGCGGAATCGTGCCTTCGAAGCCTGCGTAAGACACAGGGTGGTCTTCGACATGGATCGCCATCTGCTTTTTGCTCGGATCGTAGCAGGGACCCTTCGGAACGGCCCACGAAAGTAGAACGCCGTTGAGTTCGAGCCGGAAATCGTAATGCAACCGGCTCGCCCAGTGCTTTTGCACGACAAAGCGGAGTGCGCTGGCGGAACTTTCTGCGGTAGACGCAGGCGGCTCGCGCGTGATGCTGAAGTTCCGCTTCTTCCTGTAGTGAGCGAGAGGAGGCGCGGCGGTGTCGCGGGGCGAGGCCATGAGGGCAATTGAGTCAATCGGTATGAGTGCCTGGGGGCCGATGGTCATCACCCGCAGCACCGCGTGCACGGTTGGATATCAACCGCGCGCGCGGTCACAGTTCGTTTCGAACGCCAATGTCGGGGCTAGGGCGATTTTTTTTTGGCGTCCTCGTCCGCTTTGTCGCCGTCGTCCGTCTCGATCCGCGTCGTGCCTCCGGTCGCCGGAGGGTCGCTTGCGGGGAACGTATCCTCGACCGCCCTATCGACGCGGTCCTCCGACTTTTTCGCTGTTTGGATTTTGCTCGATCGGTGTCGTGGCCATCATAGTTTCCTCCGAAGTGTATTGCCGAAACAGCGCAAAGAACATTCCATTTATCGCGGCGCGAGTGGGCTCGACTGGGGAAGACCGCGGCGCGTTGAGCATCGGAAGCGGAACTGCTATGTTTGCTGCACTTCAACTTTTGGGACGGCTCCCATGCCTACGCCGCTATCTATAGACGAAATTCGTGTCCGTGCCTATTTATTGTGGGAGGCTGAAGGTTGCCAGCAAGGACGTGGCGACCATTATTGGCACGCGGCGACGCATCAACTCGAACATGAGCGTGTTTCGGCGCCCGAAAGCGCGAGCATTGACTCTGCCACGGCGCCCGACGCTCCGAAGCCGAAGACAGCGAAGCGAAGAGGAGCGGCAATGGTCGATAAAGCCACGCCTGACAATGTTCGCCAAGGAATTGGCTCAGTGACGAATGACGAAGAGAACGCCGGGAAGAGTAGCCAGGTGGCGGCGAAGCGTCAGAAGAAGACCAGTACGAAGGCCGATAGGAAGGGCGATATAAAGGCCAGCGCCGAATCTGACATGAAACCGGACACGAGGTCCAACGCCGCAGCACAAACGAAAACTGAGGCGAAGGCGAAAGCAAAAACAAAGGCAAAGACGGAAACGAAGGAGAAGGTGATGGCGCCTGCTGCAGCTCCGAAAAAGGCGACGAAGTCGCGACGTACCAAAGAAGACGCCGGGCAAGCGGAGGCAAGCAAAGCGCCGTAGTCGGAAGCGACGGATCGATCTTCGACAGGTACGGATGACCGGCGGCTGAACCGGGTCAATGGACTCGACCTCGGACGAGTGGATCTCAGCAGAAGTTGCGGCTCACGGTCGTGAGCCCGCCCAGCAGATGCGACATGTCGACGAGCCGCTGAGCGACGAGGTGGCGGACCTCGCCTTCACATTGCCAGGTGCCATACACGGCAAGCAGTGCCGCCCCCAGCGCTTCCTTTCGTTGCTTCTCGAGGAGGGACGGCCAGATGATCACATTGACGTTTCCTGTCTCGTCCTCGAGCGTCACGAACATGACGCCCTTGGCGGTGCCTGGCCTTTGCCGCACCGTGACGAGCCCACAACCCCGTGCCAGTCGACCGTTTCGATAACTGCGAAGCGTAGAAGCGGGCATCAGTCGTTGTTCGAGGAGCGTCGGCCGCAAGAGCGAGAGAGGGTGCCGGCCCAGCGTCAGTCCTGCGGCGTTGTAGTCGCTGACGATGTCCTCAGCCTCAGACGGCGCGCCGAGCTCAGGCGTCTCGTCATCGATCCGGCTTTCGGCGAGGATGTCACGATCGGGCACGGCCGCGACGGATTGCCAGAGTGCTTCGCGACGGTTGCCGGCAAGCGATCGCAACGCGTTCGCCGCTGCCAACACCTGAAGATCGCGCCGATCGAGCTGTGCTCGTCTTGCCAGATCGCTCACGCTTGCGAAGGGCTTCACGGCACGCGCGTTCTCGATGCGCTCCGCGGCGCCGTCACGCATGCCTTTAAGCAACGACAGTCCGAGACGAACAACCGGCTTCGCACGATCACTCCGTGGCTCAAGCACCGAGTTCCAGCCGCTGATCGTGACATCGATCGGCACGACTTCGACGCCATGGCGCTTCGCGTCCTGCACCAACTGTGAAGGCGAGTAAAAGCCCATTGGCTGCGAATTGAGCATCGCCGCAAGGAAGGCGGCCGGTTCGTGACACTTGAGCCAGCTGCTCGCATATACCAGCAGCGCGAAGCTCGCCGCGTGACTCTCCGGAAAGCCGTACTCGCCGAAGCCCTTGATCTGCTCGAAGATGGCTTCGGCGAACGCGAGTTCGTACCCACGCTTTCGCATGCCGTTGACAATGCGATCGTAGTACTGCTGCAGGCCGCCCTTGCGTTTCCACGCGGCCATTGCGCGTCGCAGTTGATCCGCCTCGCCCGGGGTGAAGCCGGCGGCAAGGATCGCGACCTGCATGACCTGTTCCTGAAAAATTGGCACACCCAGGGTGCGGCCGAGCGCCGTCTTCAACGCGTCGCTCGGATACGTCACCGGCTCGAATCCTTGCCGGCGTCGCAAGTAGGGGTGGACTGCGCCGCCCTGAATCGGCCCCGGCCGCACGATCGCGACTTCGATCACGAGATCGTAAAAGGTCCGGGGCTGTAGACGCGGCAGCATGCTCATCTGCGCGCGGGATTCGATCTGGAAGACGCCGATGGTATCCGCCTGCGAGATCATCTCGTAGGTGACCGGATCCTCAGGTGGAATGTCCTGCATTTCGAACTGCTCACCACGCTGCTCGGAGACGATATCGAGTGTGCGGCGAATCGCCGACAGCATGCCGAGCGCGAGCACGTCAATTTTCAAGAGGCCCAACGCTTCGAGGTCGTCCTTGTCCCATTGAATCGCGCTGCGATCCGCCATCGCCGCATTCTCGACCGGCACGAGCCGCGTAAGCTTGCCGCGACTGATGACGAAGCCGCCCGAGTGCTGCGACAGGTGGCGCGGAAAATTCAGTATCTCCGCGGCCAGCTTCGCCCACATCCTGATCAGCGGATTGGTCGGATCGAGACCGGACTCTTCGAAGCGCCGCAACAGGTCCTGCGAATGATCGAACCACTGGTGCGACTTGGCGACCTTGTCGACGATCTGCGGATCGATGCCGAGTGCCTTGCCGGTCTCACGCAGTGCGCCGCGCGGCCGATAGGTCGAGACGGCGGCCGCAATCGCGGCTCGATCGCGGCCGTACTTTCGATAAATGTACTGGATGACCTCCTCACGCCGCTGATGCTCGAAGTCGACATCGATGTCGGGCGGCTCGCCGCGCTCCTTGCTAATGAATCTTTCAAAGAGCATGTTGCCGCGCGACGGATCGACTTCGGTCACGCCCAGGCAATAGCAGACGGCGCTGTTTGCCGCCGACCCCCGGCCTTGACACAGGATGTGCTGGCTTCGCGCGAAGCGCACGATGTCATAGACGGTGAGGAAATAGGCCTCGTAGCGCATCTCGTGGATCAACTGCAGCTCATGCTCGATTTGCTGCTGGACCTCGTGCGGAATGCCAGCCGGAAAGCGCTTATGCGCGCCGATGTACGTCTCCTGCCGCAGATACGCCTCGTGCGTGAAGCCATCCGGGACGAGCTCATCGGGGTATTCATAGCGCAGTTCATCCAGCGAGAACGTGCAGCGCTCCAGGATGTTGAGTGTCTGGGCGAGCGCGTGCGCGGGGTACAGGTTGGCGAGGCGCAGGCGAGAACGGAGGTGCTGCTCCGCGTTGGGCGCGAGATCATATCCACAGTCGGCGACTGGCTTGCCAATCCGAATCGCCGTCATCGTATCTTGCAGTGGCTTCCTGGAGCGAACATGCATCACGACGTTCCCGAGCGCCACGACGGGCACGCGGTGGCGTTCGGCGACGTACTCGACGCTGCCGCGGTGGATATCATCCATCGCGCGTTGATGCAGGACGAGGCCCACCCACGCGCGTGCAGGAAAGGTTTCGTTGAGCCACTCGACCTGCGCGGAGAGCGCGTCTTCCTTCGCGGGAAAATCCGGCACCAGGATCGCCAGGCAGTCCGGCATGCCGCGCAGATGGGCGTACTCCTTCTCGGGCTTCGAGAGATCGTGCGGTGTGAGCATATAAGTGCCCTTCGCCGCACGCATGCGGCCGAGCGTGATCAGCTCGGACAGGTTGCCGTAGCCGTTGCGATTCTGCGCGAGCAGGATGAGGCCGAACGCCGGGCGCTTGTCCGCATGGACCAGCCGAAAGTAGGAGCCGATGATCAGCGGCAGCTTTTCTTCTTTCGCCTGGACGTGGGCGCGCACGACGCCCGCGAGCGAACACTCGTCCGTGATCGCGAGGCCCGAGTAGCCCAGTCGCGACGCACGCAACACGAGTTCTTCGCCATGCGAGGCGCCGTGCAGAAACGAAAAGTTCGTGAACGCGAAAAGCTCCGCGTAGTCGGGCAAGACCGACGAGAAGAGATCCACGGCGACACCGATTATCCGAACAGCCCGTGGAGGAACCAACGCACTTCTTCAGTCTTGACGCTCGGCCGCTCGCGGTAGATCCAGTAGCAGCTTTTATCGGTGGCTTCCGCGACGTAGTAGTCGCGCGTGACCAGCGCTCCGTCGTGCCAGCCCGCTTCGATACGCTCGCCGGTCGAGACCAGCTTGAGCGGCGAGCCATAAAACGGTCGGTGGTTCTTGATCATCAGCCGCACGGGCGTGTCGAGCAACCACGTCGGACGGGGAAGTTCGGCTGGGACGGGGCATGCTTTGGCGGTGTCCTGGACCGGCACCCATTGATTCGCCTGTTCGGGGCGGTGATCTGACGTCGGCGCGGGCCGCAGCACGTTCTCGGCACCCAAGCGAGCCACCAGTAATTCGAGGAGGCGATTGTGATCCTGCGCGGACCCGCCGGGGTCGGGGAACAGCGAGTCGCTCGGTGGCTCGGCCGGCTGCACTTTCGATGCCGTGAGACGCACCGCAATGACGGCTGCTTCGAGCTCGATGCGCCCGAGTCGCTCTTTCAGGAGACGAACGAGGTGCTCCTCGTGCCAGGTGGGTTCGGCAAGCGCGATGTCGATCACCGTCGGCTGGATGGCCTGGCGGCCGCGCTCGTGTTCGAGCGTGACCGTCGCTTGCGTGAGCGCGAGTTGCTGTGCACTCAACCAGCCGCACAACTGCACGATCAGGCGCCGCGCGGAAAACAGAACGGCCTCCGCATGCTCAACGCGATCGGGCAGTTCGGTGCGCGCGCTGAAAGCGGGCGGTAATTCCAGCCACTCGTAGAGTTCGGGCGACAGGCCGTAGGCGCGGTCAAGAGAATCCAGTAAGTCCACGCCACACCTCTTTTTAAGCCCTGCACGCGGCAGGCGCCGAATATCGTTGAGCACTCGGCAGCCGAGGCCGTTGAACCACTCCGCGAACGACCGAACCTCGGGAACCACCATGAATGGCAGCTCCCCGAGATGGCGTTCGAGCGAGCGCATCTTGAGTACGCGTCGCCGGCCGCGTTTGGCAAGCAGCCATGCACCTTGGCCCGTGGGCGCCACGCTCATGCGCGCGGTCACGCCGATCGCATCGATCACCTCCCGGATCTGTCGACAGATGCGCACGATGCCGCCGAAGAGCCGGAGGCTTGCCGTCACGTCGACAATGATGGTTTCTTCCTCGCGCACGGCGACCTGAGGGGAGAAACGCAGCAGCGCGAACGCGACCTCGCGCTGCACGTCGAGCTCACGTGCGGGGCTGCGGTCAACCATCAACGCGTCGGCCGCGAGTGTCGTCACCCCGCCGCGCTTCATGCCCACCATCACCCCTGCGTCTCTTGCTGCCTGATCGAGCACGATCACCTTGTCGCGTTCGAGCACCACACAGCCGTGTTCAATCGGAGATGACCATCTCGGACGAAACACCTCCAGCGAAAGCCGGGGCAGGAAGATGGCGACGAACACGGCCATGAGGGCTGAGCAGAATCGGAGACGGGTGAAGGTGAATGGACAGTGGGTCGGTTCGGGTGGGACCTCGTCGCTTGATGACATCGACGACGATTCCGCCGTCGGCGGGCCGCACACCCAGCCGTAAGGTCGCGGGCGACGAATCCTGGGCGGCGGCGAGCGGTCGAACAAGAATCAGCAATGTTTCGGTCGCTTGTGCCGCCAGATGCAACCGCCGCAACGCCTCAGACCGGATGTGCTGTTGCCAGAAGAGCAGCGCGCCGCAACTTCGCGCGTTCAGCACGCGCTCGGCGCACCACAGCGCGTCGGCCGTCTTCGAGGCTCGCAGCAACATGAGTTTGTCCAGCGGCAAACCCAGGTAGGAGAACGCGAGGCTGTTCGGTACGTGCGGCGCCTGCAGCAGTGCGACAGGGCGCTGACTTGCGGCCACCAGCGCGGGCTTGAGCAGCCGCATTTCTCCGATCCCCGGCTGCTGAACCAGCAACTCCACCAGCGCGCCGATCGGCCAGCCGCCGCCGGGCAGTTCGGCTGACAGCGCGGCGTAGCCGGTGTCGATCGTCTTGCCGTACGCACGCGCGAGTTCAGACCCGAGCCACAAACCGGGGTGCAGCGATGTGATGTGTTGAGGCAGAGCGGCCATGGTAATTGGGGCTGGCAAGAACACTGTATAAATATACAGTGGTATCTTAGCTCAAAAACTGAAGCGGTGAATTGCTCCCTTTTAGCTGATGACACCGAGACACCCGATGCCGGAGTTCGCGGACTTCGTCGCCAAGTTGCGCGAGGCATTCGGCGACGTGACCATCGACGGGGCTGTCACCTGCGGCAAGGCGGGGGAGCCCGCGTTTTTCGCGCGAGAGAATGGGCGGACGGTCGGGACGAAGTCGATGGAACACTTCAATTGCTGGCCGGTCGACGCCAGCGTGCGTGACCGGCATTATCGCAAGGGGTGCGACGGTTCGTGCGTCGGGACGGGATTGCGTTGTAGCGAGCGAACTCCGGGCGCCCGCGGTTGAAAGTCCCGAGCTTCGTCCGCACCTGCGTTTAACGCCGATGTTTCGAGAACATGCAGGGAGCCAGATGAAAAAACCCGATATTGATGAACTGACAGGCGCGCGTGCCGATCTACTGTGCTTCCTGGTGGCGACCGTCGCCGCCTCCTACGCGCTGACCCAGGAATGGCGCGTCGACCATGTCGTCGAGAGCTGCCGGATCTGGCTCAAGCGCAACCTCGTCACGATGAACTGGCTCGAGCGGATCCGTATTGGCCAACTGGCCCTTAAAATCGCTCGCCGCGACCTAAAAGGGGCGGGCATCGCCGTGCGCCAATCGGACGTACAAGCGCTCTTTAGCGGGGACATGGGGCTGAACCATGCGAGCACCGTGGTCCAAAAGATGATGAGGCTGTGCCGCACGGCGACGGGCACGGCAACCTAACCGAATCGATATCGAAGGGGGTGGCGGTGTGTTACTCGGCGCAGATTCAGGCGGACTATCGCAAGTACGTGAAGATGTTCGGCGCGCAGATGGACATTCGAGAGTTCGCGCGTTTGTTCTGGGAGCGCGCCGAAGGCAGCAAGGCGAAGATTCCGAAAGCGATGGAAGACGCTTTCCGCGAACCCCAGTCCGACGACGAGCGCCAGATCAAGCAATTCATCGATCGGTTCAACACCGATCAGGCGGCCACGCTCGAACAGGATCTCTTCAAACAGCGTAAGCGTCTCGCCGATGCTGAGCGCACGCTGCAGACGAAGGTGACCAAGGCCGCGACAGAAAGCCGGCGCATCGCGACCGACAAGATCGACTGGACCTTAGGTCGGCTCGACGACTTGCGACGCACGATGCCCCAAGATCGCGACTCGCGGATTTTTCCCGGCCATTACGCGCCGGTGCTTGTCGTTGAGAACGGGCAGTATGTCGTGAAGCCGATGCGTTACCAGTGCCGCATCGCCGGCAAACCCGCGAACTACGACGCGCGCTTCCCAGGCACGTACAACGCGCGGCTCGATCGGCTCGAAGAGTACTGGCGGCCGTTGTTCGGCTATTCGCACGGGCTCATGATCGTGAATCGGTTCTACGAGAACGTGAGTCGCGCTCGCATGGAAGGGCGCACGCTCGGGGAGGGCGAGAAGGACGAGAACGTCGTACTCGAGTTCACGCCGGATTCGGGTGGCGACATGTTGGTCGCGTGCCTGTGGTCGCGCTGGATGGCCAAGGATCAGCCTGACCTCTTGTCATTTGCAGCCATCACGGACGAGCCACCGCCTGAAGTCGCGGCTGCCGGCCATGACCGTTGTATCGTCCCGGTCAAGCCGGAGCACGTCGAAGCGTGGCTGAATCCCGATGCGTCGAATCTGGATGCGCTCTACGCCATTCTGGCCGACCGCGATCGACCCTATTACGAGCATCGCCTTGCTGCTTGAGATGGCCGCGCAAATCGGCCCGTTCAGATTGCGTGCGTGCCCTATGTAATCGCCATTCACGCGACCGTCACGCGCCTACTGGTGCGTGATCTTGAAAGGTGGGAGCGGAAGGGTCTCGCCGTCAACGAACGCAAACGCGCAGCGAATCGCGAAGCGGTAAGCGCCGTCTTTGCTCGCAAACAACCCAAGATCGCCCAGGGAAGTCGCCTGCCCGTCTTGTTCGAGGATGGATGCGCGGGCCACGAAGGCGCGTCCGACGCGGGTGACCGATGGCTGGATGGCTGCACCATGGTGATAGAAGATCATTCTATCTGTCCCCTTTATGTCGTGCATGTCAAGTTAGCAATACTGCGGACAAAAATATAACGGTCGGAGATTTCCCTTTTTTGAACCGCCGCTCGATCCTGCTGCGCGCTCGTCAATCCGTCATCCTGCGAACCCCATCATGAGCGGATTGCGGAAAGCATCGCCGTCGAATCCTCCATCCATTAGATACCCGGTATTTTCACGGATGTAAGTTGAGTGAGCGGAAGTCCTTATACTTTCGTCTCCAAAACTTCGAGGACTCGCCATGTGGCCAGCGCAGTGGCAGCAGCTGCCGGCATTTCTGACGCACATCGATTGGCCCAGCTGGTCGAGTTGGTCGAGTTGGTCGAGTTGGCTCGGGATCGTCGGCACTTCGAGTGCCGTGAGTTCCATTGTCGTGCTGTCGCTGCAGGGGGTGAGGAATCGAATCGTCCGGCGACGGGAGCGGCGGGATGTCGCGCTGGAAGTTGCGATCTCGCTCGAAGGCTATGCGCGCGAATGCCGCTCCATGATGCACCGCGCCGACTGGGCACGTGAGGAGATCGCGCGCTCGGGAAGCCGCGACGCAGCAAAAAGCGCGACGCTGCCGGCCTTCTCGTTTCCTGAACGTATCCAGTGGATCAGGCTCAGTCATCGCGTCGTATCAGAACTGCGTGACTTCCCAGCCAGCGTCCATTCGGCTCGGAATGATCTGGACGCGTTCGCCGAATTCGGCGAGCCGTCCGCGTATTGCGACGAGGTGAGTGTCGAAAGCGCGAAGGCGGCGCGAGATGCGCTGCTCCTGGCACGAGAGACCCGAAAGAAGCACGGCTGCGTGCCGTGGCGCCCGGGTGCGAAGGATGCGGATCTAACTCGCGAGTTGCTGATCTTCATTTCCAGCGCGAGTGAGAAGCGTCACGCGCAGCAAGATCATCGCGCCCCGCACCGGCCTGTGCAGTGGCCGACACGCTCGGCGTCGGCCGCCGGTGAGCCTGCGGTGGCGTCTCACTGAGCCAGCGCACTAAGTCAACGCTGTGAGCCATCGCACTCAGTCAACTCACTGAGTCAACGCAGTGAGTCAACTTAGTGAGTCAAGCAAGCGAGAAAGTATTCGAAATCATGCCCGTATCCAAGAAGCGGAAGGCTCCGAAGCGGCCTGCCCGCGTTCCGTCCAAGCGATATCTGTTGCCGATGCCGCGACAGGAGGCGGACGGACTCTGTCTCCAGACGCGGCTGGCACTGGAAGCGGCGCGATCGGGACGTGCCGCAGGTCGGGAAATAACTGTTCTGGCACAGGCCGTCCTGTTGACGAGCTTCGTCACTGAATCCGGGCACGGCCTGCTTCCGCTGAGCTTGGTTCGTCAGGTCGAGGAAGCCGTGCTCGCGATACTCGACGCCGGCAAGAAATCGGGTGGATGGAGCGTCAACGAGGAGATCATCGAGTCGCTCACGGTTGTCGTCAACGAACACGATCGCCAACTGCGAGAAGTGCGAATCTCAGAAATCGTCTCGGCGACCGAACGTTTGGACAAGATGATCTTGACGGCGAGTTAGGCGGTTCGTGGCGCTCTGTGGTGATCCAGCATCGATTCAGTCGTGGTCGATTGGGCGATTGAAGCCGATGCGACGCTCGTCAAAACCGCTATGCAGTCAATCATCAAGGTCGGGAGGCGGGTGACCTTGTGACGGAGTGAGCAGCCATTCTTCCGCCTGCTCGAGCAGGCGCCGAGCGTACTCGGAAACGAATGCGCTGTCGTTGTGATCGGTCTTCCCGAAAACGCTCACCATCACGCGTCGCGCTTCGTCCGCAAAGGCGACCCGGCTTTGTTCCGAGTCGAAGAAAACATCGGTGACGATCCTTTCGGCAATGTCGTCGATTGTCCCAACGACTTGCCCGTCGAGCAGGATCTTGGCCGTCGCATTGACGCCACGTCTTGTCTCGGTGAACTGGATGGTAAAGGGATCAATGGTGTAAGTCATGTCGGCCTGATTGAGAGCGTTAGGTTGCGTGCCGGTCTAGTCCGCACAACCCGGCACAGCTCTCAGGCTATTCCTGCCTCACCGAAGTCAAGGACGCTCGCACCTTCAAGTCCGTCGGGTACCGTCCGGCGCCACCATCGACCTTTCTATCTTGCGCTGCTCCACGGTAGGCTTTGAATTCCGTGATGGAGACGGCATCTGTCTCGTTCTTTCATAGGATGTTGCCCAATGAGATTCCGAAGGAACGGGAGGACGTCCAAATGATGTTGCCGATGCTGGTTTCAATCGCGGTGCGGCCGCGATGAAACGCAAGCTGCCGCGCTTTGAGCCCGTCGGCGTGGACGAGGGGAGGGCGCTCTGGCTGAAATATCGAGGAAACTCCGACGTTCAGCGCATGCTGTTGGAGATCGCGCAGGCGCGCGAAGCCGTTCGTGAAATCGCGGACTACTTTTCCGTGGTGCAAAAGGCATGGGAGGAAGAGAATCTGGGGCAACTCGTTGCGTTGGAGAAGATCCGACTATTGCTCATGGAGCAAAGTCTGCGGCACCACGCGCTTGCTGGGTTGAAGCCGCCGCCCCGCGACGAACCAGACGAGCCCGAAGCCGCGCTCGTCGATTGAATACTGCCGTTCGTCGGCATGCTGCAAAAGTCGCGCTGATCTGCCGGGCTAGGAGCTCGCGCGATCGTGACAATTTGACTGTACATGCTTCGATCCAGAGCGGCGCGCCATCGGTTGCTGCTGTTGTCCGAGACGCCGTGCCCATCAGCTGTGCCTCTGCGTCCTACCTGTCGGCCAGGTTCTATTTCGACCGATTGAGGATTTTGACGTCAAAGCCATCAGGCCATCCCTGGTTCACGACGCGCAAGGCCTCCTCCGCGATCACCTCGGGGGCGACGTCGTCGTAGTCGCCATGCGGCGTGATCAGCAACAGCGCACACGGGGTGCCTTTCGCGGCAGAGATCTTCTCGGCGAGCGCCGTCATCTCGTCGCTCCAGCGTTGAATTTGGTCGTCGAGGATCTTCTTCTCATTCTTCTTCATCGGTCATTTCCTCTTGTAAGGCGCTACCCGACGATACTCGTCAGTTCCCATGTTTGTCGCAGCCGAGTCACCGTGCGGTGGCTCGATAATCCCAGCAGGTTGCTGACCTGTTCGTTGGTGCCACCCGCAGCGATGTGGCGCCGGCCATAGGTATTACGGAGCAGTCGGGGACTTTCGTCCGCGGCCGAAAGACCGGCGCGTTCCAGAGCCGCGCGAACGCACTTGACCAGGGTGTCCGGTTTCATTGGCTTACCGCTACTTGTCGCCACGAAAAGCCACTCGGTCGGACAATTCAATGCTGCGCGGAACTCGCTGTACGTGCGCAGCACGCCGTGTGCGAAGGTGTCGACCGGTACACGTCTGGCCAGCCGTGGACCGTGCTTCTGCACCAAGAGGCTCGGCCGCATGCTTTCAACGTCCAGATCCTGCACGCGCAGCAGGCTCAATTCGGCTGCCGTCACGCCGCAGGCGAGAAAGAGCGCCACGATCGCCGTGTTCCGCAAGTCCTTCGAGGATTGAAAGTCCCTCCCTTCGCAAACCGCCTGCAGCCGCCTGTCGTCTCCTTCCGACAGGTAGATCGGTACGGGTTCGTCCTCCGGCCAGTGCTCGTGAATCAGCATCTCGGCCGCGGGATTTTCCGAGCGCATTTCGATCGCGACCAGATGCCGAGCGAATCGATCGATCAACTTGAGATACCGATGCCGTGTGGTCGTCCCTGGCTGACAGTCGTGAGCAAGCTCCTCAAAGAATCCCTGGATATGGTCAGATCCGAAGGTGACCACGCTTTGTCGGCGCGCAGACAGATAGTCGTTGAATCGGGAAAACATCGAGCAATGCTGGATGACGGATTGATCGGCAAACGCATGCCTATCCGCTCCGGTGGCTTCGTCACGTTGCCATTGCGAATAGGCTGTCTCGGGATCGGAAATCCACAAATCTATCGGCATAAAAATCGATATACTGAATTGTGCCAACCTCCAATCTAACGCGAAGCTCACGCTTCGCCAACACCTGTCTTTAAGCGGAAGGCTCTAAAGTTCGCCCACCGAGAGACGAATGCTCCAAAAGGTATTGCGACTTGTCTATGCATTGAGCCCATTTCAGTGACGGTTTGTGCGACACCGCTAGCTCGATTGTTTGCATTCGTGGCATAGTGCCGATACTTTTCGAATGCGGAGGATGAGATGGCAACTCTAGATGCAATTCAAGCGCGCATCAAAAAGCTTGAAGCACAGGCGCAAGCGCTCAAAGCCAAAAGCATGAGCGGCGTACTCAAGCAGATTCATGACCTAATGGCTCGGCACGAGATTTCGATGGAGGATGTCTCTGCATTCGTTGGCAAGGCTGCACGTAGTATCAAAGCGAAGGCAACGGGGAAGGCCGTTGCAGCTAAATACGTCGATCCGAAAACGGGCGCGTCCTGGAGCGGACGGGGCAGGGCGCCCGCATGGATTGCGAACGCGCGCGATCGAAATGCGTTCCTGGTGGAGGGGGTAGCGTCCAGCGGAGTCGCAAAGGCCCCAGTGGCGCGCAAGAAGGCGACTCGCAAGGGACCTCAACCCGCCCTCTACCGCGATCCGGTATCAGGCAATACCTGGAGCGGATTCGGTCGTGCGCCGGCCTGGATCGCGGCTGCCAAGGATCGTAGTGCGTTTCTCATTGCCGTGAATGGCGTCGAGAGTGAGGACGGCAAGAAAGCGAAAGCGGCTCCGGTAAAGAAGGCCGAGGCCGCTAAGAAGTCTCAGACAAAGGCGGTGGCGTCTGCCAAGAAGGGAACGCCTTCCGCCAAAAAAGCGGCAGTAAAGAAGGCAGCGGCAAAGAAGGCAACGGCAAAGAAAGTCGCGTCAAAAAAGGTGTCGGCAAAGAAGGCGGCCGTCGCAAAGAAGGGCGCGCCAGCACAATCGGAAGGTAAATCGGCTGCATCGAAACGCGCCCGATCGATTGGTGGGCGTTCTGCTCGGAAGACTCCGCTGACGACGCAAAGTGCGGTGCCGGAGGTTGAGAGTTCGGTGCAGTCCGCCCCGGCTGAAGTGCAAGCTACAGCAAGTTGACCACGCAGGCCTCGATTGTGCGTGGTACGGCCATCGAGATACGGCGGACAGACATTGTCACGAATGGCATTGAACTGAGCCTGGCGCGTCGCCGCCGACCAAGCAGGCGCGCTAGCGAAGCCGGTCCGACAGTAAGCTGATACGCACGGCGGCGCGCTGACTGAGGCGTGCGTAATGTGACGAGCCCCGCCCCGACTGATCGCTTATGACTGACATGCAGGACGCGTGTTCGGCCTTAGCCGACGCTCGCAGTTCGATCGCCCTGCGGCTGCTTCATCGCGCATCGCTGTCGTCGACTCAACGGTGCAAGCGAACGTCAAGTTCAGCCAGGTGTGAAGAGGCTATTACGAGCCACAAAAGACGGTCAGCTTTCGCGAAAGCGGCCACAGGCCGCCATCCGTAGGCCAAGATAACAACTTGAAGAAGGGCAGCAAGCTGAAAGAATATTCAATTGGTCGCCACGGCCGCCTCTCCGAATTTAACGGAACCTCGAAGCAGGTTGTGCGCCTTCTTCAAGCAGGTCACACAATCGTCTGGCTATGACCCTCCAGATAGCGCCTCGTACGTGAAGACTGCGCTCCGCGGCAGGATCCCACTCGCCACGACGTTTTCTAGTGTGGTTGCTGGGTCAGCAACAAAGAACACCAGCATTAGCCCTCGCTTGGCCCGGGTGCAACAGACGTACAGCAGTCGGAGCGTTCGACTCCACGTGTTTTCATCACCTTCCCGAGCCCGTGCATGATCTGCCGCGCGGGCCTCAGCGCTGGCAAAGATCCGCTCGTAGTTGTACGTTCGGTAGTCACTTTCCTCCTCGTCCATCACTACGACGACGCGGTCGAATTGGGCGCCTTTCACGCCGTGTTGCGTGGCATAGGGTGATCCTTCTGAGACGTAACTTTCGTAGGGCCGAAGCTCTTGCGCAGAACACTTGAAGAACTTGTTCATCGCAGCGTCCGAGGACCGCCCTTCGGCCGGAGCGGCATCAGCCGCCGCGACCTCTTGAACTGCGTCGGAAACATCTGCGACAAAGCCAAGCGCACGCTTATAGCGCTCGTCGAAATCGAATAGGCCGGCATCGCGAAGATGGATGGCTATGTCGCCAACAGTGGTGCCGACTTCATCCAGCATGGCGACGAGTCTCAAAACGGCCGCGTGCAGCTCACGCAAAACTTCCGCAGCACGGCGGCCGGTCAGGGCACCAGGCGCCAGGCGCGGACTGAACTCCCGGAGCAGGTTCATCGCTGCGAACTCGTTGCCGGCTTTCATCGCTGCAACGGTCGGCAGCGCGAAACTGAGGAAAGGTCGAACAGGCCACCCGGTACCGTCCTGCATCCCTTGCTTCATGGCGTCCGACGTCCTATCGTTCAGCGCCGAGTAGATGCCGCCGAATCCGAGCCGATTTGCGGCCATTCGGTGCACGATAACAAGAATTTTGACCGCTAAGTCTGGGGTCGTCCAACCTTCGTCGTTGTTCGCTACCGCGCTCCATGCCCGTATCCTTGCCAGGGCCTCAGTCCGGTTCAGCGTGTTCGGCAGGACGAACATCCGGGCCGAGCCTTCCACGGGCTTAAGCTCACCATCGACCCTCTCGTGCAGTCCACGGACTTGCTCCATGCCGTCGCCCTGTGCGCGCACGGCGTTGGCGACGTCAAGGATCTGTCTTGCGCAGCGAAAGTTCTCCTGCTTGGTGATGGCCCGCCAATGGTCTGCTCTCGGGATGTCCCCCGCGCCTCTCATGAATATCGACTGCATCGGGTCACCAAAAAAGCCGAGGCAGAACTTGCCTTGCATCTGGGCTTCCACTTCCTTGAAAGACTGGACCACGCCCGGAAACGTATCTTGACTCTCGTCAATGAACACGAACGGGTAGTTCAGTGCAACCACCCTCCGGAATAGCGGGCGGTTTTGCAGAAGGAAGTCACCGAGTTGAAGGATGTCTTCGTGGCCGAGGATGCCCTTCGCGTAGTCACTGCCGACGCCGTAGTTGAACGTCTTGATACCGTCCAGAGCTTCAAAATTTCGGGCATAGCGCTCCCGGTCGGATTTGTTCCTGTCGCGCGTCGGCTGCCGAACGCGCGGGCCGTAGTTCTCGAATTCTTCTTCCAGCGCGGAGATCCGCCTACGGATGTCGTTCTTCACCCAAATTTTGATGTCGGCCTGAAACGTCTTGGTAATGGCCCAGTAAAAGCTATGGATGGTCGAGACATGAACAAGCGGGTCATCGTTGACGTCCGCCAGGATTTCGTTGGCGGCGAGGTCTGTATAGGTGATGCAGGCGACCTTCTGCTTCTTCGCCCTCATGCTGGCGCCGTGCTCCGTCATCACCCAATCCAGCGCCTTGACGAGGGAGGTGGTCTTGCCGGAGCCTGCTCCGGCTCGAACGACGAAGGGCTGCGGAGGAGTTGCGGCAATGCACGCATGGATCTCGCGGTCGGCGTCGGTGTCCGGGCTATCGACTCGTCTGCTCATACCGTCTGCTCCGCTTTGGCGAGGACGGCGACGGCGACGGCCGCAGTCGGCTCAATCGTTCTGACCTCGGCGGCGATGGTCGCGTCCGCTTCAAGTTCATGGGCCACCTTCGCTTCAAGCCAGGCCAACCCCTCGGAGATGTACGCGGGAACCTTCCAGCCATTGAGCGGCCCACTTGCGAGGACCTCTAACGCAAAGCGGGTCTTGTCGAAGTTCTTGCCGACCACCCTGTCATGTAACTTCTCAGCCAGTTCCTCGGGGCTGCTCGGCGCGCGTTTGAGCTTGAGGCCGACCGCCCTGTTGGTCTCGGCCTGGCACCAGTCGGCGTTCTCAAGGCCAAAGGCCTCCTCAAGCGTGCGGCCGCAGAGCTGCGAGGTTGCCGTACCCACCGTCACCGAAATTTTTGTCTGATAGGCCACTCGGACCGCTGCGCTGGAACCGCCGGCTAGCGACAACGTCTTTTGCTCGGCCGTGACTTCCCAGAGTTCGGCCACCGACCGCTTTTTCGGGATCCAGCTGATGAGGGTCTGGTTGGACGTGACCGCGCCTTCCACGTGCGCATGGCAGGTGCTGCCGCGCTTCTTGGACTTCTTCTTGCCGCTCGGCTCCGCCGTGTCGTCGTCTTCGAGTTCAAACGGCTTCAGGTCGTCGTCGTCCTCGTTATCACCGTCGAGGACTACTCCAGCGCCGGCGCCGTTCGCAGCGGCCTTCTCCGCATCCGACTTGACCATCACACTATCAATGTCCGTGATGACCAGTGTCGTGAGCCCGACGAAGGCGATGAGTTCCTGGAAGCGATGCGCGAACGCGCCACCGACTTCGAGAATGGTCAGGGCGGAAGACCGCAACCGCTTGGCAGCCGACTCGATCATGGCTGGCAAGAGCAGGCGCTCGACATTGCCTTCGACCAAGATCACTGCATCGGAAAAGAAGAGGTCGCAGTGCGTAAGCTTCAGATACCGCTGCAGGAATTCGCGCGCGGGAGCGCCGTCAGCGTCGGTCTTGAAAAGGGAAAGATTCCGCACGTCCGTATGATGGTCCAGCTGGTCGCTGACGCGGCGGAAGTACCGGATGGGGGAGAACCCGCGCTCATAGAGGATATGCGGGGAATGCGTAGTGATGACGAACTGCGTATGGAAAAACGTCGCGTGTTCCTTAGCATCCTCAAGCAGACGCAAAACGTTCCTGATGAAGACTTGCTGGATCTGCGCGTGAAGGTGCGCCTCAGGCTCTTCAATGAAGACCAGATGCAGCGGCGCCCGCTTCTCCTCCTCGGCCTTCCACTGCTCGTGAAGGTCGAGCAGTTCAACCACCATGTAAACCAGGTTCTTGAACCCTAGGCCGTTGTAGCTGTCGGGCAGTTGTGCGGTTGCCGCGCCCGGAACCATGTAGTGAACCTTGGCGTTCTGCCCCAGGACGGTGGTGGGATCCAAATCCGCCCGAATCACGATCTCGGGGTTATTCACGCCCGGATAGCCGAGCTTGGCTAGGCGCTTGAGGGTGTCGCTGAAGACTTCCTCCAGGTGGAAATTTAGTTCCCTCTCTGAGGTATCGAGCGCCTTGAGGGCCGCGTGATCGTCCCCACGCTTCTCCAGATTGCGGTGATAGAAACGGCTTAGGCGCCGCGACAGGCTCTCGGCGCGGTCAGAGCTGCCAGCATCCGGGTCGTCGAGGTGCCGCTGCGCGCGCAGAAAGTCCACCCTCACCAGTGATCTGAGGATGGCCGCGCCGCCCGGCTCCTTGCCTAGGGGTAGCGGCTCGTAGTCAGCCTCTGCGTGATAGCCGACGAAGGCCCGCTCATCGAGCACGTAGTAGCGGAAAACGTATTCCTTGTGCAGCTCCTTGGCGAGGTATTTCGTGAGGCTTTCCGGCCAGGGCCTGTACTCGCTGGCCTCGGCTTCCACCTCAACCGCATCTTTCGCGTCCGCCTCGGCGGCAGGCCCACCGGCTGCCTTGCGCTTGGCCGCCAGCGCAAGCGCCGCGTTGTTGGCTTTCTGTTGCAGTTCATGGAACTTCCGGACAAGCTCATAGGCATCGCGTGGCTCGAACGCAACACGGATCCCAACGCACTTGCCGTCCCACTCCGTGCTCGGCAGCAGCGACATTGCGGTGGCGAGATCGTCTTCACCGACACGGAACCAGAGATCCAAGAGGATGGACGGCAACCTCCCAGGCGCTTCCTCATCCTCTTGAGCCGATCTACCGATGGCGTCGATTTCAGCCCACAGCGCAGCGCTGAAGTCGAAGACCTCAAGCTTCTTCGCATCGCCTCGGAGCATCGAGTACAGCCCTTGGACAGCGGACGTCTTCCCGCTGTTGTTAGCGCCGACGAAGATGGAAATCTCGTCATCGAGCTCGATGACAACGTCCCGCAGTCGACGGTAGTTCTGCAGCCGATATGCCTGTAGTTTCATGACCACCTCTTATCAATTGTTGCCGGGGTGGCTTGGCGTTGAGCACGCCGGCCGGCAGCGTTCCTATGAGCGTTCGCGCGCATTCTTACTTGCTGGATGTAACAGCATCCAGCTACCAATGGATACGTGTCTTATACGGCGCACGCTCATTCCCCGCGCATAACATGCACTTAGCACATCCATCCCGGAGTAACGACGACCTTTAATCTATTGCTACATGCTTCGGCGGGGTGGCTGCGCGGATCTCGATCATTAGAATCTCTGGACCGTGCAGGTCTGCCGCGCAGACTGGTCGGTCTTGAAGTTCGGCTTCCGGTCTCCGCACACGAACCTAGGTTATCGGCAGCAAACGCTGATTCTTTACCAAAGCTTTTCGAAGGAGAAGAGAGGCCGATCAGTACAATCAGATCGCAAATACGCGATGCAATCAAATAGGTACGTGACGGTGCATCCGATGCCGATAGCCGATCGGAAGCAAGCAAATTAACCGTTCTTTGATGCGCAGGTGATGACCGCAGATGGCCAACCGACCTCTAGCCTGGGTCATGTGAACGATGTCGGGGTTCGAAAGCGGCTGGTGACGCTTGCCAGCGACGGGTCGGCGGACGGGTAGCCTGGCGCCATGTCTCGGTCTTCAACGACTGAAAGTCATCTTGTAGCGGGCCTCAGTTGGGAATCGGCCCAATGACCGCAAAGGCCGACTAGACGCACGACATGAGTTCATCAAGGGCAGTCGACGCGTTTATCGCATCTCCGCTTCGGGGCTCATTGGGGCAAGCCGCCTATTGACGCCCTCGACTGCACAAACGCGGAGCTTCAATGGGCGACGTGTTGAGGGCGATAGCGTCCCTGGCGGATGTCCAGGAGATTCAGTCAAACAAAGAATGGCGGCGCCCGCCGGCGCTCGGACGATGCTGGTTCGAGCGCTTCGGAAGCTCGCTGCCGCATTTTGTCCGATCGGTTGAAATTAGTCGCGCACGAGTACCTAGCGGCATTCAGCTTGCCTTGGCGAGCGGGCGAACATCAGGGTTGGCCGACTCAATCAGATCCAGCAGCGAAGAAGCAGCCGCCAACTGTGCAGGCAGGAGGTGCCGTGTTTCCAGAAGCCGAGTGACGCGACGCCGCCAGTAAAAGAGCGGAAGGACTTGGTTGGGGTAGGCGACTTCCACCGAAATAACGCTGCGCAGATGCACGAGATCGGCGTCAGTCAGCAACAACTCATAAGCACTGGGGGCAGGGCGGCGGTCCGGTTCCATGGCTAGATATCGGCGCTGGAGCGAACTTCTTAAGCTTCCGCTGATACGAACCGCCCAGTTTGGGTGTGAGCGTGCTTTTGCTGAACACCCGCTGCCGCGGTAGCGAGTGCGTCGAGCCCGAAGGTCTCCAAGCCTTGGCTCGCGAACGCAGGCCTGGATCGTTCGACAATGGCTTCTAGACCAGATTTACGCCCAACTCCGAAGCAAGCGAAAGGATCAAGTTGTAGAGTTTGACATCGCTCGTCAAATGCGTGGGGCCATCGAGATGCGCAAGATCTTCGACGCGAACCCGATCACCAAAAATGATCAAGGCGAGTTCCCGGTCGTGCTGACGCGAGACCCAACAGAGTCCGTCGATATCCGGACACTGTTCATGCAGTGCAGCGCCCCAACTGCGGGTGTAGGGGTAGCAATCCGCTTCCGTATCGATCAGTTGCGAGCGCTCGATGCCGAGCTTGCGCAGTGGAACATTGCTCAGGTCCGCCAAGATCAGATCGCGCCGCGGAGCCAGTACGGTGTGTCGCTGCGTCTCGAGCTTCGACTTCTCGTATGTCTTCAGGCCCGAAGCGTAGGGAACGTCATGGAAGACGGTTTCCATCGCAGCGCACTCGACCGTGGTGCCCCCGTAGAGTGTCGGAATAGGGTGTCCCGCGCGAGTTTTGATGGGGCTGAATCGAGCGTTTCCTTTGATGCCGGGATTGAAGGCGTTGCCTGCATACTGCTGGTGATGCACGCGATGGATCAGTCGAGAGGTGTCCCACCGTGTGCGCTTGACCAGGGCTTTCAGATCATCCGGTGGCGACGGCAAGAAGCGTCTTGCCGGCGCCGTGACACCTTCATCCATGTACGACGCCCTCGACCTCAGCCTCCGCCGCTGTAATCACGCGTTTCGGATCAGACTGCAAAACGTCCAGTGGGCGGGCGCCCCCTAGATAGCTGTTGACCGATGCGAACCAAAAGGCGAGCGCCCAGCCGTCTTTGCTGTTGCCAAAAACTTTCAGCACGTCGGTCATCTCGCGCCGGGGTCGGTATTTCCGGTCGGGATCGAGACCGTAGGCGGGAAAGTGATCCTTTCCATTGATGTCAACAGCGTAAATCAGGCCGTCATGTTTCCAGCGATTCGGCTGTTGGCTTGGGTTGCTGCCGCTCAGTTCTGCCAGCTGGGCGATCTGTGCCGCTGTCAGCCAGTCACTGGCCTCCAGAACGCCCTTCATCGCGGCCTTACGCATCGCCGCTTCCCTGAGCGTATGCTCGGGCAGGGGAACGACGGGCGTGACGGCCCGCAGCAACAGCTTTTGCTGTTCTTCGCTTTGTTCGTTGAACAGCGCGTCCGCGAGCGGGCCCAGACGTTGGATCGCTTCAGCGAGCGCCGCTGCTCGCTCGACAGGGCCGCGGATGGTCACCGTCACGATCGTTTCGTCGCGCATTTTCTCGAGTTCTTTCCCGACGGCCGTGGCCGAACCGGTCAACGCGCTAAAGCGCATAACGTTGCTGACATCATCGAGTCTCATGGCGAACCTCCCGCAGATCATGATCATTATTATGCCATAAAAATGATAATCTCAATCACACCTGTGCCCTGGCGGCGAGTTGAGTGAGCGTTTTTGGCGGGTTCGCGGCATATCGCCAGGATTCGCTGTCTGCATAGAGACGCGTTAGCCTCGCGGCGTCCAACGAAACACGCCCGGCCGGAGCCTAGTCGTGTCCAGACATCCGCATAAGGCGCCCCAAGTGCCGTTCGACTCCTCGGTCGTGCATGGAACGTTTCTACCACGTGGTAGAACAACGAGTTTTTGCCCCACAGATCGTAAATTGCCGACCTGACAAAACCCAACGGCGAGTTGCAAGCATACATGCTAGCTCGACCGACGCCTCAAATTAAGAGTCTTGCGAAAAGTTGATAGAAACAGTTATGTCAAATTTGATCCGCAGTTGATGGATGTTTGGCCGGTCAACGCAGTTGACCAAGGCGATTCTTCGCAATCTGCTCCCGCCTACGCGCGAGCCGGGTCTTCTCCTGACCTGCGCCGTACTCCGCTTCGACAGCCGTGACAAAGCCGGCGATTGCGCCGGTGAGATCCACGCGTACTTCGCCTTCGACCAGACAGGTCCAATAGCGTTGGCCACGACACCAGAGTTTTACGCCGTTACGAGCGTCTCGCTCGCTCAGTCCAAGCGACGCCGCTCGGGCAAGCACATCCTTGAGAATTCCGACCTTCAGAGGAACCTTTGACGCGGGACTGCGCGGAAAGGCGTGCGGAAAATGTCGTTGCAGCGTGGCAACTGCGCGCGCGGCCGCGTCAGCAGACGTTCGCGGAGGCTTCGGTGGCTGCTTGATTTCCCGCTCGACGTCCACTGGCGATGACGTCGAGCGTGAAGCAACCGTTCTGCTGGTCGCGCTTTGGTTCAGCCGCGCCTTGAGCATAGTGAGCTGTTCGAATCCCATCGGGCGTGCCTTAAATCAGTCTGCTGATTTTACCAGTCGCCTTAAAACATCGCCGCCGTTAGTCCGCGTCCTCCCTGTCACCGATATGGTGCAGACTGCTCGCTCAAATCGTTCTTCTCACCGCGGAGAAGCTGGCTCGGAAACGGGGGCAAGTTCTCATGGGCGCTCGTCGCACCGACGACGACGTTCCTTGGCAAATCCATCGCGCCGCGCGTCCGGCACCCACATCGGTACCGGGCGCGGCCCGACTAGACCAAACGGCGGACAGATGTTTCACTTGTTGCACTTATTGCATTTATCGCGTATGCTGGTTTAGAAAACTCAACGAGGGTATCCCCATGACAACGACGAATCGAATCCGGGAGGTGTCTCCGCCACCGATGAGTCAGAGTGATCTCGAAATGGCGCGGGTTGCCCAGCGTTGCATTATGGAAGCGCTCGATCACTCGCGTGCGGCCGCGATTACATTGACTACAGATACGGGCGAGCATCCTTCTATCGACGTGCCTCCAGCGGCGCTCAAGCTAATTGGTCAGCTTCTGGGCGCGATGAGCGAAGGGCGGGCGATTTCGGTCGTGCCAAGCCAGAAAGAGTTCACGACCGTCGAAGCGGCGCACTTCCTGAATGTTTCACGGCCTTTCGTGATCAAGGAAATCGAAGCGGGAAGACTTCCGCATCGGATGGTCGGGACGCATCGGCGAGTTGCTTTCGGAGATTTGATGGCGTACGCCAATCAAATGCGCGAGCGGCAAGAATCCGCATTGGACCGTATGGCCGACAACGCACGCGATCTGGGCCTGGACTACTGATGGCGGGGAATGCGCGTTACACAGCCATACTTGATGCTTGTGTGCTCTACTCCATCGCCCAGACGGATGCGCTGCTCAGTCTGGCGACTGCCGGGCTTTTCGGCGCCAAATGGTCGAGTAGAATCGAAGAAGAATGGATGCTGGCGCTTGTACAGCGTCGCCCGGATCTGAAGGATAGGCTTTGGGTACGACGAGACGCCATGCGCGACGCCGTACCCGACTGGCAAGTGCTTGATGAAGCGTGGTCTCCGCTGGTCGAAAGTCTCAATCTCCCCGACGCTAAAGACAGGCATGTTCTAGCGGCCGCGCTAGCCGGTCACGCGGATTGCATCGTTACCGCTAATGTCCGCGATTTCCCTCAAAGCGCTGTTGCGCCGTACGGAATTGAAATCGTACATCCCGATCGATTCATCGTGAACCAATGGGATCTTGAGCCGCTAGTCACGATCTCATCATTCAAACGAATGCGGGCTCGACGCAAACGACCACAAAGTTCAGTGGAAGAATTCGCGACAGTGCTCGAACAAAATGAGCTGCCAGTGACCGCTCAGAGAATTCGTGAAGCTGGCGAACTGATCTAGACCCCGCGGCGCTCGTGCAAGGACCGGAGCTCCTCCGTGAATATCCGAAGCGTTCGCGAAATCGACTTAATGACTCAAAAAGCTGTTTTGCATGGGGGCATGTGTGGCACGTTCAAAGCTATTTATACCAAAAAGCCGAAAAAACAAACATGAGAAGCTGCATACATACGCATTCAACGTCGAGGAGGGTGCGAGCCTTGCCTACTCCGAACTGACCGCCCTTCCCTTTGATGTTATGTGCGCCGCGCTAAGCGAGCTCCGACGCACGACCCCCGAGCGTAATCAGGTTTTTGGGATCGTACGACCAGCGACCTATTCTGAATTGTGCGTCTGGAAACATATTTTCTATTCGGACAACCCAAGAGATGACATTCAACTTGCAGCCGCCGAAATACGAGCCTTTTATGATGTTGTAAAGACTTTTCTGAAATGCGAGGCTGCGTTTGATGGACACGTACTGAGTCAGAATTTTGAAGAGGCGCTTGCCGTCCTCGATCTCCTCGATGATGAATCTGGAGTTTCTCTCTGGTCGCTATCAAACCGTCTTGCGATTCTTGAGCAACTTAACGGAGTAGATGCGCAGAAGGCAGTAGCGAACGAGATACGAAATTCAGACGCCGTCAGCGGCGCGCTCCGATCTCTAGTCTACTTTTTCAGTCTGCGGGCCGAAAAAACCGTCTCGCCAGCGCGATATCAGGCTGCGGTTGCTCGCGCGTATAAGAACGACCCCTCTGAGCCACGTTCCAGCGTCTCGTACCTAGATTTTCATCTGAATATATTTCCCGTAAGAGGCCTCCCGAATTTAATAACCGCAATAAATTTTGAACGGGGCTCTTCAATAATCGACAGGTACTTGACTTTCATTCGAGTGGCACAGGCGGTTGCGGCAACCGAGTACAATCGCGCAGCTTGGAGCTATTTTCGTGAGCCAATGCAAGCGCTGGCAGATAAAATATGTGACGACAGAATCGCGATCCTTGTAATGCGCTTCGCTGGCACGAAACATCTCCATAAAGGTTACTCGTCTCAAAAACAAGATTCAATAACTCGATATGCCTCAATTGTAGACAGCTACACGCGCGGCGACTATGAGAATGTACAACTCATGACCGAGTCACTGCCGCTAGATGAATATGGGCGCGGGGTTGAACTCTTTTGTCGAAGTGCGGCCAGAACCCCGAGAAATAGTGATGGTAAAAATTCCGCTTATTCCTTTCTTCTCGACCCTTATATCAACCTTTTGCGGAAGACCGACCGAGCCGATCTTGCGTACGGACAGTTGGCAAAGATAGTCCAAACTTTTCACTACAGTCAATGGGCCGCAGAATTACTTGCGGTAATCTCCCGAGAAACTGTTGCGACGGGACAGGAATACCACGAGCATACTTTTGAAATTGGGATGTTTAACGGACATGCTGCGAGTCCGAGGCTCCATCTCCATCTTTTCGGTGCCGACGCGCGCGAATCATCGATATCGAGTTCATTGACTTTCCGATTTCTAGCTTTTGGGACTGAAGGAGAAAGCGGCCTGCCTGTGATTGATGCCACGGCGATTCCCTCATTTCGGGCACGGCGCTATCGGGCGAACAGGCTTCGCGAGGCGAATCAACTTGACGAAGCGATCGACGAGATATCTTCATTGGCGACGCCGCCCTATCCTAGTGACACATTGGACGCTCAATCTGCGATCATTTTGCTCTTGAGCTTGTACTTGGAGAAAGGCAAACCTGCACATGCGGCTCGAGTTGCAGCCGAGGCTCTCTGCAATTGGCCCCGAATGTCCATGCGTATTGAACTTGGCGAAGTAATTTACCGTTACAAAGAATCGATAATAAACGACGCTGAACCTGTGCCGGATATTTTCGTTACTGCTTGCTTCGGACTTTTGGCCGAATTGTATTCTCCCGACGCAGAAAACGACCTTTCAATCAAATGTGAACAATTTTTGAGCGGGATTGGTGTTGGGAAACCTACCGAACTTCGGACCCGTGTTTCCGGTTGGAACGTACACGTTTTAATATTTTTCCTTCACGCTATGTGCAAGCCGGAAATCTTGGACTCGCATGTTTCCTATGACACCCCAACGGAGGTGTTTGACGAGCGCGTCGCGATTCTTCAATGGTTGATTGAACTTGACGAGGATCGGCGCTTTTTGTACACAGAGGAAATTGCCCAGATAACGCAGCGACAACTGATCCGAAAAGGGGTCCAGCTAATTGAGAAAAGTCGTATTCAAGTGGATATCGACGGCATACAAGATGCCGTGGAAAAGGATTTTATTGAACTTTATACACGGTACACAACGCTGCCTAAAGATGGCCCGGCCCAGTCGGACGTAGTTATTCGCCTAAGCCCTGAGGGTGAACTTGGAAGTGTGGTGCTTGTACTGCCGGTAAACGAACGACGGAGCGCCCTTCTTCAATTACTGCACTTGGTGCGAGATAGATTTGTTTCGAGCAACGAGCATGGTCTTGACGTCTATCTTAGCGTGGGAATTCGGCACGGTACACTGTCCGGTCAATTGAGAAGTGTTCTAGAAAAATCGCATTTGGTTTCTCAGAAGAACAAACGAGGAACCTACGACGGAAACGATTTTTGGAGAGGCGCACTCGCGGAGGACGATGTCGACGAGGTGGACATCGACCGTGCCGATAGTGCGCTTCGCGACCTATCCCAATCAGCAGACAAGCTGATCGCAAAGCTCCGCGATAAATGGATACAAATCAGGACCGAGGACAAGAATCCCGAGGGGTTTTTTAACTTTACTGTTTCCACGTCGGATGTCGCTGAACTTAGTCGAGCACTGGATGCAACTTCGGGTCACCAGCAGGCGCTGGAGGCAGTGTTCCATTTCCTTTGGAAAAAGACGGATGTCGCTCTTACGAATATCCGATCCGTTTTGAAAGATGAATTTAAGGCAGAATTTGCGGCCGTCATTGACAGCTGCCTAAATGAGATCGGATACAGTCAAGATGAATCGAGTCTTCAGCGTTTAAGATCCACGTTGCTTCGTGCACGGACAGACATGCAAAGCGAGATCGACGATATTGCTGAGTGGTTTACGCGGAGCTCCGACGCTAGCCTCTCAGAATATCAATTCAAGTTTGCGCTTGACGTCGCTCTTGAAATGGTTAGTCGCTGTTATCCGCAACACTCATTAGACCTCGAGGTGCGGAGTGTTCCGGTCAAGATATTCCCAGGAACCACGTGGAAAGGAATTGTCGAAATTCTTTTTATCGCGTTTGACAATATGTTAAAGCATTGTGGCCGGCCGGACGGACGCATCAGCGCGGAACTTGAATGTACAGTGGACGCCGAAAAGATAGAAATTCGACTTGCGAGTGCTGTCGCGGAGCCTGTTCAGCTAACAGAGCAGAATGTTAAGCTAGCAGAGAGACTGGAGGCTGTGTTGTCAGATAAGAGCACCGACACAGTGCGGAGAGAAGGAGGTTCCGGTTTTTTCAAGATCGCCAAGATTGTCAGAGTCGATTTCGCAAGCCAACTAGGACTCTGGTTTGGATACGAAAACCCAACTCACTTCCTTCTAAAACTTAACATGACAGGTGGGAGCCCCTTTGATGAATATTCTGGTCGTTGAAGATGATGACAACAAGCGAAAGCAACTGACCGATTACCTTCGAGAAGCCTATCCCGATTGCGTTTGCACAGAGACTCGCTCATATCAAAGCGGACTGAAAGCAATGCTTCAAAGCCGGTACGACGTTGTATTTTTGGATATGACGATGCCCACTTTCGACAGAACTCCAGCTGAAGGCGGCGGCAGAATCAGACCGTTCGCTGGGCGCGATATCCTGGCGCAAGTGTCGAGCCGAAGGATTCGCCAGCCGATAATCGTTTTCACGATGTTTGAGGTGCTTGGTGAAGGTGAGAGTCAGGTGACGGCAAACGAACTTGATAGGCAGTTGAAAGACACATACTGCGACAATTATCTAGGACTTGCTTCCTATAGTGCCGCCTCTAGCGATTGGAAGGATCGTGTTCGCGAACTAATTGAAAAATCGGGAACTCAAGAATGAAAATCAAGGTATTACTCGTAGAAGACGACGACAAAAAGGCGCGAGAGATCGAGGATGTGGTCGCGGGTCAAGGACACTCATTAGAGAGAGCGTCAGACTTGGTTGAAGCAAAGCGACTGCTCACAAGAGAGAGCTATGATGCTGCTCTACTCGACATTCAAATTCCGATTCGAACCGGGGAAACTCCAGACGTTGGGGGCGGTGGCCGACTCATCAGGGAGATTGAGAATAACTCCACTTTACGAAGGCCCAAGTACCTCGTCGGTATATCGCAATATGATGACGCAGACGAACGATGCGGAAAAGCTCTGTCCGAAAGCGCGTTTGGGTTCATCCACTACGATCACTCCTCGAGCGTGTGGAAAGAGACGCTGGAAAAGTTCTTACAGCATGTTGAGAAAGGAGTAGTTCCCCAGGACGCCGAAAGCCGAACGGATCTTGTGATCATCTGTGCGCTTTATGAGCCGGAGCTGAAAGCGATCCTCGAACTTCCTTGTTCATGGCATGAACTAGAAGAATCCAACGATTCGATTGTTTACTTTGAAGGTGTACTTAAGTCGAAAAGTGGAGAACGCCATGTTGTTGCGGCTGCATGTATGGAGCCCGGTATGTCGGCTGCTGCTGCTCTCACTGCAACGACGATAGCGCGGTTCCGGCCTCGATATGTCGCTATGACCGGGATCACCGGAGGAATGCGTGATAGTTGCAACCTCGGAGATGTTGTGATGGCGGAGGCCGTTTGGGATTACACAAATGGAAAGCACGCAGTATTAGACGGCAAGCCAGCGTTCCGCCCCGCTCCAAGAGTTATCGACATTGATCCCGTTGTGATTTCACAGATACAGCGGCTTTGTAGAGGCGAAGGCGTCATGAAAAGTATTGCCGATAGCTTCAGACCCAAACGCCCGGAGCAAGTTCCTGCGCTACGCGTCGGTCCGATGTTCACTGGTACCGCTGTCGTTGCGGATAGTGACGTTGCACAGGGACTTGAAGCCATACATCGGAAAGTAATTGGCGTGGAGATGGAGGGCTACGGAGTTGCGTGCGCCGTCAAGTACCTCGGACACGGGCGGCCTGAAGTATTCATTTTGAAAGGCGTCTCGGATTTCGCGGACGAACGCAAAGATGATGATTGGCATGACTATGCCTCATTCACGTCTGCACAAGTACTCTATCAATGGGCGTTGCGCTTTCTATGAGAAACGCGGACGAGTTCGAAGACTTGGGCTCACTTAGAAATCAGGGTTCATCAGATGTGCGATTCACAGACATCAGAGCCCTGATCGCTCGATGGCCAGATTGCTTCGGGACGCTTAGCCGGAGTTTACATCGCTCGCGACGCCCCAATAGGCGGCAAGCGTCACGGCCTCATCAACCGCGGCGTTGACCGTTCGGCGTAAGCAAACTCCGCACTAGTCACGCCAGCTAGGCGAAACGCATGCTCCGCCCCTGATGCCCGTGGCGTAAAGCATGAAGATGTCGAACTGGATAATCAGGAATGTCGTGTCGGAGTCGCCGTGAGGGTCAAGGCCGTGCTTTTCGCCTTCAGCCTGAAGCTTTCCGAGGACGGCGACGTGCCGTTTGGCCATGTGGGGAATGGTCAGTCCTTCGAACTGTCGAAGCGCATTGTCGAGAAAGGAGCAAGCACGGAGGGCGACTCGCGCTGACATATAGCCTCGGCCAGCAGCCGTCCGGTCGTCGCAGAAGACGTTAGCCCCAGACGACCGTGTTCGAACGCCAGCCAAAGTCCAGCATACCGCGGAACGGCGCCCAGCACGGGCATCGAGTCTGGCATGCAGGGGCGATGCCCCATCCACGTTGTCGAACCGCGCAGCAGATTCAGGGTCGGCAACCCCTCCTTCCCATGCCTGGCCAGCAGAGCGGCTCGGCGGTGATTCGGCTCTCGTGCGAGTCCGCCGAACTCGACCGTGCCCGCGATTCGCAAACCCGTGTCCATCGGCGTAATGAAGACTTTGCGATCCGTCAGCACGACTTGGAATTCTCCCTTGGCATCAGGACGACAGGTTCCCAAGTTCCTTACCGAAGCCTGAGTCAAAGTCACGCCGCCTATATGCCGGATGCCGAATGGGCCGTCAGCAGGCATCGCCCAGACTCGTCCCGGAGCGTGCAAACCCTCCGGTTTTGACATCGATCATGACTTTTACGACACGTCATCAGCGGTTCACTCACGTTCGTCTCTTTGACTCCCACCTGCCGGGATAAACCCCGACTTTTCCAACAACGGTCACCACGGGGGCTCTTTACCCACGCAGCTTGTGGCGGTTTGAAGCCTGCTCCTGCAAGCCGACTTCGAGGGGCCGTCCCTCATCTTCGGTAAAGCATCGCAAGCATCGATCAGCTGATGCCCGCGTTCTTGGCACACTTCGCACGGAAATCAAGACTACCCCTATGTGGCGTTCCGCCGACATGTCTCTCGCCGCCGGAACGGCTGGACTTGCTCCGCTGGAAACTATTGTGACTGGAGACCGACCTCCGCATGGATGTCACGAAAGACCCGAGCGTGCATCGTCAGGCGCTTGCAACCGCCGAAGTATCAGATTTCGAGAAGCCCTGCCGCAAGAAATCCGCCGTCCACGGCTAGAACCTGCCCGCTGACATACGAAGCACCTTCGGAACACAGGAAACTGACTGCAGCGGCGATCTCGGACGGCTGACCGTACCTTCTGAGCGGGACCGCGCGATGATAAGCCTCACGCGTTGCCGGAGAGTGGCCTTCGCGAGTCAGTGGCGTCTCGATAGGTCCAGGTGCGACGCAATTGGCCGTAATTCCGAGCGCAGCCAGCTCAACCGCCATCTGGCGGGTAAGGCCGATCAGTGCCGCCTTCGATGTGCCATAAGCCGCTCGACCGACACTCGCACGCACGCCGCTGACCGAAGCGATACTTACGATGCGTCCCCATCCGGCGTTGCGCATCATTCGAGCGGCTGCCTGGGAACATAACAAGGGACCGCTGACATTGAGGTCGAGGACACGTTTCCAATGTTCCAACGGATAATCGATCAGTGGGAACGTGCCAGCGATTCCGGCATTGTTCACCAGCACGTCGCATCGACCGTAGGTTTGGGCGACGGATTCGAATGCATACTCGATCGATGCGGCATCGCTCACGTCGATATGAATGGGAAAAGCCCGACTACCCGATTCGGACAGTCTCGAAGCTAGTTCTCTGGCGGCAGGTTCGTTGACATCGGCCACCGCGACGATGAATCCGTCCGTAACGAGTTGTTCGACGATGGCGGCGCCGATTCCAGCAGCACCGCCCGTCACCACCGCGACGCGTGTATTGCTTGTCATCTCGTGCTCCTTTAGGAGGTCTGTTGACTGTGTTCCACAAGAGCGCTCGGTACCATGAAAACAAGCAGTACGCCAAAGATCGCAACGGCGGACAGCGAGTACAGGCCGACCGCGGTGCTGCCTGTCGCGTCTGTAACGACGCCGACAAGATAGGGTGCGACGAATCCCGAAAGATTTCCGATCGATGTGATCAAGGCGAACCCCGTGGCAGCAGTTGCGCCTCTCAGGAAAGCCGTCGGAAGATTCCAGAACAGCGGAATGGTGGACACGATGCCAGCCATCGCAACGATCAACGCGACGAACGAATAAGTCGGGGTTGCACGAAGCATCACGGTCAGCGCAAGGCAAGTAGCGCCAATCACCGCTGCGAACGCAAGATGCCTGCGCCGCTCGCCTGTCCGGTCAGAGCTCCATGCGAGGACTAACATCAGCACGATTGCCGCTGCATAGGGCAGTGCCGACATGAAACCGATCTGCCGCACGCCAACGAAGCCAAGCGCCTTGACCAGCGTGGGCAGCCAGAAGCTGACGCCATACAGGGCGGCTACAAAGGAGAAGTAGACCGCACAGAGAAGCCATACACGTACGTCCAGCAACCCCGCCTTGAAACTCCCCAGATGATGGGCGGAACTCCCTCCCACTTCAGCCTTGAGCGCGACCTTCTCCGCGTTGCTCAACCACTTCGCATCTTCGATCCTGTCGGGAACGAGTATCCAGAAGGCCACGCCACACAGAATCGCGGGAAGTCCTTCGCACAGAAACATCCACTGCCATCCACGAATCGGTAGGAAATCGGGCGTCGCGGTCATCAAGAAAGCCGACAACGGACTCCCGATGACACCGGATATAGGCAACGCCGTCATGAACAGGGCAATCACCCGCCCTCGGGTTCTCATCGGGAACCACTGGCTCACATAGAGCATGACGCCCGGAGCGAATCCCGCTTCGGCAACGCCGAGCAGGAAGCGCACGAGGTAGAACGAAGTCGGACCCGAGACGAACATCGTGCAGGCCGAGAGCACGCCCCAGCTCACCATGATCCGCGTGATCCAGGTGCGCGCGCCGATCCGGTGCAACAGCATGTTGCTCGGGATTTCGAAGAGGCAGTAGCCGATGAAGAAGATTCCCGCGCCCAGGCCGTAGGCAGTGTTGGATAGCCCGATATCGGGCGCCATCTGCAGTTTCGCGAACGCGACATTGACCTTGTCGAGTTGATTGACGATCAGACTGATGAGGATGATCGGGATGAGCCGCCAGAAAACCCTGGAGTCGGTCGCACGATCGACCTGTGCAATGGCGGGGGATTCGAGAGTTCGATTCACGCTTGTCTCCGTTGACACGCTCGGCTTCGCCGGCGCAAACTATTATCACTTGATAATATATACGCGAACGCGCACCAGGGGAACGGTTAGTGCATCAGGTCTATCCCTAGCAAGCGTGGCGGTGTTCATTCATCAGTGATTCATAAGGAGACGAGCATGGAGTTCAGTGGAAAGACGGTCGCCGTCACGGGCGCAGGGAGCGGCATTGGCTATGCGACAGCCGAGGCGGCGGCGCGACTCGGCGCGCGGATCATTGCATTCGATCGCGACGAGCGGGCACTCAACGCGATGCGCATCGCATTCGAGCGCAACAATTGGCGTCTGATGGCGGTCGTCGTCGACATCGGCGATGAATCGTCTATTGAGCGCGCGATAGACATAGACATGGCGTCGGTGAAGAGCGTCGATCTACTGGTCAACAGCGCAGGCATCGTGTCACGCGGACAATTCGAGGCTACGACCGCCGAAGAATGGCGGCGGGTTCTCGGGGTCAATCTCAGCGGCAGCTTTTTCTGCCTGCAAAAAATGGTCCCCCGATTGAAGGCGGGCGTCGGGCGTGCCGTGGTCAACGTGGCGTCGCTCGCTGCAAAGCGGGTTTCGTACACGGGAGGGGTCAGCTACACCGCTGCGAAAGCGGGTTTGTTAGGCCTGACACGACACGCTGCGTTCGAACTGGCCGGTGTCGGCATACGAGTGAATGCGGTGTGTCCGGGACCTGTCTGGACCGCGATGACGCAGCAGAATGTCTCCGACGAAGAGCGAAAAAAGGTGGCATCGATGGTCCCGTTGGGCGAGTGGTTATCGCCGAATGACATCGCACAGGCCATCCTCTTTCTGGGAAGTCCGGCCGCACGCATGATCACGGGTACGACACTCGACATCGATGGCGGTCTTTCGCTGGTCACCGGCGCGTCGCCCACGGCCTATCAACAGGCGCGGGAGTAGCCGAGGACGTGGCGCCCCGACGCGTCAGATCGCGCTGTCGACGCCTTGACCGAAGAGCGTATCCGACAGGCGGTTCACATCTTCCGGGGAATACGCGGTGCTTTGAACCAGACGATCGAGCAGTCCATTGAGTGCGACCTGCTCGATCGCCGTCAGGTCCCGTAGCGCGAACGCCTGTACTTCCAGCACGATTTTCATTCCCTTCTCGTAAGCGATACGCCCTTTTTCCGTGAGCGTGTAGCGTGTAGCGCGCCCATCTAGCGGGTCGGCCGTTGCCGCGACAAGATTCAGCTCGCGCAATTTCACGAGGCTGCGTCCCGCTTGCACTGGTGTCAGCAGCATGTCGCGACCGATATCCGTCGAATTGCTTTCCGGTGCATCCGCCAGTTTGACCAACACCCGCCAGTCGAGGACACGAACCTCGAGATGTCGATCGAACAACTCTCCAGCGAGATCCAGCACTGACTCCGCCACGCGACGTAGACGGTACGCAGGTAGTTCCTTGAATTGCATGGGCTCGATACGAGAAAGGTGGTAGTGCATTGTAGGTTAGGCCCAGCATCCGACAAACACCCATTGACGGCTGCTGAGACTGTCGGTAGATTGTATCAAATGATAGTAAATAAACGCGGAAACCTGAAATCAGGTGGTCCGCTGAACCCGGAGAAACGGATGAACACGTTGAATGAACCGAATGGCGCCGTGCTCGCACGCCAGGAGAGGGGCGTCTATGTCTTCGATGTCTCGGAAAAGCCATGGCAAGGGGTCGGCAAAAGCGGCCTTGCACAAAAAATCGTGCGTCGGGACGATCGTACTGGGCACTCGTTTGGCTTCATGTCCTTCGACACCATGGCGCGCACAGGGGTCCATCAGCACCTGGGCACCGCCTTCAGCTATTTTCTGTCTGGCGCGCTCACGGATTTTCAGGGCGCCACAGGCATGGGCCAACTGGGGATCAACTTCGCCGGTTCCACGCACGACGCGATCGCTTACCTGCCAACGCTGACTGTGGGCCGCATGGAAGGTCCCGTCGCTTACGGTCATGATGTCACGCACTCGCTTCATGCAGGTAACCGGCATGCCGATTTCGACAATGAGTTCCCTGAGCATCTTCCGGACCTGAGCATCACGCTGGATCAGGTTCAGGCGAGCGGCACGCGCGTGCCCGGCTTGACGCGCAAACTCGTGTATGACTACGCGCAGACGCCGCACAGCCGACGCGTGACACAAATCATGCTTCTTCCCGGCACCGTTGTGCCGGCGCATCTTTTGCACGGCTTGGTCGACGCGTTCATTCTGTCGGGCGATGTCTCGTTTGCCGCGCGTGACGTCGCTTCGAACGCGAAGGCAGGCGATTTTATCGTCATGGAACCGGGGACCCAGGTCTCTTTCTCGTCGCGTTATGGCGCGAGCATTCTTCTCTGGGCCGACGGACCCTCGACATGGATGGACGGGCCAACATCTCCTGAGCTCTATGGCTTCACCTCGGCGCATGGCGACCCACTGCGCTTCGGCAATCGTGCCCCTCGCAATTTCACCGACTGACAGTCAGCTTCGGTAGGCTGCCGAAGACAACGCCAAACAATCCGGTTCCTCTGGGAGCGGCAAATACCACTCGATTTTCAAAGCCGATAAAGCGCGCAATCTAATTCGTATTCCTATTAAAAGAGAAAGAGCATCAACTTTATAGAAGGGCGGATGGCGCCATCGCGAATGTTCGTCCCGTTAGATGACTTAAATCAAAGGCTCGGCAAGAGTCACACGGCAAGACTCATAATATTTGGAGACACAATGAAAAAGACTGTTCTCGCGCTCGCGTCACTGAGCGCCTTCTCGATCGCGGCTAACGCACAGAGCAGCGTCACGCTCTATGGCGTCATCGATGACGGTGCCAACTGGACATCGAACGTCGGCGGGCACAACCTCTACAACTTGTCCAGCGGCGTTATTCAGGGAAGTCGTTGGGGCCTTCGCGGAAGTGAGGATCTCGGCGGTGGCACGAAAGCAATCTTCGTAATGGAGAACGGTTTCGATCCGAATACCGGTTCCCTTGGCCAGAAGAATCGGGGGAGTACGCAAGGACTCGAATTTGGCCGTCAAGCGTACGTCGGTCTGTCGAGCAACTTCGGGACCGTGACGCTAGGACGCCAGTACGACTCAGTTGTAGATAATCTCGGGCAATTCATCGTGGGTGATCAATGGGGTGGCTACATTGCCGCTCACCCCGGAGACGTCGACAATTTCAACAATGCGTTTCGCGTAAACAATGCGATCAAGTTCGCCAGCGCGAACTACTCGGGACTGACATTTGGCGGACTTTATAGTCTCGGCGGTATTGCGGGCGACTTCTCGAGGAATCAGATTTGGTCCGTCGGCGCCACGTATTCTAGTGGCCCGTTGACGTTAGGAGCCGCCTACCTCAACGCCCGTAATCCCAACGTCGGCTTCTTTGGCGACAACGGAGCGAGTACAGCGGCGACGTCGAGCGCCACTTTCATCTCGTCGCCTGTCTATAGTGGCTATGCCTCGGCGCATACGTACGAGGTGATTGGCGCTGGCGCGGCGTACACGTTCGGTGCCGCAACGATCGGTGCAACCTACTCGAACGTCCAGTTCAAAGACTTGGGCGATACGGCAACATCGGGGCCCAATCCCCTTGGCTATTCCGGTAAGGCGACGTTCAATACGGGCGAGTTGAACTTCAAGTATCAAGTGACGCCGTCGCTGCTTCTTGGCGCGGCGTTTATCTACACCAAGGGCAGCGACGTGTCGACTCCAACAGGGTCGAACGATGGCGCGAAGTATTATCAGGGTGCGCTGGGGGCCGACTACTACCTCTCGAAGCGTACCGACGTATATCTCGTCGGTGTCTACCAGAAGGCTTCAGGTACCGACTCAACCGGCGCACCTGCAGTCGCTGCAATCAATAACCTGACACCGTCGACGAGCAATCGGCAGACGACAGTGCGGGTGGGATTCCGCCATAAGTTCTGAGACGCTCAACTCTCGGGCTCGGACGCATTCCCATCAGCGCTGCGCCACTTACCGGGCAGCGCTGGGCGGTATTTTTGACCGCCGGAGCTTCGGGGGTCCATCGGGATTCGAGTGCCGATAACCCTGATTACGAAAGCTTGTCGCCAGGCACGTCCAACCGCAGAACCGCGACGCGAACCTAAACGAAGCGAACAATGGCTCTCAAGAAGAAATCGGTGAAGGCGCCGGATGGAACCGTTTCGGTGTATTTCACCGGCTTGAGTTCGCGATTGCGACGGGAGTAGGAAGTTAAAAACTATCAAGCAGCCGAAGGAGTGATTGACCGTTGTCGCTCGGGAACGGACGAATCATCTTCGCTTTTCCACAACGCCGGCTTCGGGTCGACATGACTCATTCGTTAACTTAAGATCCGGGATGTGACTTCCGGTCGAAGGCCGCGGCGAAGCGGCACCGTAAGTCAGCAAAGGAGCTGAGGGTTAAGTTACGTCGAGGCCGAAAGCGACCCCGACGATCACTCGCACCTTGGAAGACATTAGGATGTCTAACCAATATCGATAAATTCCTTTATGTCAAACAAGTTATGTTTGGAATTATTCAGGCTGCAAGCACTGGTAGGGCGGTTCAATCGCACTCCCACGATAATGGATCGGGTTTCTTATCTCTCAGGTCGCGGTATCGTGTTGCTCCTGCTCCCACGCGGCGATCAACGAATCGGAAAGCACGCATGTCGAACCAAACCTCCTCGCTCCTGTCTGGTGTCACCTCCGCAGAAAACCTTGAAGCGAACCACGCTCTCGAAGGCGTTCCTAGCCTTCACCTGATGCCCTTCGACAACATTCATAACCTGCGCGACTTGGCTGGCCTGCGCAGCCGAGACGGCAGGCGTGTGCGTACTGGTCGACTGTTCCGCAGCGGCAATCCTGGCATGGCAAGCGTCGCCGACATCGCGCGACTACGGACGTTTGGCCTTCACGAAGTGATCGATTTCCGCTCCCCGGAAGAAAAGTCTGCCGAGGAAAGTGGTTTCGCCAATGCCTTCGACTGGGTGGCACTGCCGGTGCTCGAAGGCAGCACGAGCATGAACGAACTGGTGCCACGCCTACGAAACGCCACGCGACAGGAAATGGACGACTTCATGCTGCAGATCTACCGCGATTTTCCGATCAACCACCGGTCTGCTTTTGGCAATTTAATGAAGAAGGCAGAGATGGGTCGGGCGTTGTTGTATCACTGCGGCACCGTGCCTGCACTTGTCCTCGTGCATGCTTAGCGGTCGTGCCGCGTTATCGATGGACGCGGAACGTCGTCGCGACAACTCTCGAGAGTTCGGGGAGCATACGGATAGTTGTGTTATCCGTCAGGGGTTCACGGAAAATTCGTTCGGCACACCGTTAATCAATCTGTGTGCGCGAACCTTGTCGATACGCTTGCAGTTCATTGCGACGATTTCGAAGCGCCAGTCCTCCCATTCTGTGCGATCGCCCGCGACAGGGATGCGACCGAGCAACGAGATGATCATTCCGCCGAGCGTGTGATAACGCGCACGGGCCGAGTCGGGGACGTTCTTCAGGTCGAGCTTATCCTTCGCTTCCGGGATTGGCATCGCGCCGTCCAGCAACCATGCGCCCTGCTCGGCCATCACCGCCGACGTGTCGCTGGCATTGCTCGGCGCAAATTCGCCAGTGAGCGCTTCGAGCACATCGTGCACCGTCACGATGCCTTCGATGTCGCCGTACTCGTCCACCACGAAGCTCAACTGCTGGCCGTTCTTGCGGAAATGCTCCAGCAGGTCCATGCCGGAGAGCGTTTCGGGCAGATAGATGGCAGGCTCCAGGTCCGCGGAGAAGTCCAGTCCCTCTCCCTTGGCAGCGCGCGCGAGCACCTTTTTCGCATGAACAACGCCGAGCACGTTGTCGATGCCGCCATCGCACACGGGAAAGCGCGAATGCTCCGATTCGATCACGCGGCCGACGTTGTCTTCGGCGGGGAGCCGCACGTCGAGGTACACGATATCGGCGCGCGGAATCATCAGCGACCCGATATGACGTTCGTCGAGCCGCAAAACGTTGCGCAGGATCTCGTGCTCTTGCCGCTCGATCACGCCCGTGTCGGAGCCTTCCTTCAGCAGCGCGTGAATTTCCTCCTCTGTCACGCCTGCCGAACCAGTCTGCCGTACCCCCAGCAATCGCAAGAGCGCATGTGTAGAGCCCGACAGGAGCACGACAAAGGGTCGTGTCAGCAATGCTAGCAGTTGCATCGGGCGAGCAACGAGGCGCGCCACGGGTTCTGGGTTGATCTGCCCGAGACGCTTGGGCACGAGTTCGCCAACGACGATCGACACATACGTCACGCCGACCACGACCGCGGCCGTCGCGCTTATCTCCGCAGTCGTCATCGGCACGCCAAGCGAGATGAGCCAGAGTTCGAGCGGCTCGGCAAGGACGGCTTCGCCGACGACGCCGCTCAACAGTCCGATCGACGTAATGCCGATCTGCACGGTGGACAGGAAGCGCGCGGGGTCTTCGCCAAGTTCGAGCGCCACGCGAGCGGCGCCGTCGCCTTCGGTGGCAAGCTTCATGAGCCGCGCCTTCCTCGCGGTGACGAGCGCGATTTCCGACATGGCGAATATGCCGTTGAGCGCGACGAGGCCGATCAGGATCAGGACGTCCATGGCGCACCTTCCGATTGTGGCAATCGGCGTGGGCCGGACAGATGAGATGAAACAGAAGAAAATCGACAGTGGGAACTGTCCATATGTACCCCGGCACGACCGGGTTGACCCTCGCGAAGTTGAAGGCCTTAAAATTACATTATGCTTTCATTTGCGTCAACCGGGGCGAGAGCTTCGTGCTTCACGCCCGTCATTGCACCAAGCTGTGCCGAACGAGCGACAGGCAGCTGGTAAGAGCCTCGCGCCGGCTGTCGCGCTTTACTGGGCGGTAACCGACGCGAGTGCCAACGCGGCACTCGCGTCCAGATCAAGCTTAAGCAGTCGCAGCATCCACCGCTTAGAAGCGATGCCGGATACCGACATTCACCCGAGCCTGCGACGGCCGCCCGGCATCGATATCAGTCGCGCCGATTACTGCCTGTGCTTCGCCGCTGCCGTTCTGCCCCGCTGCGTGCGTGTAACCCAGAATCAGGTACATATCGGTGCGTTTGCTGAAGAGGTAGTCCGCGCCGATGCTCACCTGGTGATAGCGGGCCGATGAATCACCCGTGCTCTTCAGGTAGTTGTAGCTGATTTCGGTCAAGACAGCCGCCGTCGGCATCCAGACAGCGAAGACCGACGCATCGCGATACACCTCGGTGCGGCTGAAGCTGGACGAGGCATCGGCGGCGTAGCGCGAGTCACTGTAATACCCGCCGAGGGTCACCGTCGCGAACTTGTACTGCGCGGCGATACGATAGATGTCGATCGACTTGGCCGAAGCGTAAGCCGCGTTCACCGAGCTGTTGAAAAGTGAATCGGCTGACGCCGTGCCGCGCGTCGATGCGCTCGCGTTGCCTCGGTCCATATGCAGCAGACCGCCCGCCACCGTGACGCCCCCGCCGTTGTACGCGAGTGCCGCACTGTACGACTGACCCGAGCCGGTTGCGCCCGCCACGCCCCCAAAGCCGTACAGGAGCGACGCGGTGAAGCCGGCATACGTCGGGCTCGTCCACTTGATCGCATTGTTGATGCGCGCGCTGCTGTCGGCGTTGTCGATATCGCCTGGAGACGTGAACGTCTGTCCGAGATAGTTGTCGCCTTGCGACGGCTGCACGAGATCGGTCAGCGGATCGTACACCCGTCCCGCTGTCACCGTGCCCCATCGCGACGAGCTCAGGCCCACATAGCTTTGCCGGCCGAACAGGCGTCCGCCCTGATTCATCTTCCCGGTATTCAGATTCAGGCCGTTCTCCAGTTGAAAGATCGCCTTGAGACCGCCACCCAGATCTTCGGCGCCCTTCAGACCCCAGCGCGATCCCGAAAGGCTTCCGCTATTCAACCCGATCTGCGTTGACTCGCCGCCGCTGTTATGGGTGTAGACGATGCCATTGTCGACAATGCCGTAGAGCGTGACCGCGCCTTGCGCCTGTGCTGTGTGGACACTCGCCAGCAACGTACCGAGCAGCGCCGGCGACATAGCCCATCGTATTTTGTGAATGTTCATTCGGATCTACGCTCTCACAGGTATTTGAGCCACCAGACGTCCTTGCGGCGCTGCTTGAGCTTTGCGAACCAGCACGCCGGAAAGTAAAGCAGCACCGCGAGCAGCAGCCACCACAGCCAAATTCCAGCGAGGTGATCGAAGCCGAAGAATTGCCCCTGATTCGCTCCCCAGATATGGAAGGCGATCAGATAGAGCGCCTTGAGCACGTACAGGTGCAGCAGGTAGAAGAACATCGGTGCGCCGCCCAGCGTCGCGAGCATGGGAATGGCGCGCGCGTCTTGAAGCTTTTCGAACCATGCAAGAAGGACGAGACCGAGGCCAAGCGTCGGAAGCAGGAACATCAGCGAAGGCGGATACTTGCGGGCGCTGAAGAAGCTCATCAACGTGCGCGCCGTATCGCCCGTGTGCACCCACGGCTTTTCACCGTAGAAGTTCAGATAGCGGATGACGAAAAACGCCACCAGCAGCCCGATGCCGGTTTTCAGCAGCAGGCTGGTGCGACGCTCGGAATCGAACGTCTTCGCGAACCACGGACCCATCGCGTAGCCCAGCGCAATCACGCCGATCCATGGCAGCACGGGATAGGTCGTGCGCGCCCGCGTGATGCCGCCCAGGTCAATGAACACGCGCTGATGCAGGATCGACCATGGCACGAAGAGGAACGAGTCAGGCCCCAGCACCACACCGTCCAGCAGGTTATGGCCAGCAATGATTGCGACGCCGATCCCAAGCAGCCATTTGCGCGGCAGATGCAGCAACAGCGCGAGCGCCATCATGCACAGGCCGATGCACCAGATCACCTGCAGCCACAAGGTCTTGGGCGGAAACTCGGCGGTCCACGCGAAGCAGACGAACGTCAGTTCGAGGAACACCATGAAGATGCCGCGCTTGAGCAGAAACGCGGATGTCTCGCGGGGACTGTGCGACTGACCGTAGAGCCACGCGGAGAGACCGGTCAAGAAAATGAAGACCGGCGCGCAGATCTCGCTCACCATCCGCGTCAGGAACAACTCCGGTGCGATGGTGAACGGATCCATCGGATCGGTCACCTGGCGATGCAGGAAGAACGTCTCGCGGACATGATCGACGAGCATGCATAGCATGACAAAGCCGCGCAGCGCATCGATCGACAGCATGCGGGTTCGCGAAAGACTGACGGGCTGGCTGGCGGCGGCTGACGCGGACACCGCGCTCCCGCGAGTGGATATTCCGGATGAAAGGCTCATGAGATCCTCACGCAATCGGCAAAAGGGGACATCCGTTTGTAAAAGACATGGCTCCGCCCGCGGCGGGCCCTTTCGGGTCCGCCTGCCGGCGTGCTGTTGCTGTGGGTAGTGCTGTACTGCGATCACGCCCGCGAGCGCGGGCGCGTGGATCAATGCTCGGGACGGAAGAGCTTTGCGTAGAACCCGTCGGTGCGGACCTTGATCACGACGTCCCGATCGCCGCGATTTCTCCAGTACCAGCCGTGCGTGCCATCGAAGGGCGCGTTGAATGCGCCCTGCGCGCCGGTCTGCTCGACAGCCTTCCAGTAGCTCGTGTAGGCCTTGCCAGCGTTGGGTCGTTCGCCGTGCATGTCGACGTTGACCGGTCCGCCCGTGGCTTCCCACCGGAACACGAGATGATCGCCCTCGTGCATCTGCGCCTTGATTTCCGCTCCTGCATTCGGCGGCAGTACGAGCTCCATTTCGTCGCTGCGATATGGCGTCGCCTTGCTGATGCTCAGCTTGTTCGGCATCGCCCCCGCAGCTGCCGGCAGCGGAGTCAAGGAGGGCGCTGCAGGCTCCGCACGCGCCGCGCCCGCCGCCATGCCGGTCAGCCCGAGCGCGCGGCCGATGCCCGTCACGTCGATGCCGCGTTCCGCAGGCAGCACGAACAGCGTCAGGATGACCGCGGCCGTCGCCACTGCACCGGCAGTAGCCTTGGCGAGCGTCTGATTGGACACTTCGAGTTGGTTCATGTCATGCCCCGATGGGAACGAAGAACTGCGTGAGTTGAAAGCCGATCAGCACGAAGCCGGCCGCCATCAGTGCAGCATTGGCCGCGACCGCCGTGCGCTCGAACGACGCCGAGCGACGCCAGATGTTCATCACGAGCAGTATCAGGCTCAGCGCCAGCAGTTGCCCGATCTCGACACCGACGTTGAACGCCACGATGTTCGGCACCATGCCCTCCTTCGACAGCGACAGCTCCTGCAGCTTCGTCGCCAGGCCGAAGCCGTGGCAGAAGCCGAATACGAGCACAGCGGCCTTGGGATTAGGTTGGAAACCCAGCACCCTGCGCAGGGCGCCGAGATTGTCCAGCGCCTTGTAGACGACCGACAGGCCGATCACCGCGTCCACCAGATACGGATTCGCGTGGATATTGCCGATCACGCCCAGAAGCAGCGTGGTGCTGTGCCCAATGGCAAAGAGCGTCACGTACTTTCCGACATCCTTCATCCGGTACAGGAAGAAGATCACGCCGACGAGAAACAGCAGGTGGTCGTAACCCGTGACCATGTGCTTCGCGCCGAGGTAGATGTACGGAATCAGGTTCAGGCCGCTGCTGCCTTCGATGAACGCCTTGTCGTCATCGGACACGCCGTGCGCGAGCGCCAGGCCCGTCAGAGACAACAGGCCCAAAAGAACGACCAGTCTCGCGTCGATCCGGGAAACGGCCCATCCGGTGGCGCGACGTATCAAGCCTCTCATGTCAGTCATCTCCTCCGCTATGTCATCTGACGACGAATCGTGCGCTGACCTTCGTGACGCCGTCGGCCATCGTCAACAATGCGGTCACCTTCGAGCCCGGTTTCACTGTGACGCCCTTGGATTGCAACTGATTGCCGCTCAGTGGCGCGATCGACGACTGTTGCTTCGCGTCGGGTCCGGTCACGGTGAGCGTCCCTTTGACGTTCTGCGCGTCCACGGGCGCATCGTCATCGGTCAGATAAAGCTCGACCGTGTTGCCCTTGGCCACCATTTCGACGGCGACCAGACCCGCATCGTCGACGAGTCCGCCGTGCTGCGGCATCGGAACACCGTGGGCCCAAGCCTGGCTGGACAGAAACGCCACTGCAGAAATGGCGAGGATTCGCGTGATGGGTTTCATGTCAGCTTCCTTCCTTCTTGTTCAGACGCGCGATTTCCGATGCGGGAAGTGTCGACGGTGCCTGCGGCATCGGCTTCAGACCCGTGGGCTGGTAGAACGAGAGCGTCGAGCTGAAGCTCTTGATGGCATATTTTTCCGTCACGTTTTCCGTGTTGACGCGCTCGCCCGCCACGCGGTCGCGGAATTCGACGCCGAGCACGTAAATGCCCTTCCACGGCAGAGGAAACGACACCTTGCCCTCACCGTCGGTCGTCCCGAGATAGTCCCAGCCCGCGCGGGAGGACAAAGTCACCGGCTTGTTGGTGAGCGGCTCTTTGTCGTAGAAGACCTGGAACTGCACGCGCTTACCGTCGACCACGCCAGTCGGCACAATGTCGAGCAGGAGTTCCGGATCACGCTTGCGCAGATCGCCGACCCAGCGCGTCGCGACGGTCCAGTGCGTGTCGACCACCGCGCCTTCATCGCGCACCTTGAAGATCGGGTATTTTTCGTCGACCGCTATCAGGCTGTCGCCCTTGGCGGGCACCTGCCCCACCGAAAAGAAATCGCGGTGCAGCTTGAGGTCGAGCGGCTGCTCCCCTTTTTGGCTGACCCACGCGCCTTGCAAAGCCTTGAACCGGTCCATGCCGCCCGGCGTGACTTCCAGCATGTTTTTGTCGTACTCGCCGTAGTACAGCTTGAACGTGCGATCCGGGGTCGGCTCGAACCAGATCTGATGCGCCTGCACATGAACTGCAGAGAACAAGGTTCCCAAGCCGATCGCGAGCGATGCCAGAAGTTTCTTGCCGTTTGTGGTGTTCATTGCATGTCGTCCCTTTGAAGAGTCATTTGGCGAAACGGACACGGCTGATGCTGCGGCGCAGATGCTTATCGAATACGTGGGCCATCACCGTCGTGGCATGCAGTTAGGTATCCGTATCGAGCAGCATGGAGCTCTGATCGAACCCCGCGCTCGTGAGCACCGACCGAGATATTGCGTTATCCACTCGCGTCGATGTCGAATGGATTACAACAGTAGACGGACGGTAAAAATAACTAAAGCCACTGCGCAATCAATTTGGAAGTGCCGTTTTGGTGGTCCAAACAGGAGATTGTGCTGCACCCTGAATGGTCCGAGCACGCCCGCTTCAAGATGGACAGGCGATGCACGAGAAAGGGGCCGGCGCGCAGTTCAGGGCTCCAGCATGAGGCAAGGATCGCAGAGAGAATTTAGACTACTGCATGCAGAATCGATTCGCGATCAGGAATCCCGATCGATGTGATTTCCCCTATTTCAGCAGAATCGTCCTATACCTTTCGGGGAACTCGAGCTAGTCGCGGATGGATTTCGTCGCCACGACGCATTAGGGACCCGTGGTTTCAGCTATCTGCTAGCGATAGAGAAGTTGGTGCTGGCGAAGAAAAACCGGTAACTTGGCGCTCATCGAGGCGATGAACGCTTTTCTCACAACAGCGGGTGATCTCGAACAGGCACGTGAGCCGAGGGGCGGCTTAGAAAAGTGGGGCGAATGCCAAAGAGCCACGCCCGGAACGTGTCTCACTTGCTGTGCGATGATCGGCGATCGCGCCCGGCGTCATCGACTCAACTGCCTGCGCGTTTGTCGAAGCAGACCGCGCGAACCCACCCAGGTGGGGCACGTTCGCGCCATCCTTTTGGGAGGATGTTTGAGTTACACCCAGTTCAGTGCGCTGGCCCCTTGGTAGGCCATGTAGAAGCCCACGAGCAGGATGAGCGCGCTCGAGAAGTAAGGCGCCTTTCTCGCAAACTCGCCGAAGCCGCTCCACCTCCGGGATACCTGCCTCACGCTGAGCGCGGCGAGTGTCCCCGAGGCCACCATGGTGAGCGCCAATCCAATGCTGAAACAGAGTACGAGGCTCGCTCCCAGTGCGAATTGTTTGAGTTGCAGGCATAGTAAAAGCACGGTAATCGAAGCGGGGCACGGTACGAAGCCGCCCGTAAGACCGAACATGACGATCTGCCCGGTTGTCACGTCCTTGTTTGCGAAACGCCGCTTGATGTCGTTTGCATGCGCGCGCTCGTGCGCATCCTGATAGTCTGCCGAGGACACGTCCAGTCCGACCGTTTCACTATGGTCGTGGTGGTGATGATCGTGCTCGACGTACTCCAATTCGTAGTCGTGGCTGTGATGACCATGAGCGATCTGCAATCGGGCCTTGAATTCGTGAGGCTCGGGAATCTGCTGCACCGATTCGAGGTATCCGTCGCGCTGAGCAAAACTGAATCCCTGGATAGTGCCGTCAGAACGCGTTGTCTCGAAAGTCACCTGATAGGGGCCAATTTTGTCGTGGTGGTGACCTTCTTGAAACAGGCGGAAACGCGGCGGGACGCCTTCCTCGAAAATTTCCAGGCGGATGAATCCGTGCCCCGTGTCGATGCGCTTCGTCTCATCGCCGTGATCATGGTGATGGTGGTGGGCATCACCGTGGTCGAGTGCCAATCGCTGATCCCGCCAGGTGCGCCAGATCATCCAGACGGCCACGCAGACAACCAACACAGCTGAGGCGAGTTGGAAGTAGGGCTCAGTCGTCTCGGGATTCAGGTTTCTGCCGAAATACATCCCCGCAAGCGCGACCGCCCACACCACCGCAGTATGTGAAAGCGTCGCGGACAGGCCAAGCAGGATTGCCTGTCCGACCGTACCGCGGATGGCGACAATGAATGCCGCCATCATCGTCTTCGAGTGACCTGGCTCCAGTCCGTGCAAGGCGCCGAGGAAGACGGCGCTCGGCATGAAAAGCCATGCACTCGAGGCGCCCTGCTGCAGCAAGGCGGAAAAATCAGTCATGAGATGCCCATCTGTCTTGGAAGTTGCTTTGGACTCGGCGGGGGGGCGCCTTGGAAGGCAATGGCGACTGGGCCACGCTCTCTGCGATCTCAGCATAAATACAATAACCTCCCCCCCTGGATAGGATGATACACGATCTCCGCGTTCCGGAGTCTTCGCGTGGCATTACTCCAAGTGTTCGTCTGAACGTCACTTAGTCACAATATCGCGCCGAAAAGGCCAAACTTGGCTCTATCAGCTGACGTCTGGAAACACGCAGACACGTGCCAGCCCTGTCGGACGTCTTTCCCCTCCAGGAGGATAGTATGTAGATTTTCTTCTTGCCGATCCTTGCAATCGACACTAGAGTGGAAGCACGTTCGGCCGACGGGCACCGCGATTCCCCCTACGCGTGGCGCACATTCATGAAATGCCGCGGGATCGTCACCATCATCATCGCCGCAATCCTGATCGTAGCGATCGGAGGCGCAGCAGTCGCTTACTACGTCGCTCATGCCTACGCAGATTAGAGCCTGGTGAACGGCGTTGCGGCGGGTTCAACAAAGCCTGTAGGGGTTCCAGCATTCGTCGAGCCCGAAGTTCGACGACGACATTCGGGGGTCTCGTCGGGAGAGCAAACTGCGATCTCCCTGTGGATGCAGTTCAGACAAACGAGGCGGTCACTGCGACTAAAACGAGGTATCGGCCAAGTTTTGCGATCGTGACGAGCACCGCGAAGCGCATGAAAGGTTCACGCATCACTCCAGCAAGCAGCGTGAGTGGGTCACCGATCACGGGCGCCCAACTGAGAAGAAGAGACCACCGTCCAAAACGCTGATAGGTCCGTTGAGCTTTCTCGAGCCTCTCGTCAGAAACCGGGAACCAGCGTTTTGTTTTCCAACGTTCGATGTAGCGGCCGAGCAGCCAGTTGACGATCGATCCAAGCACATTGCCAATCGTGGAGACGGCAAGCAACGCGCTCACCGAATACTGGTTGCTCAGCAGCAATCCAACCAGCACCGCTTCAGATTGCAGGGGAAGAAGCGTGGCCGCACCGAAGGCTGCAAGGAATAGCCCTCCGTAGACCGAGAACGTCAACATGTCGACGATTTGAGACGAGTAGAGGAATGCCGACTCGCAGTCCAGATGACGCCGGGCCCGTCGCGTTCGACTGTCCGACCAGCACCCAACTCCGCATGCGACGACCCGAACGCGGCCGTCGAGAAACTCAAAGATATTTCGTGATCGATTTGAGCTCCTTGATTGCACTGGCGGGTGTTTGCTCCTCGTTGCGCAGGGAGTGCTCTAGACAGTGATCAATATGGTCGTGAATGAGCGTGGCCTTCGCGTTGCTGATCGCGCTCTCGACGGCCTGGAGTTGTTGGGCTATGTCGACGCATGCCCTACCCTCCTCAATCATCGCAATCACGCTACGCAGATGACCCTCGGCGCGCTTCAAACGCTTCACGATGTCCGGATGTGATGTATGAATGCCCATGAATCGTTCTCTGCTTGCTCGCGTCCGGAGTGACCCGGCCGCTCTATTGGTGTCCAGTCCTTCTCTTCACTCGAAAGGACAAACGGTGCTCGGTGTGCCCCGCATTCACGCGGCTCCGCCGGTGGCCTCATGCGACGCGTCTATGAAACCTTCGAGCAGCATGCTCAAACTAACCTATGGGGGAGGATACACTATCCTTCCGCCATCCGCATTGCGGCACGCTCGCCGCATCGAAGATCGTGGAAGACGGACTGCCTGAAACGGGATGACTTCGTCGCTCGCGTCGCAACGCAAAATCTGGAGCCACAAGTGTTAGACGTCTTATCGAACCGGACATACAGGCATCTTTTTCTCGCGCAGATCATCGCGCTCGTCGGCACCGGGCTTGCAACCGTAGCGCTCGGTTTGCTCGCCTACAACCTCGCGGGCGCGCAAGCCGGCAGTGTGTTGGGCACCGCGCTCGCCATCAAGATGGTGGCGTACGTCGTGATCGCTCCCGTGGTGGGCGCGTTCGCGAACCGCCTACCGCGTCGGACGTTCCTGGTTGCCATGGATCTGGTGCGCGCGGGTGTCGCCATCACCCTGCCATTCGTCACGCAGACCTGGCAGATCTACATCTTGATCTTTCTCCTGCAGTCGGCATCGGCCGCGTTCACACCGACATTCCAGGCGACCATTCCGGACGTGTTACCTGACGAGAAGGACTATACGCGTGCGCTCTCGCTCTCCCGGCTCGCCTACGACATGGAAAGTCTCGTGAGCCCGATGCTGGCAGCCGCCTTGTTGACGGTGATCGGCTTTCACTGGTTGTTCGGCGGTACCGTGATTGGCTTTCTTTGCTCCGCCGCGCTCGTGGTGTCCGTTCGGCTGCCGCAATCGCGCGCGGCGCAGATCGCAGGTGGCATCTATGCGAAGACGTTCCGTGGGATTTCCATCTATCTACGAACGCCCCGCCTCCTCGGTCTGTTGGGCCTGAATCTCTCCGCGGCGGCGGCAAGCTCCATGGTTATCGTCAATACGGTGGTCTACGTCGAGGACAAGCTCCGGCGGCCGAGTTCGGACGTGCCCTTCGCTCTCGCAGCCTTTGGCTTCGGTTCGATGTTGATGGCGCTTCTGCTTCCTCGGCTTCTGGATCAGCGCCCCGACCGACCCGCGATGCTCTTTGGCTCGTCGTTGATGGCCGTCGCGCTGGGTGCCGGTTCGATCGTGTCCAGCATCGGCGGACGCATTGAATGGCCGGCGTTTCTGGTCGCGTGGTTTGTCATTGGAGTTGGATATTCGATGACACTGACGCCGAGTGGTCGCCTGCTGCGGCGATCGGCTGCGGCTTCCGATCGCCCTGCCGTGTTCGCAGCACAGTTTTCGCTGTCCCATGTTGGCTGGCTGATCGCGTACCCGATCGCAGGGTTTGTCGGCGCGAGACTCGGGATGCCATTGACATTCGTCGTGCTGGCGGTGCTGACGGCGGTGGGTGTGAGTGCAGCTTGGTGGCTCTGGCCCGCCAACGATCCGGACGTCGTCGCGCATGAGCATCCAAGCACCGAGGATGACGCACATCTCGCGTCGGGTCAGAGACGAGGCTCACGGGAGCATTCGCATGCATTCAATATCGATGAGAAGCATCCGAAGTGGCCGCGTAGCAAATGAACATTCGCGGCCAGCCGTTCGATCGACGCCCCGTGTCGTTGCGCTGAAAGCCGCTGTGGGCGAGGAGAGTCTCCACGCGTCGCAGGGGAAGTTCGCGGGCATCGAGATGATCGACACGTTAGATCCGCAGCGAATTTCAACCCGCGATTCTGGCTTTGTGGCCGCGTCCGGGCGTGACTGTATCGGTTTGCAGCCATGGATCGCGCAATGGAAAGCACGCTTCTCGACTTTTCGTGGAAGTGCTCCCGTTCTCGAGGACGCCGTCGCTTCGATGACTTCATTCCGCCTGCCAGAACAGAGGGTGACATCGGGATCGCCGTCTCAGATCCCCAGCAATCGACGTTGAAGTTAGCCCACGTAGGCTCATCTTTTCATCTATCTATGGATAGATGCGGTGCGTCAAACGCTGTTTTTCTCTCACCGTCTGCAGATCGCGAATCGACCCATGTGAGAAAAGATCAAGTGAAAATTAACTTGTAGAGTACGCAACTGTTTCGTAACATAGTCTACATGAGCGAATTTTCGACTTGGTCCCTTCTTGTCCTGACGCTGCCCACCGAGAACGCCACGGCCCGCATGCGCTTCTGGCGCGCGCTCAAAGCCAAGGGATGCGCGGTGCTTCGCGACGGCATTTACGTTCTGCCGCATACGCCTGAACGGGAGGCCATGCTCCGAGAGTTGGCAACCGCGATAGGCGAAAGCGGGGGCACCGCGCATCTGCTGCGCGCACCGAGCCTCGATCTGACGCAGGAGCAGGAGTTTCGTGGACTGTTCGACCGCTCCGATGACTACGCGGAGCTGATTCGCAGCCTCGCAGATGCCCGTAAATCGGTGACCAGCCAGTCCGAAGCGGAGCTTGCGCGCCTGCTTCGCCGCTTGCGCAAGGATTACGAGACCCTCGTTGCAATCGACTACTTTCCGAATGAGGCCACCACACGCGCCGAGGCAGCCTGGCAGGATTTCATGGCGCACGTCGATACCGTGCTGTCTCCCGGCGAACCGCATTCGTCGGAGCGCGTGATTCGGGTTTTGTCTCGGACGGACTATCGAGGGCGCACATGGGCGACGCGCCGTCGCCTGTGGGTCGATCGCGTGGCGAGCGCATGGCTGATTCGGCGCTTCATCGACCCGGACGCCCGCTTCATCTGGGTGACCTCCCCCGAGGCCTGTCCACCCAATGCGCTCGGCTTCGATTTCGATGGCGCGGCATTCACACACATCGGCGAGCGCGTCACCTTCGAGGTGTTGCTCGCGAGCTTCGATCTGGAGCGTGACACCGGCTTGCTGCGACTCGCCGCGATGGTACATGCGCTCGACGTGGGTGGGCCTGCCGTGCCTGAAGCGGTGGGATTCGAAGCTATCCTGTCGGGCGCCCGCGAGCGCTCGGCGGACGACGACGTGCTGCTCGAGGAGATGAGTCGCGTGCTCGACTCGATGTACACGCACTTCGCGGCAAATGCGAAGACCACGGAATCCGGAGGCAGCGCATGAGCACGACCGCAGCGACCGCGCCTTCCTATTCCCTTGGCCAATTGATGCTCTACATGCTGAAGCTCGGCACGTTCGGCTTTGGTGGCCCGGTCGCGCTCGTGGGCTACATGCACCGTGATCTGGTCGAGCGGCGCGGATGGATCAGCGATACGGACTATCGGGAAGGTCTCGCGCTCGCCCAGATGATGCCTGGTCCGCTCGCCGCTCAGTTGGGAATGTATCTGGGCTACGTTCACTACCGGATTTTGGGCGCAACGATTGCCGGAATTGCCTTCGTGCTGCCTTCGTTTCTGATGGTGGTAGCACTGGGTTGGGCGTACTCGCGCTTCGGCGGATTGTCCTGGATGCAGGCCGTGTTCTACGGCGTCGGAGCCGCTGTCGTAGGCATTATTGCCATGAGCGCCTACAAGCTCACGAAAAAGACGCTTGGATCTGACAAGCTGTTGTGGTGCATCTTCGTCGTGCTCGCGGCTGTTACCGTCATCACCGAATCGGAGATTGCCTGGCTTTTCATTGCTGGCGGAGTCGTGAACTGGTTGCGTAAGTCCCCGCCGCATTGGCTGGGCAGGGGCGGAGTCAACGCGCTGGCTTCGGCACAGGCACCAGCGTTGGGCGGTGTGCTGAGCGGTATCGACCTGTCGTTGTTGGCGCAGATCGGTGTCTTTTTTGCCAAGTCGGGCGCCTTCGTATTCGGCTCAGGCCTGGCGATCGTCCCGTTTCTGTATGGCGGAGTGGTCACCGAGCACCACTGGCTCAACGAGAAGCAGTTCGTCGACGCGGTAGCCGTCGCCATGATCACACCAGGGCCGGTCGTCATCACGGTTGGCTTCATTGGGTATCTGGTCGCAGGCCTGTCCGGCGCCTGCGTCGCTGCAGCCGGGACTTTCCTGCCCTGCTACCTCTTCACCGTGTTGCCCGCACCATATTTCAAGAAGTATGGGCGGCTTCCCGCTGTCAAGGCATTTGTCGACGGCATTACCGCTGCGGCGGTCGGCGCCATCACGGGATCAGTCATTGTCATTGCGAAGCGTTCGATCGTCGACTGGCCCACCGCTTTACTGGCCCTGGCGACCGTCCTCCTGCTGTGGCGAGTGAAGAAGCTGCAAGAGCCTGTCATCGTGGCCGCTGCAGCCTTGATCGGGCTTGGCGTCTATCCGCTGGTTCACCTGTACACGCAGTGAAGGCGCGCATGAGCGACGTTGCGAGGAGAAAACCATGGCAACCCGTCGTACTTTTATACAGAGTTCCGCTGCCGTCGGCACAGGCATGATGTTGGCGCAGACGCGGTTAGCCCAAGCCGCCGATCAGGGCGCGTATAGGGACAAGCTGACCGATTCGGACGGCAAGTATGCGGCCGCGCCGCTTCCCTTCCCATACGACGCGCTCGAACCGGTCATCGACGCGCGCACGGTCGAGCTTCACTACAACTTCCACCATAAACCTGCAGTCGCGGCCGCGAACAAGGCCGAGGACGCTTTGGCGAAGGCGCGCGATACCAGTGATTTCGCGCTCGTCAAATACCATGAAAGAGAGCTTGCGTTTCAGCTGTCCAGCCACATCCTGCACACGGTCTATTGGACGAGCGTGTCCGGAAAGGGGGGCGAGCCACGCAATGAACTCGCGAAGGCCATCGACAAGAATTTCGGATCGTACGCGCGATTCGCGGCTCAACTCATCGCTGCAACGATCGCAATCGAAGCGTCGGGTTGGGGCATCGTCGGCTACCTGCCGGCGACGGGCAAGCTCATGATCCTCCAGTGTGAAAACCATCAGAAACTCACCGCAGGGGGCATCGAGCCGATTCTTGTGCTTGATGTCTTCGAGCACGCCTACTATCTGAAATATCAGAATCGCCGGCCCGAGTATGTCAATCAGCTTTTCAACATCGTGAATTGGGACGACGCAGCGATGAGATTGAATTCCGCCATGCTCTCCACCACTACCCGGATGTAACCAGGTCAAACGCGCGTGCAGCGATGCTTTCGATCATCACCCGCCCTTCGACATGGCTTGCGCCGGAAGGCGTCGATCCACATGTTTGGCGATTGCTCGTGGCGCGCAGCCTGCGCGGATTCTGCGACGGCTTGCTGAGCGCAGGTTCACAGTTGGCGGCGGCGCCGCCGGCACGCAGAATCGGCCTGCTGAATACGATGGTTTTCACGCACATTCCATCGAGTCTGTGCCTCATTGCCGCGGCATTCATGCCATCGCTGCCGCTCGCGCTTCTCATGCTGCTGATGCGCAGCGCACTTTCGCAGCTCGACGTGCTCACTCGCAGCGCATACGTCATGGCTGTCGTCACTCCAGCGGAACGCCCTGCGGCCGCTGGCTTTACCGCCGTGCCGCGTAGCCTCGCCGCGGCCATCGCCCCGACGCTTGCGGGCGGGTTGATCGGACTTGGCTGGCTTGGCGCACCGTTGATCGCATGTGGGGCGCTCAAGATCATCTACGACCTCTCGCTGCTGAGTGCTTTTCGTCATGTCGAAATCAACGCCGGCTCATCATGAAGACAAGGCGCATAAGGCTACGCTTCGTCCTGCCGCTCACTCGCGCAGTGATTTTGACGACGCTGTCGCTCTTTGCCGTCTGCGGAGCGGCGGCGCTGTTTTCGAGAGGCGCTTCAGCGGCAGATGATCTCGAGTTGGCCACCCTACCCCTTCGACATGTCGTCGATCTGCCGTTACCAGGCCGACCGACCCGCTGGGACTATGCGAGCGGTGACCCGCAGACAGATCTCCTCTTCATCGCCCATCTCGGCGACAGTGAGATCGTCGTGGTCAATACCCGAAGCGCACGCGTGATCACAACGATCCCACATATCTCATCCGTGCATGGTGTTTTCGTGGTGCCGGAATTGGGTCGTGTGTACGCATCGGCCACGGGGACGAACGAGATCGTCGTTATCGACGAAGAGACATTTGATGTTGTGGCACGCATACCGGGGGGCGTCTATCCGGACGGTATGGCTTATGTACCGTGCGCCCACAAGCTCTACGTCTCCGACGAGACCGGCAACACCGAGACAGTCATCGACGTTTCGACGAACAAGCGCATCGCCACGATTGCGCTGGGTGGCGAGGCGGGTAACAGCCAATACGATCCCGTCTCGCGACATGTCTTCGTCAACGTTCAGACACGTAGACAATTGGTCGAGATTGACCCGGCCACTGACACCATCGCTTCGCGCATAGATCTACCTGGAGCAAAAGGCAATCACGGTCTGCTCATCGTGCCTGAATCTCGCCTCGCGTTCATCGCCTGTGAGGGTAACAGTCGTCTGATCGTGCTCGATATGCGAACCATGAAGGTCGTGGAGTTCTTCGATCTAGGCCGCGATCCGGACGTACTTGCGTTCGATCCTACATCGAAGATCGTCTATGTGGCCGGCGAGGCAGGCGTCGTGTCGATGTTTCGAATCGAAGGAACACGTGTTTCGAAGCTGGGCGACGGCCGAGTCGGCTCGAATGCCCATGTGTTGTATGTCGACGCAAAATCCCGTCGATCCTACTTTCCTCTCAAGAACATGGCCGGCCATCCGGTATTGCGCATCATGGCGCCGCAGTGACCGGCAATGATCTTCGCCCCAACCGTCGGCGCAATCGATCCGACGCCATGTTGACACCAGGAGCATCAACATGAAAGCACTCGTTGCATTTTTAATATTCCTTACCATCACCGCAAGTTGGGCGGCGCCTCCGCACGAGCGCGATGGAAGGCTTGTCGACGAGCACAACATGACGTTGTATGTCTTCAATGGCAGTGGATTCCCCGATTCAAAGTCTTGCGAAGGAGACTGCGCGAGAAATTTTCCTCCGGCCCTCGCAGCGCCAGGTGACGTGCCTTCTGGCTCGCTACAGTTGCTCAACAATGGTCATGGGGAACGGCAATGGGCGTTTGAAGGAAAACCGCTATATCGCGGCCTCATGGATAAGAAGCCCGGTGATCACGGAGGTGACGGTCTCAACACGGTCTGGCACATCGTTCAACCGCGCTGAGATGGTCGACTGCAAGCCGTTACGATTTCGGAGCCGTCCTCGAGTCAATCGGGAGAGTGACAGGCGAGGCGAATCGCACTCGTCGGCCGGACATGCTGCGAAGGTAAGTGCCCGTGGAAAGGGGGAGACAGCAAGTCACTGATTATAAATCACATTTATTTGGGGCCCCAAGGCGAACCCTTGTCAGACGGTCCTCGTCTTAACCCGATTCTGACACCGAAATCAAGGCGACCCCATCTCGGGACGGTTCGGGGCAGACAGCAGACCCTTGATTAAACTCCGATATCAGCCCGCAAAACCGCACGTAGCCGGGCTCCTTCTAACCGAAAAAGTGCGCCAAAATCAAGGTGACCCCTTGCTGCACACCGGATCGTCAGCCCCGCCGATAATGCAGCCCGTAACAGGCTTCGTCAGTGAAGACGGGGATAGCGCATGATTGACACGACCCATGTCGGGTCAGTGCGTGCTCTATTCACGGCTGCAACGCAACAATAGGCGGGATGGGTCTCGTAGATCGCGAGTTTTGCACAAAGTTAACTGTCGTAAGAAAACTTTCGAGAAAATCTGTTCACCGAGGAATCAATTCTCCGGCGCTCACATCGAGATTCGTGCCTGTGATTGTGCAAGCCTCTTTCGATGCGAGGAAAAGGATGCCGTCAGAGACATTTTGCGCTGTCTGAAACCGCTGCAGCGGTATAACGCTCAGTCGTTGCGCCCGCGCTTCTTCAAAGGTAATGCCAACCTGATTGGCAAATTCGATCCATGCTTGCCGAACGAGCGGAGTTTCAATCAGGCCTGGCGTGACGGAGTTGCATCGTATCTTTGGCGCATATTCTAATGCTACGCTCTTTGTGAACTGGAGCACAGCCGCCTTCGAGGCGCTGTAGTGCGCCATATTAGGCTGGACGCGAACACCAGCTTGAGAGGCCACATTCACAATTACTCCGCCCTCTTGGCTGCGCATGATCTTGAGTGCCGCTCTCGTACATTTGAACGTTGCCGTGAGATTTACCCCGACCACGCGGTCCCAGTCATCGTCTTCGATCGCATGCACCATTGAGCGCCCTACTGCTCCCGCGCAGTTCACGAGGACGTGTAATGCTCCGAATCTCTCTCGAGTGGATTCAACAAAGGCATTTGCGTCGCTAGTTTGAACGATATTACCGACCGTCCACAAGTCTGCTGGATCGACCGAATCAGGTTTGCGAATGTCTGTACACGATACGCGTGCACCTTCAGCGCGAAATGCTTCCGCTATTTGACTGCCCAGTCCCCCAGCCGCGCCAGTGATCGCAACCACCGAACCCTCAAATCGTTTCAAGCCTGTCTCCATTGTCCTCACCTTTAATTTCGCAAAACCATTTACTAGGTATATTTATCAATATATCGCACCGGTGACCGTGCAAAACCACAACGACGTCTCATTAACGGAGACGTCTGACCAGCGCCTCACGTTTACACAATCTCTACGCGGTCAGCAAAGTTAGTCAACTGTGTCACGACCTGATCGACGACGGCATTCGCGTATTGCTCGAGCTGTTTATCTGATTTCGACGACACCGGATGCGGCACGGTAACAGTGTGATAGCCAGGCATACCCATTGCCGCTGCGAACGAAGCCACGTTTCCCGTGAAGACATCGGTAATGAGCACCGTCGCCGGGACGCCCGCGATCTCCATCTTTACTGCGTCCGCGAGGCTGCTTGCAGAACAAGCACCGCAATCGCCGAGGCCTGCGATGACAATATCCGATGATTCAACGATAGTAGCCACTTCCTCTTCGTCGATCACATGCGTGGCGGCCGGTTTTTGATAGAAGTTCACGGCCGCGATACTAACCTTGTTCTTAAGTCGCTCAGCAATCATCTCCAGCATTTCCTTCGACTTAGGCTTCCCATTAACAATGAGCGTAAGCCTTGCTTCGCTTAAACCCTTTGCGCGTGCAGCCAACTTGTGTTGTGTCTCTGGTGGCGCATCAGTCACTTCCGGCACCACGATTTCAATCATTGTCATGCTCGTTCTCCTTTGACGTAAGCGTACTGTTCCGCAGCCAGGGAACCTCACACCCAGCTTCACCACAGTCCGGCTGCGCTTCACCGACTGGTCGGACGCGACGCGTCAGTGCACGCGTATGAATTGTCGGCGCCCATGTAGGAATCATCGCTGACCAGCCAGAGCCGGGGCCGCCTGCGCTGACGAGGATGATGTCTTCGGCACTTTTAACGACCGGATACTTACCGTCGGGCCCCGGCTGCATGTTGTGCTGTGCTGTGTCGAGCGCGATCCCCCCGCCCTCAAGCTCAGCCAGAGTAACTCGGCTGTGTTCCACGAGAAAATCGACGGCTTTGTCCTGCGTCCAGCCAGCTTGTCGAAGCGCGAGCTCGTGCTCGTACCCCATCACTATTGCGACCTGGCCGCCTTTGCCGACAATGAAATTGGAAGGTGCCTTCATTGCGGCAACGAAAGTGAGCAGGACGCTCTCGGGGTCCTCATTGAGATGGTTTGATACCTGCCGCGGGCCCTCGGCGGCAAGAATCGTCACGGTCGTATCGTCTGCCGTGTAGCCCATCCGAACGTTGAGTGGCAGCCAGGGATCAACAGGCGCGCGTTCGGCGAAGCAGAATGTGTATTTACCTGGATGCCCGAGCGATGACGCGTCCAGCATGCCTGACTTTGCGCCGAGCGCATTTGCCATGGTGAGGCGAATCGCCCGTCCAATCGTCGCGTTCGCCCGATTTCCTGGCCCCATTGCATTGTGACCGCCATTCATCCCAATTTGCGACACCATCGGGCCGCTTACCATCATGCAGACCGTAGCGCCGCCTGTGCTTGTTGCTACTGCATTTACGTTGAATGCAGGATCGAGCACAGCTTCCATCGCCGTCACAACTATAGGAAAGTATTCCGGCCGACAGCCCGCCATCACGGCGTTCGCCGCCAGTATCTCTGCGCTCACCGACCTGCGGCGTGCAGGGACACTGCCAAGCAGTTCGTCGGCTTCCCGCCCGCCCGCGGCAAGCATCGCTGACACCTTGTCTCGGGTCGGTGGAATTACGGGCAGCCCATCAGTCCAGCCGCGCTCAAACATGTATTCGACGGCATCTTCCGTCGGAATCGAAAGAGTTTGGTTCATGTCTCAGGATTTAGCGTTATGTGAGTAACAAGCGAATCGCTCAATCAACGATTTCACGATAGCAGCGCCCTCACCTGCCGTAAACGCGTCGGAGTGGTCTGAGGCGTTCTTTAGGCGATTTACCCCAAGAAAACTCAGATCCGCACACGCAACATTTTTTCCATGCGCCTCTGATGCGTTCTTTAGGCAATTCCGGGGGATGGCAGGCATCGGTTTGCTGTTAGCCTAGATCAGCCAGAACGATGGGACGTGGCCCTTCTGTCGGGGGCATGCGTCGTTTAACTGAAGCAATTGACTTACACAAACCAAAACGGTGATCGGAGATGATTGAACAGATCAAACAGGTAACTGACTCTTCTTTCGAACAAGACGTTATTCAGTCGCAAAATCCAGTGCTGGTTGATTTTTGGGCCGAATGGTGCGGTCCATGCAAGATGCTGTCTCCCGTCCTTGACGAGCTTGCAACAGCATACGAAGGCCGGGTGCAGATCGCAAAGATCAACGTGGACAAAAACCAGGGTATGGCAATGAAGCTTGGTGTACGAGGCATTCCCGCCCTGTTTCTCTTCAAGGATGGAAAAATCGTCGCGCAGAAATCCGGAGCTCTTACAAAGTCTCAGGTAACTGCGCTAATCGACGGGAATCTATAAGCCATTAATGCCTCGTGCGAGGCATTAATCAAGGTAACCCGAGAGCGGCCTGTATTTGTGCACGGAAGCCCGGTCGGTCCGATCCGGCCAGTTTTTTTCAAAGTAAAACGTGGGGACAACATGACACTTCATCGAACCAAAGTACTGATCATCGGTGCCGGTCCTGCCGGCTACACGGCAGCAATTTATGCTGCAAGGGCTAATCTCGAACCCATCCTCGTCACTGGCTTGCAACCGGGCGGACAACTCACCATCACCACGGATGTCGAAAACTATCCGGGATTTTCGGAGGGCGTCCAAGGACCGCAGTTGATGGAGGAGATGCGCCTCCAAGCCGAGCGCGTCGGAACCCGTATCATTTACGACACTATCAAGTCCGTGAAGGTTTCAAGTGATGGTGTTAAAGCCGGGGGGGAATCGGGTGATGCGTATGAGTCGGATACTCTCGTCATCGCCACCGGTGCACAGGCCAGGTGGCTCGGGATTCCCGGGGAGAGAGAGTTTGGTGGTTATGGTGTCTCTGCCTGCGCAACGTGCGACGGCTTCTTTTTCCGCGGTAAGGAAGTTGTTGTGGTGGGCGGAGGAAATACAGCTGTCGAAGAAGCTCTTTACCTAACCAATCACGCGTCTAAAGTCACTCTGATTCATCGTCGTGATCGATTGCGTGCCGAACCGATCATGCAGAAGCGCCTGCTCGCGCACCCTGCGGTGACGGTTTGTTGGAATACCGTCGTAGAGGAAGTTGTCGGCGATCAGCAGCCGAATCCGGCGGTCACAGGTCTGCGGCTACGTGACACAGTTACCGGCGAAGCGTCCGATCTGACAACCGATGGAATCTTCGTTGCTGTGGGTCATGATCCAGCAACGAGCCTATTCAAAGACATTCTTGATATGCACGAAGGTGGTTACATCAAAGTGGCTCCGTGGTCGACCGCTACCTCAGTGGAGCGCGTCTTTGCAGCCGGCGACTGTGCTGATTCGGTGTTTCGGCAGGCAACGGTGGCTTCAGCAATGGGTTGCATGGCGGCTCTTGAGGCTGAACGGTTTATTGCTGAGCATTCTGCTCTATTTAATGACGGACAGCATGCCCCACTAGCCTCGGATCTGGTTTCGGCGGACGACTAGAACGTCTTTCAACGAGCACCGCATACCCCTCAATCGCGCCGCGCTCCTCGCACGCCCCTAATGTGTTGTGGAAAATATGCCTCGAACAGAGGACGCCTTTGGGGGCCGAATTCCCATAAAGTCATCACGAGAGTCAAATGCACATTGGAGTGCCAGCCGAGACGCGGCCGTACGAAACACGCGTCGCCGCGACGCCCGAGACGGTCAGGAAGTGCGTGTCGCAGGGCCACAGGGTTAGCGTACAGAGCGGGGCAGGAACGCCCGCCAGTTATCCGGACGACGCGTACACAGCAGCAGGCGCAGAGATGGTCGATGCGGCTGCCGCGTTTGGCGCAGAGCTCGTTCTCAAGCTTCAAAGCCCGACTAATTCAGAACTCGCGCTTCTTAAACGAGGCACGGTACTGGTCGGCATGCTCGAGCCGTTTAATGCGGACAACGCATCGAAGCTAGCAGCTGCAGGCATAACCGCGTTCGCGCTCGAAGCCGCGCCGCGCACCACGCGTGCGCAAAGTCTCGATGTACTGTCGTCTCAAGCCAACATTGCGGGCTATAAAGCGGTGCTGCTTGCCGCCGATCTGTACCCGCGCTTCATGCCGATGCTGATGACAGCAGCGGGCACGGTGAAAGCTGCGCGCGTACTGATTCTGGGCGCGGGCGTCGCGGGCTTGCAGGCGATCGCAACGGCCAAGCGCCTCGGCGCCGTGGTCGAGGCGTCGGACGTGCGGCCCGCCGTGAAAGAGCAGATCGAATCGCTCGGCGCGAAATTCCTCGATGTACCTTACGAGACCGATGAGGAACGCGAAGCAGCCTTGGGTGTAGGCGGTTACGCGCGGCAGATGCCCCCGTCATGGCTCACACGCCAGTCGGCGCTCGTCCACGAGCGGGCGAAACAGGCCGACATCGTGATTTCCACAGCGCTGATTCCGGGCCGCGCGGCGCCGACCTTGCTATCGGTCGAAACCGTGCAGTCGATGAAGCTGGGCTCCGTGCTGATCGACCTCGCGGCGGGACGTGGCGCCGAGTACGAGGGTCAGCGCGGCGGCAACTGTCCGCTGACGGAAGCGGACAGGGTCGTCGTCAAGCACGGCGTGACGATCGCGGGTCATACGAATCTGGCCGCAATGGTCGCGTCGGACGCTTCGGCGCTGTACGCGCGCAATCTGCTCGACTTCCTGAAGCTGATCATCACGAAGGAAGGCACGCTCAATATCGATCTCGCGGACGACATCGTCGCGGCCACGCTGTTGGCCCGTGACGGCGAAGTCACGCGCAAGGCTTGAGGGACACGCATCATGGAAGTCATCACCCATACCGTGATCAACCTGATCATTTTCGTGCTGGCGATCTACGTCGGCTACCACGTCGTCTGGAACGTGACTCCGGCGCTGCATACGCCGCTGATGGCCGTGACGAACGCGATTTCCGCGATCGTCATCGTCGGCGCGATGCTGGCGGCGGGCCTGACGGTCGGCGGCACGGGCAAGTTCTTCGGCACGGTCGCCGTCACGCTGGCCGCCGTGAACGTGTTCGGCGGATTCCTCGTGACGAGACGAATGCTGGAGATGTTCAAGAAGAAGGAGCCGAAGAAGGTCGCGGCGCCGGGCGGCTCGAAGGAGGGTGCGTAAATGAGCCTGAACGTCGTTACGCTTCTTTATCTGATCGCCTCCGTCTGCTTCATCCAGGCGCTCAAGGGCCTGTCGAATCCGAAGACAGCACGCACGGGCAACATGTTCGGCATGGTCGGCATGGCGATCGCGATCCTCACGACCGTCGCGCTGATCGCGGAGCAGACGGCCGCGCTCGGGTCGAATCTGTCGCTGGGTCTTTCGCTGGTGTTCGTCGCGCTGGTGGTCGGTGGCGGGATCGGTGCCTTTGTCGCGGCACGCGTCGAGATGACGAAGATGCCTGAACTAGTCGCGGCGATGCACTCGCTGATCGGTATGGCGGCCGTGTGTATCGCGTATGCGGTGGTGTCGGAACCGGCCGCGTTCGGCCTCGGCGTCGAGGAAGGCGTTCCCGGCTTCCTGCCGTACGGCAACCGGATCGAGCTGTTCATCGGCACGTTCGTCGGCGCGATCACGTTCAGCGGCTCGGTGATCGCGTTCGGCAAGTTGTCGGGCAAGTACAAGTTCCGGCTGTTCCAGGGCGCGCCCGTCGTTTATCCCGGCCAGCATCTGATCAACCTGCTGCTCGCGCTCGCGATGATCGGCTTCGGCGTGATCTTCTTCCTCACGCAATCGTGCCTGCCGTTCATTATCATGACGCTGATCGCGTTCGCGCTCGGCGTACTGATCATCATCCCGATCGGCGGAGCGGACATGCCTGTCGTGGTGTCGATGCTGAACTCGTACTCGGGCTGGGCGGCGGCGGGCATCGGCTTTTCGCTGAACAACGCGATGCTGATTATCGCGGGCTCGCTGGTCGGCTCATCCGGTGCGATCCTGTCGTACATCATGTGCAAGGCGATGAACCGCTCGTTCTTCAACGTGATTCTGGGCGGGTTCGGCGGCGAGGCGGGCGCGGCAGCGGCGGCGGGCTCGGGCGAACAGAAGCCGGTGAAGTCGGGCTCGGCGGAAGACGCGTCGTTCATGCTCGGCAACGCGGAAACGGTCGTGATCGTACCGGGCTACGGTCTGGCCGTCGCACGCGCGCAGCACGCGCTGAAGGAACTAACCGATCTGCTGATCGAAAAGGGCGTGGACGTGAAGTACGCGATCCACCCCGTCGCGGGCCGCATGCCGGGTCACATGAACGTGCTGCTCGCGGAAGCCGAAGTGCCGTACGAGATTGTCCATGAAATGGAGGACATCAACGGCGAGTTCGGTCAGGTCGACGTGGTGCTGGTGCTCGGCGCGAACGACGTGGTGAACCCGGCTGCGAAGAACGATCCGAAGTCGCCGATCGCGGGCATGCCGATCATCGAGGCATACAAGTCGCGCACCGTGATCGTCAACAAGCGCTCGATGGCGGCGGGCTACGCTGGTCTCGACAACGACCTGTTCTATATGGACAAGACGATGATGGTGTTCGGCGATGCCAAGAAGATCATCGAAGATATGGCGAAATCGATCGACTGAGCCGGTAGACGGCTCAACGAACAAACATCATCTAACTCCGGCTGAACGGGGGCGAGCGCATGGCATAAGAGCCCAGACTGCAGTAACCATCTGGTTTGGAGTCAATCGCTCTGGCCCCGTTTTATCACGCTGTGTGTGTGTGTGTGTGTGTGTGTGTGTGGAGGGACTGGTGTATTGCCGGATAGCCCGGGTTCCGCAACGAACGTACGATCCGACAGCCTCATCATTTGTGACGACCCGCTAGCACGCTATGACCGCCGGACTTCATCGACATCGGATCTCAGACATCGCAACCCAATCCGGGCTTAGCCGGGCGACGGTCGATCGGGTTCTCCACACTCGGGAGGGTGTCCGACCGGAAACTGTCGCGCAGGTCGAGTGCGCTATCGCAGAGCTTGACCGACAACGGTCGCAAATCCAACTGTCGCGTAAGCCAGTCATCTTTGATCTGGTAATTCAATCGTCCAGTCGGTTTGCGCACGCGTCGCAGGCAATCCTGGAGGCCGAACTACGGCTGCTGAAGCCGGGTAATCTGCGCGCACGCACTCACTTAAGCGAGCAGAACGAGGCAGCCAGTTCGATCGAGCATCTCAACCGCATCGCAAAGCACGGATCAGCCGGTGTGATTCTCAAGGCACCCGACGAGCCAGCCGTGCACGAAGCTGTGCAGCGGCTGGCGGCCGCGAAAATTCCCACCGTGACCTTCGTTACGGATTTGCCGACCAGTAACCGTATCGCATTTGTAGGACTCGACAATCGTTCGGCCGGCGCTACAGCTGCCTACCTCGTCAGCGGCTGGTCTGCATGTGCGACCCCAGTGCTGGTAGTCCTCAGCAAGCCGTACATGTTGGGTCAAAAGGAGCGCACATCGGGGTTTCGAGAAACCCTCGCGTCACTGAGCCCCAAGCGGGAAGTTGTCGAGTTCATGGACACGGAGGGTCGCGATGACGCAGCTCAGGTTAAAGTCGCCGAGATTCTAAAGGCCCGTCCAGAGCTCCAGTCCGTATATTGCCCCGGCGGGCAATATATTGGACCGCTCACTGCCTTCGAACGGATTGGTCGAAAGCCTGTGGCCTTCGTTTCGCATGAGTTAGATGACTATAGCCGACAGTCGCTGCGCACACGGCGACTGTCAGCGGTTCTCCACTACGATCTGCACGCCGATCTGCGCCGCGCATGCAGAATGCTGCTACAAGCCAAGGGAATTTTGCCGGGAACCCCTCAGACGGTCCTATCACAGGTACAGGTGGTCACACCCTTCAATATTCCCCCGACCTTCGTTGCCGGGCACGATTAGTCGGCGCCAACCTCGCTGAGATCGGGGAAATGTCTGGGTATTTAAGAACAGGGCGGCTTAGCGTACCGGTGCGAAACCCGCTTCGCGCCATGCCTGAAGGTCGCCCTCAAGCCGACTGGTGGGATTTTTCCCGTCTGCGAGTTCGTACGATGAGACACCCGTGTAGCCTATCCGCGTCAGAGCTTGCGATACCGCAGCAAAGTCGATCTCCCCGTCTCCGATCGCAGAATGTGACCACCTCGTTTTCGTCGTGTCACTGACGTGAACCATCTTGAGGGCACCAACCGATGCGGCGACCTGGTCGGCTACATCCAACTTTGAGAAATACACATTCGCGACGTCGAGTGTCAATCCGAGGCCGGTGTTACCGTGGCGTTCGAGCACAACACGCAACTCCTGAATGGAACTAAGGAAATCGAACGGGCATGTTTCAAGCGCCAACGTGATGCCCATTAACCTTGATCGCTGCAATAACCGATCAAGCGTCTCGTCAAAGTAGCCCATTGCACGATCAAGCGGCATCGGAGACAGTGGACTACGTCGCCCCGGCACGACGACTAGGACATCCGCCCCCATGGTCGCAGCAAAATCGAGACCCTTGTCGTAGGTCTGTGCCGCGAGCGCACGAATGTCGCGGTTTGCACTCACGAGGTCTTGTCCCCCGGGATTAATCGACACCACCTTGATCCCCGCGTCGTCCGCGTAATGCTTCAAAGCGGACATTTCCGCGTCGCTGGCTCGCAACATATCGAAGTGGGGCTCCGACACGACGATTTCCGTTTTTGAGAATCCGGCAGCCGCGAGCGCATCGAACGCGCTCGTCAAAGACGCGAGGTGTAAATATCCAAACGTGTTACCGACCAGCTCCTGCATCACAGCATCTCCCATGTTGTCCGAACGAATCGAATTGATAGGGATGGTATCAGCCGGATCTGCCGAAAAACGGGACTTGCGTCGCATGAGGCGTTCTTTAGGCGTTTGGCGGTATAACGGACAAAGCACCGGCTCAGACGAAATTAAGTCTGGACCCGTTTATCGAGTGGGTGCACCGGGAAGTTTGTCTGGTCGCCCGGGAGGGGAACGTCCATTAAACGGACACGTCGACGGCAACGATTTGTGTTGAGGCGAACTTGAGGCGTTTTGGGTAAGTCGGCGCACTCGGCCCAATGCTATCGTAAAAACTCGAATACACGAAAACGAAGCAGAAAATAAGTGCCTCGTCCGATACCGGAACGATACACACCGTCAGCAGTTACAGGAGACAGCTTGTGCCAAACAATCGCAATTTCCCATCGGCCGCGCGTTCCATGTCGGCCGCCACCGTTGAAAAAAATCCGCGAAAAGCGGCATGGAGTGGTTGGATTGGTAGTGTGCTCGAATACTACGACTTCTTCATCTATGCCACCGCGACTGCATTGATTTTCCCACAGCAGTTTTTCCCTACGGGTAACCCCGTGGTTTCTGTTGCTGCCTCCCTCGGCACGTTTGGTGTCGCATACCTTGCACGTCCGATCGGTGCAATCATCATGGGTCAGTGGGGTGACAAACATGGACGAAAGAGCGTGCTTGTCATCTCGATGTTGATGATGGGCACAGCAACCTTCCTTGTTGGCTGTCTGCCTACATATAACCAAATCGGCCTCTGGGCTCCCGTTCTGCTTGTCCTTCTGCGTCTGATCCAGGGCATTGCGGTCGCCGGTGAGCAATCAGGAGCAGCCGCGATGGTGCTTGAGCATTCACCGTTCGGAAGGCGTGGTTACTTCTGCAGCTTCACCATCCAGGGCAACATCGCCGGGCAGTTGCTTGCCGCAGCCGCGTTTCTTCCTATGCCCAAACTCCTCGGAGAGGCTGCGCTGCAAAGCTGGGGCTGGCGTATCCCCTTTATGTTCAGTGCTGTCGTCGTATTGATCGGGTATCTCATCCGCCGCAGCGTTGATGAAACTCCCGCATTCCAAGAGGAACAATCACGTCACGACGTTCCAGCTAGTCCGTTGCGCGAGGCATTCCGTACTCACAAAGCGAACATGGGCCGCGTTTTCCTGATGATCTTCGTGAGCGCGGTGTTCGTGACGGTGACCGTGTTCGGAACTGCGTATGCAACACAACCGACGTACGGCTTGAATCTCGACAAAACGACTTTTCTCTGGATTCCGGTGATCGGAAACGCCGTTGCGGTGCTGATCATCCCGTTCGTGGGACGACTGTCCGATGTCGTCGGTCGCAGGCCCGTATTTGTTGCGGGTGCTCTTGGCTCGGGCCTTTTCATGTACGCATTCCTCTACTTCATCAACGCACGCCTGCCATATATGGCTCTGGCGACGGCTGTGGTGATGTGGGGGGTTATTTATCAGGGCTATAACGCCGTCTTCCCCGCGTTCTTTCAGGAATTGTTCCCGACGAGCGTGCGAGTCAGTGCGGTCGCATTCCCGACCCAGGTGGGCTATGCACTCACGGCGTTCTTCCCTGCCCTCAGCAGCATGATTGCCACCAAAGGTTCCGTCGACGCCGTTCCGCTGACCGTCGGCTCAATCTGCATGGTCAGTTGTGTGCTCGCCGCGATCGGAGCATGGACGGCGAAGGAGACCTCGCGCATTCCGCTCGAAAAGCTCGGAGATCCAAACGCCACCCCCATGTCAGTCGCCGAATATGAGCGTTACACGTTGGAAAGCGACTTCCACAGTACATCGGCGAAGCCAGTAGCCAGCCGGTGATCAGGATGCATCCATTGCTCACCACTGAGGACAAACAGATGACGAACGAAACTGAAAAAGTCGGCGACGCTATTGACTGGGCCGGCCTCAAAGAGACCAGCCGCGAGACAGGCTATCTGCAGCCCGGCTTCAAAGCCCTGATTCTCGCAGCATCGCATGCCGTGAAAGGCTGGCCATCAGAAACACACGTGGAAATGAGTCGTGCGCTCGAAAGCGGTGTTCATCCTGATACCGCATGGGCCGCCGCATCGCTCATTCTCAGCTCGCGCGGCTTCGGGCCTGCTGATCTCATGGCAGCGGCGTTACTCAAGAAGGGGGAGCACCCGCCCGCGCCAAACCCGAGTCCGAGCACGCTAACTGTCGACGAAGCACTAGTGCAATTGATGTCGGATGGAGACCTTCCCGAGTGGGCAGCTCCGCTTGCAAAGTATGCGCCTAAAGCGCTTGCGCGCTATTTGACAATTCGTAACAACGCCTGGAACCAGAACGCGCTCAGCGAGCGCGAGGTGCACCTGATCCTGACGGCAGTCAATGCAGCGGATGGCAAACCCCCGTTGGCGGCTCGCCACGCACAATTTGCCGCGAAGGCTGGCGCCACTCCAGGTGAAATTATCGAAGCTGCAGCTATCACAATCGAAGTTGGCGGGGTAACGGCGTGGTTTGAATCTTCAGTCGCGCTCGGAGAAGTCGTAAAAGGCCTCGAGACCAGCGCAGGTTAAACGCGCGTTGAAAGTGTAATTCCCTGCACCAAAAGTAGAGTTGGGACCACAGGATGAACAGCGTCGCAGAAATCTCAGATGCCGGCTCACTGAAACGCGGGGTCTTGTTGCTCAAATTGCTAGCGACGGCGGGATCTCGCGGCCTCGCACTGACAGAGCTTACAGGTAAAACGGGTATACCTCACCCGACGGTACACCGGGTTCTGCGTCAACTGCTGAGCGAGGGACTTGTTCAGCATAGCGGTGAAACCCGAAGATATCGACTCGGACCCCTCGCGTTTGAGTTGGGTGTCGCATGCTCAACGATGCACGATATCCGGGACGTATGTCAGCCTCAAATGGAATCCCTTGCCGAGACTACGGGTGACACCGCCTATCTGGTCGTTCGTAGCGGCTTTGAAGCGGTATGCATGCACCGTTGTGAGGGCAGCTTTCCAGTGCGTGCACTTGTGCTGGAGATCGGTAGTCGGCGCCCTCTTGGAGTAGGAGCCGGCGGCATGGCAATCCTTTCAGCCGTTGGCGACGACGAGAGGCATGAAATATTCAATCGGATCGCCGCTTCGCTGCCCGCATTTGGCCACCTTAGTGTGGATGAGGTCGAGACGGCCTGCTTGCAAGCTCGTGCCCGTGGTATGTCGGTTATCCGTAATCGCGTGACGCTCGGGATCGCTGCAGTGGGGGTTCCTATCTGCAACAGCTTCGGGCAGCCCATCGCTGCATTAAGTGTAGCGGCCTTGAGTCAGCGGATGACGGAAAGAAAGATCGCGTTCACCGCCGAATCGTTGAAAAAAGCAGTGAAAACGGTAGAAACGAAACTGCGTGCTGCCGTCGGAGCTCCAGTGCAGCTTGCCAGGTCAACGTGAACGTATCGCAATTGTTCATGAGTTGCCTTCAGGCCGCGCACAATCTCGATTCGTGTTCGTTAATCGGACATTCGCATTACCGTGGGCGGTTCGCTAGTTAAGAACCAATCGGAAGAATCGCTGTGACAGATTTTGTCGTAGCTGCCAATCTGGAAAAGAGTAAGTCGATGAATGAACATTCAAAGCTTCGCGATAACGACAGCCACCTCCAAGGCACACTCGCCGGCAAGCTCGCGGTGGTGACCGGTGGAAGCAGCGGCATTGGTGCCGCATGCGTTCGGCAACTCGCCGTTCAAGGAGCACAGGTCGTTATCGGCTACAACTCGGGCGCTCAACGAGCCGAGGAAATCAGGCGCACACTTCCCGGATCGGGACATCGCTGCATGCAGATACCTCTGGTTGCGACCGACGAAGGCTATCCCCTCGACGTACTTGTGAAAGAGTTGGGTGCCCAGGCTGGCAAGGTCGATATCCTGATCAACTCGGCAGGCTACACGCGTCGGATTCCCCATCGGGATCTCGATTCGCTTGATCCGAGTCTATTTAATGAGATCCTGCTTGCAAACGCCGGCGGAACGTTCGCCATCACACGCGCACTCATTCCTTTGCTTGAAGAGTCTGGCGACGCAGTGGTTGTGAATATCTCGTCCGTTTCCGCATTCACAGGTGCCGGCAGCAACATCGCATATTGCGCGTCTAAGGCTGCAGTTGACGTCATGACGAAGTCGTTCGCGAGGGCATTTGGTAAGGGAATTCGCTTTCTTTGTGTTTCTCCGGCTTCTGTTGATACCGACTTCGTCGGTGGGCGAAACCGCGACGAGCTTGAAGACAAGGCGGCGAAGACCCCGCTTGGGCGGATTGTGACTCCGGATGACGTGGCGACTGCGGCCCTTGCCTGCATCAGCCATCTCAGGACGGCAACAGGCACGCACATCGTAATCGACGGAGGATTTACATTGTGAGCGTCCTCCTGAATCAGACACACGATCCTTCTCGACGAAGCTGGGTGCCGTCGGCGAATTTCGACGGAACCGAATTCCCGATCCAAAATCTCCCGTTTGGCGTTGTGCGACAAGCAGACCGAATTTTCTGCGGCGTCGCGATCGGCGAGTCCATTCTCGATGTCAGCAAATGCATTTCTGCTTTCGACGGGATTGCGCGAGATGCAGCGTACGCGTGTGACAACTCGTCGTTAAACAAGTTGATGGCGCTCGGCAACGCCTCTGTCAGTGCGCTTCGAGCGCGACTAGTTGAATTGCTCACTGAAGGCAACGCAACCGGACAAAACACGCTTCAAAGCGCGCTTTCGGCAGCCGCGGACTGCTGCATTTTGTCGCCCGTCCGCATTGCTGGCTACACCGATTTCTTTGCGTCAATCCATCATGCGACGAATGCCGGCAGTCTGTTCCGGCCCGATGCTCCCCTGCTTCCGAACTACAAGCACGTTCCAATCGGCTATAACGGCCGGGCGAATAGCGTCCGCGTAAGTGGAGTTCCTGTTACCCGACCTCACGGACAGACGAAAGCCGCACAGGAACCGCTGCCCTCATTCGGCCCAGCGATGCGCCTCGATTACGAAGTTGAGCTGGGTGCGTATATCGGAAGCCCGAGCGTGGCTGGAGACCCCGTTCAACTCCGCCACGCGTGGGATCACATCTTTGGGTTTTCGCTTCTGAATGACTGGTCGGCGCGTGATATTCAGGCATGGGAGTACCAGCCACTCGGTCCGTTTCTTGCCAAAACGTTTGCAACGAGCGTCTCGCCGTGGATCGTCACCGCAGAAGCGCTTGCTCCGTTTCGCACCCCGGCGTTTGCCCGGCCGACCGATGACCCCTCTCCCCTCGAATATTTGTCCGATGACGCGGACCGATTGGAAGGAGGTTTAAAAGTCACGCTGGAGGCCTTCGTTCGCACCCGCGCAATGCGCGAAACGGGAGCGGCGCCATTCCATCTATCCAGTTCCGACGCGTCCGATCTTTACTGGACCTTCGGGCAGATGGTGACGCATCACACCAGCAATGGCAGTTCGCTAGATACCGGCGATCTCATTGGTTCTGGCACTGTATCTGGGGCTGGTGACAACGCATTGGGAAGCCTTCTCGAGATTACCAAAGGGGGTAGTCGGCCTCTGCACCTGCCCACGGGGGAGATCCGGACGTGGCTTGAAGATGGAGATGAAATCACCCTGCGCGGTCATTGCGCTCGGCCGGGATTCAGGAGCATTGGCTTCGGATCGTGCACGGCAACGATCGCCCCGGCTAACCGAACTTGAACTTGAGGATTTTCGACGTGTTAGTTGAACAGCGCATTTACACGACCCTTCCGGGAAAGTGGCGAGACTACCTTGCTCTCTATGAGGCCGAGGGTCTTGAGACGCAAAAACGGATTCTCGGCCGCATGGTCGGTTACTACACGACTGAAATCGGCGGCCTGAACCAGATTGTGCACATGTGGGCGTACACCGATCTGGTCGAACGTGAGCAGCGTCGCTCCACGCTCATCGCCGACGAAAGCTTTCGGGCATACGTTAAGAAGATGCTGCCTCTTTTGCAGTCGCAAGAGTCCCGCATCCTCAAGCCAGCCTCATTTTTCACGCCCCAATGGCAAGGAGGCGAAGCGTGAACACACGGGATAGCACAGCCACCATCGGCTATATGAGCGGGTTTGGAAACCGCTTCGAGAGCGAAGCACTACCTGGTGCCCTCCCCGTTGGACGCAATTCCCCGCAGCGTGCGCCACACGGTCTCTATGCGGAACTCCTTTCTGGAGCTGCATTTACTGCACCTCGTGACCACAACCTGCGCACGTGGATGTATCGCCGTCGGCCCGCCGCGATGCAAGGCACGATGCGACGCGTTGCAAACGGTTATTGGCAAAGCGCACCCTTCCACGACGCCGAGACACCGGCAAACCGCCTTCGTTGGAATCCTTGGCCCATGCCCGACGGACAAGCGGACTTCGTCGACGGGATAGCAACAGTTGCAGGCAACGGCGACGTAGGAACGCAGACAGGATGCGCTGTCCATGTGTATCGCGCAAATGTGTCGATGAACGATCGATACATGGTCAATTCAGATGGGGAGATGCTGGTTGTTCCTCAATCCGGCGCGTTGCTGATCCATACGGAACTGGGAAAACTTGCGGTCGCTCCAGGCGAAATTGCAATCATCCCGCGCGGCCTGCGCTGCCGGGTTGACCTACGTGATGACACGGCTTACGGATATATCTGTGAGAACTACGGTGCTCCGTTCCGTCTTCCTGAATTGGGACCGATCGGGAGCAATGGCCTCGCAAATGCTCGTGACTTTCTCGCGCCCGTCGCGGCCTTCGACGCAAACGATCGTCCGGTTCGGATCGTTAACCGCTTTATGGGAAATCTCTGGGAAACAACGCAGCAACATTCGCCGTTAGATGTGGTCGCGTGGCATGGAAATCTTGTCCCGTTTAAGTACGACCTCGCACGTTTTATGGCAGTCGGGACAATCACCTTTGACCATCCCGATCCTTCAATCTACACCGTACTTACCTCGGGCACCGACACTCCCGGTGTTGCAAACTGCGACTTTGTTATCTTCCCACCGCGCTGGCTGGTGGCCGAAGACACGTTCCGACCACCATGGTTTCATCGAAACGTGATGAGCGAACTCATGGGACTCGTACGGGGCGTCTATGATGCGAAAGCTGAAGGATTTGTACCGGGTGGCATAAGCCTGCATAACTGCATGCTCCCGCACGGCCCTGATGCTGCGACCTTCGAGAAGGCAAGCAATGCAAAGCTTGAGCCGCACAAACTCGATAACACGCTGGCTTTCATGTTTGAGAGTCGTCATGTTTTCCGTCCGACAGCAACCGCATTGAGTGCCCCGCATCGACAGGAAGATTACGACAGCGTTTGGGATGGATTCAACACGCATTTCTCTGAGGACAGCTGACGGATATCAATTAGTGTTCCGTCGATCATCCTAATATGGTCGATTAAGAATCGGATCAAGAATATTTTCTGTATTTAGGATTACGAATAGTTTTGCATGATTTTTTCACAATTGACGATTTAAGCGTCGCGTATTCGGCAGAGGAGACAATATGAAAAAGAGAGTGGTTTTCATAGCGATCGCAGCGGGGCTGGCGAGCGACCTTGCAAGTGCACAAAACTCTGTGACACTCTACGGGATAGTAGACGCAGGTTTTGGCTATCTGAGCAGTCAAACCTCACTCGGATCGACCACTGGAGGGCACTCTGCGGTCAAGATGGTCAATGCGGTCTGGGCGGGTAGCCGGTTTGGAGTTGTAGGAAAGGAAGCGCTGGGCGGAGGAACGAACGCAATTTTCAGGCTTGAGTCCGGTTTCAGCCCGACCACTGGCCAGGTTTCATATTCCGGAACGATGTTTGGAAAACAGGCGTATGTGGGTTTCGACAACCCCGATTTCGGTACGGTGACGATCGGACGTCAATACACTCCGTACTACACTCTCCTGTTTCCAAACAGCCCAACGAAATGGCTTACGGGATATACAGGCGCGCATCCAGGCGATATCGACTCCCTGGACACGCTGTATCGAATCAACAACGAACTCGTTTATATTTCCCCGAGCTTTCGAGGTCTGACCGTTGGTGGATCATATGCGTTTGGTGGTGTACCCGGGAGCGTCAACAGAGGCTCCACTTACACTGCGGCCGTTCAATATATGAATGGGCCTTTTGGGATTTCAGCGGGTTTTCAGCGTATCAACAACTCGGCAGTTGGTGGTGGTGCCTGGGGCGCGGATTCCACGGCGAACACACCCGGTGAACCTGCCGTTTCCGCGATCAATTATGGATATCGAAACGCGCAGGCTCAACAGCGGGTAGCTGTAACGACGGGATGGAAGTTCACGCAGACGTTAGACGTATCGTTCTCGTTTTCAAACGTCCAATATACGCCGGGAACAAATTCCGTATTCAAAGATGAAGCGATCTTTAACACCGCCGGCGGTGTGTTGCACTGGAAACCAATGGTCGCATTAGATGTCGCGGGCGGCTATTCCTATACGAGCGCGACAAAAGCAAACGGCATTACGAATGCGGCGCACTATCATCAGTTTAGTCTCTCGCAGTATTATGCCCTCTCAAAACGGACTGGCATTTATGTCGTGGAGGCGTACCAACACGCTAGCGGACAGACTTTTACCGTTGATTCCAATGGTATAGGCGGCGTTATCCGGGCGACTGCATCGATCGGTGATGGTATGAACGGCACACCGTCCTCGTCGGCCAGTCAATTCTTCGGAGGCGTTGGGATTATTCAACAATTCTGACAACGGTGCGCGGTTAAGCGCACCTTAGTTGGCAACCAGGCGTCTGCACAGCAGACGCCTCGTTACCGGCGCAACAATCGCCGGGCTACCCGGACAGCTTGCCTTCGCTATCTATCAACGTGTTCTCCCATCCGCGTAATTCCCGATTGGAAGTGGGAACCCATCCCATGCGCTTGAACGCAGGACCAGTGATTCTTCGATGTTGCTGCGCCGATGGTGCCACGCTGATTTGACGGATGCGACTTTCGGAGTCGAAACCACCCGTCACAAAACCATGTTCGGAAGGCGTGGCACGCGCCACCACCGTCCGTTCATAAAAAAGCCGTGCAGATCCGGCTCGATGTTACCCTCGTCGCAAATCAACCGCCCTCAGCTCTTCCCGTCTGGGTCGCTGACCACTTGACGCTGCGTTCCCCCCCACTTCCTCACACATCTCCGAAAGCTGCTACAATCGATACCCATAGGGGGTATAGGTATGGGGCATCTAGCTAGTCAGAAGGACGATCTCCTAAAGCGAGTCCGGCGAATCGCCGGACAGGTTCAGGCGATCGAGCGTTCAATTGAAGCAGAAGCGGGATGCGAAAAGGTACTCCACCTTGTCGCGGCGACTCGTGGCGCCATGAATGGCTTGCTGGACGAGATTATTGAATCTCACGCCCGCGAGCACGTGGCGCATCCGGATCTTACAATCGAGCAGCGAGCTGAAGGAGTGGATGTTTTGATTGAGGCAATTCGCCGATATTCAAAGTAATTTTCAAGATAGCGAATAGCATGAAGGATACGAAAAACAGCAGCTCCGACCACGAGCATTCTTTTTTGGGCGAGTCGCACGACGAAAACGCCCGCCGCACCCGATCTGTCGTTGCGCTTACCTTCCTGATGATGGTGGGCGAGATTGTCGCCGGTTACCTTACCGGGTCCATGGCGCTGCTCGCAGACGGTTTCCATATGGCAACACACGCCGGGGCATTGGGCATAGCAGTATTGGCCTATGCATACGCGAAACGGAATGCTCTTAATCGGGCGTTTAGCTTTGGAACAGGCAAGGTCGGCGAACTCGCCGGCTTCGCCTCGGCGCTGATTCTCGCGCTTGTCTCACTCGGTATCTGTATTGAATCAATATTCAGGTTGGTTACTCCGACGCGCGTAGAGTTCGGTAACGCGATCGCGATTGCTATCGTCGGGCTGATTGTCAATATCGTAAGCGCGTTTCTGTTATCGGCGGGACACGGGCACCATGGGCATCATCATCACGAGCATGAGCACCACACGGACAACAACCTGAGATCAGCGTATGTGCATGTTCTCGCGGATGCCCTAACTTCCATATTGGCTATCGCCGCTCTGCTTGCCGGTCGTTATCTTGGTTGGATCTGGCTCGATCCAGTTATGGGTATTGTTGGATCAGTCGTTATTGCCCGGTGGGCATGGACACTGATGAGGGATACCGCGGATGTGTTGTTGGATAAGACCGATGAACACGTTGCCCATGAGATCCGTGACATTTTATCTTTACACGGAGATACAGAACTCGTTGATCTTCATGTATGGCAAATTGGACCTCAGGCACTCGCTGCTATCGTCAGCGTTCACACTCAGGGAAGTGTATCGGCGCGAACCGTTCACGAGCGGCTACGATCGGTCCACGAAATATCACACCTGACGGTCGAAGCGGTTTGATATTCGATCGCTAAGCCGGCATGAAAGGCTGGGATTGTTTCCTCAAGCCCAAGCCTTTCATGCTACGAAATCTACTAGTAGTGATGCTCCATCATCGCGACTGATGCCTGTCAGAAATAGTGCATCACCCCCGCGTAGACTCCCTGTTGGTTTTTCCCTGGCAATGGGGCGGAGTTTCCAGTTTCTACCGGAAACTGAGCCTGACCGCGATTAAACATGAGCCCGAGCGTGCTGTATAACATTGTGCGTTTGGACAATGAATAATTCGCGCCCAGAACGCCCAACGTCGCGCTCCCTCCGCCATGATTCACGTTTCCGTGAAATACAGCTGACTCGAGGATTAGCGCAGGGGTCAACTGATACGTTAGCCCGACCCACTCCTGGTTCGCTCGCGTCGCGCCGACTGGATTCAGACTATCCGGGAGAGTGTCTTTACCGGATGAATAAAGCTGGGCGTAGCCCGCATAGAATTTGGCGCTATTGAATGCATATGTTGCGCCAGCCATGAATTCCCGGGATGCACCGTAGAGAGAGGATAGCCTACCGTTATCGTCACGAATTTCTTCATAAACGCCGTATAAGCCCACACTAGCGCTCGTATACGTAACGCTGGCGCTGGTCGAGCTGCTTGCCCGGAAACTTCCCGCAACATTGCCGAAGCCTCGCTGCAAGCGAAAAGAAAAGCCGCCAAATTTCGCGGAGTTGAAGGTCACCGCGTTTGACCGTGCTCCCCATGCCCGTCCATTCACCAAATTGGCAATGCCCGTCGCTTGCTCGCCGAACGGATCAAGGTAAAAGCCAATCTCATCGGTAAGACTCATTGCCCTACCCATCCAAAGACTTCCATATCGATCGCTAGCCAAGCCCACATACGCATAGCGACTGAATCCCGACTCACCTTCTCCCCCCGTTCCAGCTGTAAATCCATTTTCAAGTTTGAATACTGCGGCGTATCCTCCGCCTAAATCTTCAGTTCCTGTGAGCCCCCATTGGCTGTTGGTGTACTGATTGCTCCCAAACCTGAAACGTTCTTTGACGAGCCGTCTGGTTGCGCTACGTTTGTGACGTAATCTAACCCAGAAACCACATGTCCATATAAAGTCACGCCCGATACCTTATCGGCACGCGAAGTCGACGCAACACTCATAGTCAGCAAAAGAACGGCAAATTTGATTTTCACGCGATCCACTCCAATTAAGATAGGATGATAAATAGGTATCCTAAATATAAGAAACGGGAAATTTTCATAACGCTTTGTAAGGCAGAACGCTAAAGAGTGCCCTCTCGTTGAGAGAGGGACGATGCCGAATACTGGACTGCCGACAGGCTGAACCCCTTGGACCGAAGCCGTCTCATCGGGGCGAGCGATCTTCGCCGAGTAACCATATCCAGGACTTCTTTGGGCTGCGAGGGATCGATCTGCGAAATGGGTCTATCGAGGCGCACTTCCTGTGACTAAACACATAGAACGCTTTCGAGCTCAGCCTTTGTTGTTACCTGTTCAGTGCTTTCCAGTACCACTTCTCCGTGATCCAGCCCTAGATATCTATCTGCTACAGACATCAGAAAGTCGAGGTTCTGCTCAACGATGATGAAGGATGCACCTTCAGCCGCTCTAGCTCGAATTATCCTTGCCATGCGTTCCAGATTTTCCTGCGCCACGCCTTCTGATGGTTCGTCGATCAGCGTGATGGGCGATCTTTCGGAGATTACCCGCACAAACGAGAGGATTTTCTTTTCTCCACCGCTTAACTTCCCGGCGAGTTGTTGCGCACGCTCGAAAAGTCGCGGGAAGTCCGCGAGCATATCCTCGTACGGTGTCGAGCCACGCCGCGAGAACGGAAGAGCGAGGTTGTCCGCCACCGTTAAACCATCAAACACCACCCGCTCCTGGGGGGCGTAGCTTATCCCAATGGCTCGGCGACGATTCGGAGCAACTGATGTGACATCCCTTCCTGAGACGGATATTACGCCGGACGTTGGACGAACCACTCCGGTTAGTGCCTTAAGCAATGTGGATTTTCCTACACCATTTCTACCCAAAATGCCTAACACCTCACCCTCTCCTACCGATGCGCTTATACCCTTGAGCACATTGGTGTCACCGTAACCCGCGAAAATGGAGCTAAATGAGAAAAATTTTACGGCGTGAACGATGCTCACTTTCTGCCTCCAGCGTAGACTTGGCGGACCTCGTCCGATGAACGGATATACGACAGGCTACCGGTCGCAAGTCGCTTGCCTTGATGAAGAACCACGACATGATCAGCAATCTTCTCAAGGGCGCTCATGTCATGCTCAATTACCACTGATGATGCCTGGAGTTCCGAGACTGTACAGGTGATCGCATCCATCATCTGGCGAGTTTCGTCCGCCGATAGTCCAGCACACGGCTCATCCAGAAGCATCAAACGAGGTTCCGAGATCGCCACCATGGCAAACTCCAACACCTGTCTGTTTCCTTGTGCCAAGGTACTGGCAAGCTCTTCGACGCTTGTCGCCAAAGATGGAAAACGATGAAGCATTCGTTGAAGGCCTGACGTCGACCACCTGAGTGGTTTGTAGCTAAACAGTTCTAGCGGCCGGATTCGATTTGCCCATTGTGCGATGAGAAGATTCTCTCCAACGCTGAGCGAACTAAAGACCGTCGGGATCTGAAACTTTCTTCCGACTCCAAGCCGCGCCACTTCCCATGCTGTCATTTTCGAAATGACCGTTCCCATGAAGCATATTCTTCCGGCCTTTACTTCAAGCCTTCCTGTCATTGCGTTGAAGGTTGAGGTCTTTCCCGCTCCGTTCGGGCCAATGAGACACGTTACGCCCCGTGGGAGATTTCGAGTTCGAGGCCGTTAAGAATCTTCACGCCTCCCTGCTCGACTCTCACATCCTCGAACGCGAGGAGTTTCTCTTTATCGTCGAGAGAAGCGCGCCGCACCCGCGGGGCGAGTTCGGCGTATGCGAGACTTGTCGACGTATGTCGGATGCCGATCGCTGTCAGGAGTTGCCTGCATGCGCCCGCCAACCCGTCCGGGAAGAGGCGGACAACAGCTATGAAGCCGAGCGCCACGAACACTTCCCAGTACGCGAAGACATCTCGCAGGACGCTCGCGACAAGCCCAACTATCACCGCGCCCAATTGCGCGCCTAACGGGCTGCTCTTTCCTTCGACGGCAGCCCAGATTATGAATTGCGTTGACAGCACAATTCCGATGGCCTGTGGACTCACCATTCCTTCGTGCGGCGCATAGAGTGCGCCCCCTAGTCCGGCGACCGCGCCGGCTGTCGCAAACGCCACTGCCTTCAGTTTGTGAGTTGCGAATCCGAAAAACTGTAGTCGCTCTTCGTTTTGAGCTATCGCAGACCATAAGAAGCCAATCGGGCGTTTTGCGAGCCAGCTAAAAAGAGCGGTTACACAAACGCTTAGGGAGGCGATCACATAATAGAGACTGCTATAACGATCCGTTCCGGGCAGGTCCGGCACCCCTGTGAGGCCGTTAAATCCGCCTGTAACATCTGCCCATCGGTTGACCAGCAGATAGGCGAGCATGCAAAGCGCCAAGGTTATTAACGAAAAGTACGGGCCACTGTCGATACGCTTCGAAAAAATTACGATAGCAATGACATATGCAACTATCGCGGGCGCCAGTATCGCAAGTACAAGGCATAGAAATACTATTGCAGGTGACATCAGTTGTGTCCCTTTAAGTATTAGCGCGCTTGCATAAGCTCCGATGCCAAAAAACAATGCCTGTCCTAATGGAAGGAAACCTACACGTCCCCAGCATAGCGCCACACTCTGGGTCGCCATGCCATATAGAAGGAAAAGACCAATCTGGCTGGCGTTATAATCTCCCGCCCAAAGAGGCACGCTAAAAAGGACCAGCGCTACCGCCAGCTGGGCGGCATTCTCAGCTGCGCGCAACGAGGCCATTCGGACGACTCCAAAGAAAGAACACGGAAACGATCAAGACCGCACCATAGCCAAAAGTCTGATCAATGAGGCCTGATACGACAGTCTGGGTGCCACCGATAATCGACGTACCAACGCCCAAGCCGAGCAGGGTTCCAAGGCCGCCAATCACGAGTACGAAGAAAGAGTTCAAAAGGTAGTCGAGACCCATATACGGATCAATCCGAACAACAGGCGCGAGTAAAACACCAGAAATTCCGGCAAGCACTACTCCAGTGATGAACGCTGTGGCCGAGATTCTTGTGGTATTCAGGCCCATTGATTGGGCGAGTGCAGGATTCATAGTCAGCCCGCGTATAGCAGCACCCGTTAGCGTTCGCCGATACCAGACGGTGGCGATGCCGAAGGCCACTATCACGATCGCTATCACCAGCAGTCGGTACGCGGGATATTGAAGGCCAAGAATGCCGATCGTCAGGTCGGTCACACCGTGTACATCCCGGTAGCCTCGTCCAAATGTAGCGGCAACCGATTCGCGCATAACGATGGCCAACCCCCACGTCGCCAGTAACGTATCGAACGGTCTGCTGTAGAGCGGCCGGATAAGCACTCTTTCAACGACCCAGCCCACGATCCCCGTCACAAGTATCGCGAGGGGAATTGCCACCCACGCCGGCAAACCAGCCAGTTGCGTGGCGACGGCGGAGTACGCTCCAAGCATCACAAACTCGCCATGTGCCATATTCAGTATGCCAAGCAACCCGAATACGATACCCAGGCCTACCGTAGTGACCGCTAGCACGGCGCACGCATAGGCAATATTCAATCCATATGTCGCCAACATTTCTTCTCCATCGTCCTGTGCCTTTGTCTCATTGCCGCGGGCCGCACCTAAGCGTGACCTCCCGCTTCGGCGGTGTCACTGACCGATTGCTCTGGCCACTGTGTTCACAAAGGAGTAAGCGGCTCGCCTAGGCCGTGTGTAGAGGCGTGCGCGCCTGGGGCATGATTGCCTCAGGTGGAGCGGCTAGATATCTTGATGTGGTGAACTGGCCGCTGCGTGCAGCTGTTCAGCCACACGCCATGGCAAGAGCTCGTCGATGACCGAGATTCTATGGTCGGCGATTCTCGGCAACACATAGTTTAGGTACGCGCGCGGATCGATGTCGTTGAGGGCGCACGTGCCAATCAATGAGTACATTGCAGCAGCACGTTCACCACCGCTGTCGGAGCCCGCGAATAGGAAGTTCTTGCGGCCCAAACTCACACAGCGCAGCGCGTTCTCCGCGATGTTGTTGTCGATCTCGAGCGTACCGTCTTCGCAATAGAGCGTCAGCGCGCGCCACTGATTAAGCGAGTAGCTGATCGCCTTGGCTGTGTCAGACTTCGACGACAACGCTTCGAGCTTGGTCTTGAGCCACGCTTCGTAGATGCGAAGCAGTGGCTTGGCTTTCTCCTGCCGTATTCGCAGCCGTTCGTCCGCAGGCATGCCGCGAATGGAAGCTTCAATGTCGTACAACGCGCCAACGAATTCGAGGGCCTTCTGCGTTGTGTCGGACGGCGTTCGTAGACCCAGAGACGGCCGGTTCGGGTCTTCCTGTTGCCCGGTGCGAGCACGGGAATCGGCGTGTCGTCAGCATGCAGTTTGGCGGCCGACACCGTATATCGGCGCAGCGCCTCGATCAGCGGCGTGCACAACGCTTCGCATTGGCCGACCCAGCGCCCCATGCTGGCACGGTCAAGCGTGACGCCGTCGCGAGCGGCGATTGCCGATTGTCGATACAACGGCTGGTGGTCTGCGTATTTCGCGACGAGGATATCCGCGAGCAAACTCGGGTGGGCGATGCTCCGCTCGATTGGCAGTCCCGGCATCGGCGGCTGTTTAATGGCGTGGCAGCAAGGGCAAACGAGTTTGCGCCGGATCGTGCGAATGACTTTGAAGGCGGCCGCAACCCGGGCGAGTTGTTCGGATACAGGCGGCTCGATCCGTTTTCCTGCGGCCGCTAACGGTGTAACCGGACTCAAACCTACTTGGGGACGGGTCAGCCGGTACGGCGTGTTCGAACTGGCTTCAACCTTGGATCACGTCGGACCGTTGGCTAGGTCAGCAACCGATTGCGCGATTCTGATGAACGCAATTGCTGGACCCGATGCAGACGATCCGACCGCTTTGCATGACGTGGTACCCGACTACGAGGCAGCCACCCGCGCACCAGTCGGCGGCCTGCGAGTCGGCCTGCCACGGGCATATGCATCAGATGGTGTTGATCCTGCCGTAGTGAAGGTATGGGAACGAGCCGCGTCGACGATGGCCGATCTCGGGGCAACCATGGTGGATGTGGATTTTCCGGAATGGCGCGAGGTTACGTCGCGGTGGACAACGCTTTGCTCAGCTGAAACTGCGCTGGCACATGCCGAGACCTTTCCTTCGCGATCAGGTGTGAACGCCGGTCTAAATCCGACACTAAGCGACGGCGTCGTGGAATTGATCCGCTAAACGAGCGGTTTCTCGTTGAGGAATGGCAGGGAGCGTGCAGCCGGGCACTGATGGCGCTTTGTGCGTCGTAAGGAGCCCGCAGGGCGAGTGCAGACGCGCAAAGCGCGTTGGGAGATGACGGCGGCAAGCAGTTGCGGTAGAAAGGCGCTGCGCCGAAGAAACCACTGGCGCGACACCGGTAAACCGCCAAGTTCACCCCGGAGTCGCGCCACACAAGTCGCAGTGCAAAGCCACGGGGCTTAACACAGGATCGCGTGCAGCCGCAGTATTCCACGGCTCGTGCGCCCCTGTCTATCGCATTGTCTTCGGCGTTCTACGGGGATCGCCGATGACCGAAGGCAATGCTGCCGGTGGGATGCTGCCCACGGGCCGTTTCTTCCTGTGCGCCCGCTGCCGCACGCAGGTGTTCATTTGCCGCCGCTGTGACCGAGGCCAGATCTATTGCGCCGGCGGCTGTGCGCAAGCGGCCCGGCGCGCGAGCTTGCGCGAAGCGGCTCAGCGTTACCAGCGCTCCCGTCGCGGGCGTCTTGCCCATGCGCAGCGCGCCCGCCGCTATCGGGCGCAGCACAATAAAGTGACGCATCAGGGTTCACCTGCGACGGCGCCGAGTGCTCTACTGCCAGCGGACTCGATGCGCGCCGCTGTCACTCACCGTCGCGTCACGGCATCGGCGCCGGCAACAACGCATTGCCACCTATGCGGCTGTGCCTGTTCGCCGTTCGTGCGCCTGAGCCCGTTGCGCCGTCGAGCTCCTCGCTCCATCTATCGATTCCGGGGAGGCTCTGAAGGTGACGATTGACGCTGAACTCGAAGCGCATATCCTGCGGCTCTATCACGTTGAGAAGTGGCGCTGCGGCACGATCGCGCGGCAACTGTATTTGCATCGCGGCACCGTCAAACGCGTGCTCGCACAGGCGGGCCTGCCGCGCCACGGTCCGGCGCCGCGGCCTTCGATGATCGAGCCATACCTGCCGTTCATTCGCCGGACGCTCGAGAAGTATCCGACGCTCACGGCCAGTCGCCTTTACGGCATGGTGCGCGAGCGCGGCTATCAGGGTGGCCCCACGCACTTCCGGCATCTGGTCTCGCTGCACCGGCCACGTCCGGCTGCCGAAGCGTATCTGCGGCTGCGCACCTTGCCCGGCGAACAGATGCAATGCGACTGGGGTCACTTCGGTTACCTGCAGATTGGCCGCGCGCGCCGGCCGCTGATGGCCTTCGTGATGGTGCTCTCGTACTCGCGCGATCTGTATCTCCGCTTCTTCCTCGACGCGCGCATGGAGAACTTCCTGCGCGGCCATATCGGCGCCTTCAGGCACTGGGGCGGACTCGCCAGGGTCATCCTCTACGACAACCTCAAGAGCGCCGTACTCGAACGCCGGGGCGACGCGATTCGCTTCCACCCGACGCTGCTCGCCTTTGCCGCTCACTATCGGTTCGAACCCAGACCGGTGGCGATTGCGCGCGGCAATGAGAAGGGGCGCGTCGAGCGTGCGATTCGTCATGTGCGCGACGCGTTCTTCGCAGCAAGGCAGTTCGTCGATCTAGACGATCTGAATGCGCAGGCCGAGCATTGGTGCCGCACGCAGGCGGCCGATCGCCCGTGCCCGGAAGACCGGGCGATCAGTGTGCGCCAGGCGTTTGCCCAGAAGCAGCCGACGCTGCTTGCGTTACCGGAGAACCCGTATCCCGTCGAGGAAACCCTCGCCGTCAAGGTCGGCAAGACGCCCTACGTGCGCTTCGATCTGAACGACTACTCGATCCCGCACACGCACGTGCGGCGCACGCTCACTGTGCGCGCTGATCTCGAACAGGTACGCGTGCTCGACGGCGCCGAGGTCATTGCGCGTCACGATCGCAGTTACGATCGCAGCGCGCAGATCGAAGAGCCGGCGCACATCGAGACGCTCGTCGGCGTCAAACGCGAGGCCCGTCATCATCGCGGCATGGACCGCCTGGCCAGGGCTGCCCCCGCCAGTGAGGATCTGCTGCGCCGCGCGGCCGAACGCAGTGCAAATCTGGGCACCATCACGGCGGCGCTGCTGCGCCTGCTCGATCGCTACGGCGCCGCCCAATTGCAGGCTGCGATCGGCGATGCGCTCGAAAGCGGCGTGCCGCACCCCAACGCTGTGCGCCTTGCGCTGGAGCGGCGCCGTGAAGCGCGTCAACTGCCGCCACCGCTTGCCGTGTGCTTGCCGCCGCACGTGCGCCAGAAGGACACGCCGGTCCAACCGCACCGGCTCGATACTTATGACCAACTTGCTGGAGATCCCGATGAGCTCGCTTGAATCATTGCGTACGCGCGCGCACGAATTGCGTTTGCATGGGCTGCTGGCCCACTGGGCTGAAGTCGCGCAGGAGCCCTGGGTCGCTCCGCTCGTACAGTGGGAGGAAGACGAGCGAGCCCGTCGCTCGCTCGAGCGGCGCATCAAGGACGCGCATCTGGGCGGCTTCAAGGCATTGTGCGACTTCGATTGGAGTTGGCCATCACGGTGTGATCGCGGCGCCCTCGAAGAGTTGATGACACTCGGGTTCCTGAACGACGCTGCCAACGTCGTGCTCATCGGCCCGAACGGCGTGGGCAAATCAACGCTGGCGAAGAACGTCGCGCATCAGGCGCTCGTGCATGGACACACGGTGCTGTTCACTACCGCCGGCAATATGCTGGGCGAACTCGCCGCGCTCGATAGCGATTCAACGCTGCGCCGGCGCTTGCGTCGCTATGCTGCGCCTGACGTCCTGGTAATCGATGAGGTCGGCTACCTCTCATACTCCAATCGCCATGCCGATTTGCTGTTCGAGCTGATCAGCCGTAGATATCAGAACAACAGCACCATCGTCACATCGAATCGTCCGTTTGCCGAATGGCATGAAGTGTTCCCGAACGCCGCCTGTGTCGTCTCGCTCGTCGATCGCCTTGTGCATCAAGCCGAGGTCATCTCGATCGAGGGCGAGTCGTACCGTCTCAAGGAAGCGCGTGAGCGGGCCGACAAACGCGCCCGCCAGCGCGGTCCCGGCAAATCTGCGAAAGGAGGTGAGTCGTGAAAGCCCCGCCGTTGCCCTCAGGCCGAACGCGCGGCTTGAGCTTCGTGGTGTCCGACGATTGGACGCCCGAACAGGCGCTCGCCGTGTTCGAAATACTCGATGATTTGCGCGAACTCATTTGCGCGCGCTATCTGCCCGACATACAGCACGTTCTGCGCGAGGATCGCCGGCAACGCGAACTGCTGTTCAACGAACGTGACCCGCCGTTCTGATCGACGACGCACACAACAAAGGGGCCCGCGCGGCCCCTTTGTTGTTGACTGTCTCGCTTGACCTTGCGCCGTCGTTTAACGTCGCATTTACACCGGCGCTAACATCAGGCGAATACGGGCCTCTTCTGGCTTCCCTCATTGAGCAAGGGCGCGGAGAGTCCGCACTAGAGCTCGTCAGGGCAGTTCAGTTGCGCCACTCGTTCACTAATCAACTGCATAAGGTTTTCCGCAACATCGATGTCATGCTGATCCCAGTCACCGTCTGGCCAATTCCAACCGTTGAGGAGTGGAATGTGCTTGCGCGATCGCCCTTCACCGAGCTGGTGCGATTTACCGTGCCCTTTAATCTGGCGGGAAATCCGGCGTTGACGCTACCGGCAGGGATGGATGACAGACACATTCCCCTCTCAATTCAGTTCGTCGGGCCGAGATTGGGTGAAGAGGCGATCCTCGCGGCAGGAGCCGCATTCCAGCGTTGTACGAATTGGCACACGAGACGACCCAATTCAGGGGTGTAGGCTGGGTAGCTGTTGCGCCGGCAAGCCCGTGGGGCATATCCGCCGGCGCCCCAGCATGGCGACTGGTTCGATAGGGGCGAAGCCGAGGTGTTTTGTTCATTATGCAAGTCTCGCGGCTTGCACTACGAAGGGTACGCAGACCGACGCCCTGCTATTTCCGAACCAATTCCTGCGCGCCTGTCTTTTTCGCCCCGCGCCGATCGATTTCCCTCGCTCAGCCGTCCCCTCCTCCCTCCCCTTACCACTAGTCGAAAGCATTTTGTCAGAAATGGGTCTAAGGGTTAGTCTCATATTGCGATACTTCAAATGCCACATCAAAATCCGATACACGATCTTGGAGTGAGTTGACTCCGATCGCGCTTCTCGGGTCGAGCGTGGTATTCCCACACGGCCCAAGGCGTCGGTCAAGGCGGATACCTTCCCGAATCGATTGCGAATTGAGGTCGGCCATTTGCGTATTTATTCGCGCACCTATGTATTTGCATTCAAGAATGGTCAAACTTTACGCTTAGTTAGAACGATTTTCAGTTTGAGGAGACGAAATGAGGAAACGTGCTGTCGCATTAGCAGCGGTTACTGCAACTGCTTCAAACGTTGTGTTCGCCCAGAGCACTGTCACGCTGTACGGGATCGTGGATGCGGGAATCGGATACCAGAGCAGTCAAACGACCTTGGGATCTACCTCTGGTGGTCGATCGAGCGTCAAGATGGTAAACGGAGTCTGGGCCGGGAGCCGTTTTGGCTTGACAGGCAAAGAGGACCTTGGAGCGGAAACGGCCGCAATTTTTACGCTGGAATCAGGCTTTAATTCCACCACTGGCGCCGTAGCCTATAGTGGAACGATGTTTGGAAAGCAGTCTTTTATTGGTGTCACCAATCCTCACTATGGGACCGTCACGTTCGGCCGCCAATATACGCCGTATTACACGTTGCTCTTTCCGTACGCTCCGACGAAATGGCTGGGTGGCTATGCCGGCGCGCACCCTGGGGACATCGATTCTTTAGATACGCTGTACCGCGTCAATAACCAGATCGTCTATATTTCGCCTACGTACCGAGGCCTGACGATCGGCGGCTCGTACGCGATCGGTGGCGTACCTGGAAGTTTTAACCGCGGTTCCACTTACAACGCGGCTGCGCAATACACCAATGGAACCTTTGGAATCGCGGCTGGCTTTCAGCGCATCAACAACTCTGCGTTGGGTGGCGGAGCATGGGGCACCGAATCGACAGCCAACACACCTGGCGAACCGGCGGTCTCGGCAATCAACTATGGTTACCGAAACGCTCAAGCGCAGCAGCGGGTCGCGGTCGATGGTGCCTGGGTATTCAGCCCAAGTTTCGACATCTCGATCTCGTATTCCAACGTGCAGTATGTGCCAGGTATTAATTCGGGCTTCAGGGACGAAGCAATCTTCAACACTGTCGGAGGGGTCGCTCACTGGAAGCCATCTGTCGCCCTTGATATTGCCGGCGGCTATTCCTACACGAGCGCTTCGAAAGCGAACGGCATCTCCGATTCCGCTCGCTATCACCAGTTCAGCATGGCTCAATACTACGCTGTGTCAAAGCGGACCGGTTTTTACTTCGTCGAGGGATATCAACGAGCTCTAGGACGAACCTTTAGTGTCGATGCGAACGGAACCACCAGTATCATTCGTGCGACGGCTTCCGTGGGAGATGGAATGAATAACACCCCCTCTTCGTCGGCGAGTCAGTTCTTTGCGGCGATGGGTATCATCCAGAAGTTCTAACTTCGCGATTGGCGCGTGTCATGCGCGCCTCACCGGCCCCCATCGGCCGTCACTCAGTCTCTTGACGACATCCAGACATCAAATCGCAAAAACCGAGCTGGTCGCCTGGAAAACACCCGCCGTGCCGCAGTTTTGAGAGTACTACAGCCAGAATTCGACGAGCGAGCGCCCGGCCGCGGCAGGATATTGGTATGTCAAAACGCGGCCTTTGATGCGCGGGCTCCAGTTGGTCCGAAACGCCAACGTTACGACGAAGTGGGCCTCACTCCGTCTCAACCACGCGACGAGCCTTGCTCCGGGGAGATGCCCCTCCGGTGCTGCCAGATTTGCTCGATCGACGAGCAATGGAGTCCGCCTTCAACTTCCCTTTCTCGCGCGGAACAACAGCTGTGTCGAGTCGCTTCCGAAGGCACCCGGAAATTTCGGTCGCCGCGGCGAACACCTTCGCGCCAAACGCTGCAATGTCCGCCTCGCTCACTTCCTGGCGCATCTTCACCAGACAAAGACTGCCGGTAACCTCGCCCGATGGCAAAAAAACCGCAGATGAAATACCGATCAGGTCCTTATCGATGTCGCTTGCTACTGCGTAGCCGCGCTCGACCATTCCTCGCATTTTGTTGCGGAATTCCAGCCAGTTTTGTCCGAGCCCTGCAGCGGTAATGTCCTGCGTGTGTCGCAAAAACAGACGCTGTTGCTGTTGCTCGGTGAGATTAGCCAGAATGATCCGAGAGGGCGCGCCGAGAAAAAGCGGGAAGGGTCGACCGCGATCAAGCACACTATTTGCGAGAATCTTGGGGTCAGCCCGATCTTCCAGGATGCTCATGACGCTTTGCCCATAGTATCGACAGAGCAGGATGTCGCCTGAGAAGTCAGGCCTCAATCCTCGCATGACTGGGCGCGCAACCTGCAGCAATGGATCAGCAAGCCGAATCTGTCTGTCCATCTCGATGAAGCGCGGGCCGAGGGAGTACCCGCCTCCGCCATCAGGCGTAAGAAAGCCAGTTTCCACGAGCGCCCTGAGATACCGATACATGGTCGCCCGTGCCACGCCCAGCCTTTCCATGAGGACCTCGGGCCGCCATACCGGGTTTTGCTCGGTGAACAGGTCGAGAATGCTAAGCACGCGGTCGGTACTGCTGTCGACGCGGCCAGACGATTTGCCTTCACCTTCATTCTTTGCGACCATGTGGAAGCCCTGAGAATCGAATCCTGAGAAAAGCGTGTGAGCGCCTATGTTACGTTGTAGTTTCGCATTGTGATACTGGCTTGGCAAGCTCATCTGGCGCAACGGGCTGCAATACGAAGTCGTACTCGAGCAGATATGAACCGTCGTTCTCACGTCCCCACTGGCAGATCAACGACTGTCGCACGCCAAAGACCGCATCGCTGTCGATGTAGTCGCTATCTTCCCTGAAGACGTGCGTGATAAGGGTCTGATAGCCTGGCGCAGTGATCATAAAATGCAGGTGCGCCGGTCGCCAGGGATGACGTCCCGCCTGATCCAGCATCTGCCCTACCGGCCCGTCATTGGGAATAGCGTACGGGACCGGAAGAACGGAACGGAAACTGTATTTTCCCTCGATGTCGCTCGTAAGGATGCCTCGAGCCTGCGCGTGATCAAGATCAGCGTATTGCACATCGTAGAGCCCATCCTCGTCGGATTGCCAGACGTCTATCTCCGCTCCGGGAACAGGTTTTCCGTCAAGGCCGCGGATCACGCCCCGAACTAGGCAAGGTGTCCCGCGGGCGCCATTTGAAATGTCTTCACCCAGTTCGTAGTGTGGTGCATTGCTTACATGGAAAGGACCGAATACGGTCGATTCAGTGCAGCCCGCACTCTTCTCATTGTTCATGGCCACGGTCAGCATCGACAGGCCCAACACATCAGACAGCAAGATGAATTCCTGACGTTTTTCGTCCGTGATATGGCCGCAACGGGTCAGAAATTCGATTCCCTGTGTCCACTCTTCCTCGGTGAGTTGAACTTCTCTTGCAAACGCGTGAAGATGCAGGACAAGGACCGACAAGATATCTCTGAGCCGGGCGTTTGGCGCACCATCGAAGCTCTGGATCACCGCCTCAGTGATATTTTCCTGGTTGAGATTGCGCATATGTACCTCACTTTTTGAATTTCAGAATTTCGTCAGTCGGGCCGTTTTCCCACCCACGCATTCACAAGCAACTCCATGAGCGATTCGCGCTCGATGGGGCGAGGATTCCAGTACGGATTTGCCAGAGCAATATCACATGCCTTCTCAACATCACTCGCGGACATGCCAAGATCCTTCAACGCAACAGGGGCGCCGAGTTCACGGGCGAGATCATATGCGCCAGCTGGCGCAGAGGGTGTATTGAGTGCACGCGCGATTCGTCGCATCGCCTCCGGAGCCGCCTGATTGTTGTATGCGAGCGCATGAGGCAATACGATGGTGTGCGTTTCAGCGTGGGGAAGATTGAAGCTACCACCAAGCGTATGGCAGAGTTTGTGGTGCAAAGCCATGCCGACATGACCCAGCACGGCCCCACATAGCCAGGCACCATAGAGACAGTCTTTTCGTGCCCCCTCCTCCGAGTTATTCGTTGCCAGCCGACGCAGCCCGCCGCTCAGATTGCGAATCCCCTCCTCAGCCATAATCGACATAATCGGGTTTCCGTCGCGTGCGTAGAGACCCTCGCACGCGTGCGCGATAGCGTTGATTCCGCTCACCATTGACATACCCAGCGGCAAACCACGGCTAAGTGCTGGATCGTAGATAACGGTTTTCGGCAGTACCCGCACGTCCCGTCCCGTCACCTTACGGCCGGCTTCGGTGATGCCAAAAATCGGCGTCATTTCCGAACCTGCATATGTGGTCGGTATGGCTATGATCGGGATGCTTGATTCGAGGGCGATAGCCTTACCCAAGCCGATCGTCGACCCTCCGCCGATCGCAATAGCACAATCTGCCCTGACTGTCTCGGCGATATGACGGGCCTCGCGCGCCACTTCGATCGGGACATGCATTTGCGCCCCGGAAAACACGCCCGCGGCCTTCGAACCCAAAATCGAAGCCACTGCCTCAGCCTCCCCGGCTTGTTGAGGCGTACACAGAATGAGCGCACGCGATGCACCGATGCGATCCACCTCCTCGGTGAGCTGTTGCAATGTGCCGTAGCCAAAGACGACTCGTGACGGCAGAGCCGAATAGACAAAGGGTCGATCCGAAATTGGGTCAAGCATGAAGATCCTTAGATGAAGTCAACCTGATGGCGTGTGATTCTCACTCCCGCCAATTCTTCGCGAACTCGAAGATGCGCCGGATGTTGCTGATAATCTTCCAAGGCTTGCGTAGAGCTGAAAACCGAATACAAGACCACGTCGTGGGAGTACGATTCCTTGCTGAAATCGATGCCTACCTCAATAGACAGTAGCCCTGGGATTTCCTGAGCCAGCGCTTCGAACTTTTCCTTAACTGTCCTCGCCAAGTGCTCTTTCTCCTCATCGGTTTCGCCTCGTACGTCCCACATGACGATGTGTTTGACGGATTTCTTGTTCATGGCAGTCTTTAGATAAATACGAGTGGACTAACGTGCGCAGAAGTCTGTGAAAAGACTAGCTTCAACGGACAGTCAATCGCGGCCGCCGAATCTCCGCAAACTGTGCCCCGACCTGGGTCACGATGTTCAACGATTGGATCGTCACCCGACGACGGAGTACTTCGCTCATTATTCGTCGAAGTGGGATGCAGAATCCGACGACCTTTTTTAAACCCTAGTGATTGACTGCCTTCGCTGGGATAAATACGACAACGAGGAAAGCCGAGACGAGAAGCGAACCACTTACAAGAAGGAGGCTGGGAGCCAACGTATGCGCTCTCGCGTTTATCCACCCCATGATCGTAGGGCTCACAAAACCGGCCAGATTGCCGACAGAACTGATGAGTGCAACCCCAGCGGCGGCTCCCGTTCCCCGCAGGAATGCGACTGGTAGGACCCAAAATCCCGAAGCAGCGGTGATAGTCCCGATGGCAATCAGAGTCAAACCCATCATCGAGGCGAGCAGGCTTTGGCCTCCCAGTGCGCACAGCACAAAACCTACGGACGCCGCAAGTGTTGGAATGGCCACGTGCCAGCGACGCTCGCGTGTCCTATCAGCATGTGCCCCCGCGAGAAACATGGACAAAACCGCGCATCCGTAGGGAATGGCTGTCAACAACCCGACGAACAAAGGATCACTTACGCCTGCATTCTTGATGATCGTCGGTTGCCAGAAACCAAGTGCGTACAGCCCCATCACAATTCCAAAAAATACCAGGCTCAGTAGCCATACGGCCGGTGAAAGAAAAGCACCGCGAACCGACTCGTGCGATTGTGGCGGAGCATCTTCCTTGAGGTCATTTGCAATCTGCGAACGTTGCTCCTCCGTGAGCCAGCTTGCTTTCTCGACCCGATCGTCGAGGTAGAAAAAGATGACGACGCCGAGGATCGCAGCAGGAATTGCTTCAACAACAAAAAGCCATTGCCAGCCCGCGAAACCGTACGCACCCGAAAGAGAATGCATGATATAACCTGATATCGGACCGCCGATCATTCCTGACACCGGGTTCCCCGCAATCAGAATCGCTGTCATCTTGCCGCGCTTCGAAGATGGAAACCAATAGCTCATGTACAGAATCATTCCCGGAAAGAATCCCGCCTCTGCGAGTCCGAGCAGAAATCGAAGTACGTAAAATTCCGTCGGTGTCGAGATCCAGGCCGTCGCGGCCGATAGCGCCGCCCACGTAATCATGATTCGGGATATCCAACGACGGGCTCCAAATCGGTGAAGTAGCAAATTGCTAGGCACCTCGAAGATGAAGTAACCGATGAAGAACAAACCTGCACCAAGGCCATAAACGGCATCGCTGAAGTGCAAGTCGTCCAGCATTTGCAATTTCGCAAAGCCGACGTTCACCCGGTCGAGATATGCGACCAGATAGCAAATGAAAAGCAATGGCATGAACCGCCACGCGACCTGTCTATATGTGGCGTCGGCTGTTATGGCCGACCTCGGGCTGCTCGAAATACTTGTGTCAATTGCCATTGCTGTCTCCGTTTATTTAATAAGCACATCGGCGTGCGACGCCTTTTCCTTCACCCGAGAAAGTCCAGTAAGGCCTTGTTAGTCTCGTCCGGATTCTCTTGCTGCACCCAATGCCCAGCGCCCTGAATAAAGTGGCTACCGCGCAGGTTCGTGCACACTCTGTTTTGCATTGCTTCGAGAAATCCTGGCTTCTGGTAGACAGCCCAATCCCGATCGCCAGCAATGAAAAGACTCGGCACGTCGATCGTTTTTCCGGCAAGAATCCGAGTCTGTCGCCTGTTCAAGCCGTGCGAATCGCATCGGTACCAGTTGAGGCCGCCCTGGAATCCGGTCCGCGCATACTCAGCGACATAGACGCCAAGCTCCTCCTCTGTAAGCCATTTACAGGAGCGAATTTGGTCGGGGGTCGGCATGAAGCCAGCCACGCTCGCGCTCATTCCCTTATCGCGCTCCATGATGTAGTAGGTCGGAAGCTTTGCCAGCTCCTGAGCGCTCCACTCTTGCATGCGCACCGGTTTGTTCAGGCCGTAGTCACCACTCTTGTAGTGAAAATACGCTCTCATAAAATCGCGAAGGCCTTGAGAAGGTGCGGACATTTCCTCGTTTGCGTCTCGACTTGCGTAGTACCACTGATAATGCTTCCTCGGCGGATTAAGCTGTTTGAGATCGTGGAGAACAGGGTCCGTGCCGGGATCAGGGTCTTCAGTATCGAGAAGGATTGCAGGCGGCCCCGGAAAAGGAGCGGCCATCAAGACCAGAGACTGAAACACGTCTGGCCGAAGCATAGCGGCGTGCGCAGCTACGGGAGCTCCGTAGTCGTGACCAACGATAGCGCGAGCCGACTTGTGCCCAAACGCTGCAAGAATTGCGAGTACGTCCGAGACGAGGTTAAGCACGCCGAACTCATGCAGGTCGCACTCGTAGCGGTTATTGGAGCCGGTCGTACGGCCATACCCGCGTTGATCGGGCGCGATCACGTGAAAACCCGCCGCTGCGAGTGCGAGCATGTTATGCCGCCACGTATAGGCAATTTCTGGGAAACCGTGCAGCAAAATTACACACGGCCGACCAGCTACCTCATGGCCCGCTTCGAGAACATGGACACGAAGTCCATTGGCGTTCACGAAAGTGGAACGAATGCCATCAGGCAGAACACTTGACTCGAATGGGAAGAGATTTTCCATGATGCGCTTCACAGGATGTGATTTTCGGTGTCTCACAGGGTTCAGCCACGTGCGGCTGAACCCACAGAACAGAACGGCTATAGGTCAATCGTCGAAACGGAAGCCGATGATGCGGGAGTGGTAAAAAATCCCGGAATCCTGGACGACGATGCTTCGCATTTGCTTCGTGCCGCGGCTATGGTGTGAGTGGAGCGCACCTGGGGGCGTCAGCAAAACGCCACTGTCTTTCCATTCGACCCGCGTGCCGTCGACTACGGAGTGAACACCCTCACCTTCCACGCTAAGAGTCAAGGCAGCTGGGTTGTGTCGATGCGCGCGCTGATCCTGACCAGCTGGCAACGTGTTGACGTTCACCGTTAGAAGCGGCGTCGTGGTGCCCATGCTCCGGGTCGCATTGGTCGAAAAAATGACGGCTTTGCCTGCATCGTCGGCATTTGCTTCGCGCGAATACTGAATTTCCAGATGCCGGTCGATTTCTTCGCGCGTGTAAAGCACTGCCTGCGTGTGCGGTGAGTTGCGTCGCGGCGAAAGTTCCATGTAGTCAAGGAACGGCTCATCGGTCAATGCGTACAACAGAGCGTCTTGCTCAGGTGTATGCCTCGCACTAGTCTGCCCGGGAAGCACGAAAACATCACCCTGATTCCAGGCAAGCGTCTCATTGCCGAACGAGCTGGTGCCGCGACCGGAAATCACGTAATAGACAACACTTGTTGCTTCAACATCGAGTGTGCAGGCTTCACCAGCGATAAGCCGGATGTATCGTGCAAGGACGTTCGGAAGGGTCGCTGGAAAAGAAAGTCCCAGCTGCTCGGAGATATCGAGGGTGATAATCGTGGAGCCACCGTCCTTACGAAGTGCCTCAATGCGCTCTTTCTCAAACGCGTGCACCGGCACCTTTGGCGGTGCCGCGTTGAACGAATTTGTCGGCACGTAGTACTGCGCCCGATCACTGTACAACGACCGGCCGGACGAGTCTGTTTCAGACTGATATTTGCTGATAACTTCAGAAACGTTTGACATACCTTGCCTCGTGATTGGTAGATTTGTCGGGAACTCGCGCTTAGCAACTAGGCACTTCGATTAGCGTGTGAGGTAGCCACCGTTCGGGCTGAGCGTCTGCCCGACAAAATACGACGACTCGTCGCTCGCAAGAAACACGGCCGCCGCGGCAATCTCTTCGGCAGTACCGGGACGTCCAATTGGGGTCGCGCGGACTTGCGCCTTCTGAATAGCAGACGGGATCGCATCACGCAGTGGCGTCTCGGTGAATCCCGGGGCGATCGCGTTCACGCGAATGCCTTCCGTAATCGCTTCTTTTGCTACAGCCCGGGTAAAACCGAGTACGCCCGCTTTCGCTGCGGCGTAATGTGCGTTGGCCTGCCCGCCATCGATACCGTTGATCGAACTCATATTGATAATCGCCCCGCTGCGGCGCACCCGCATGGCGCGCAAGGCGGCACGCGAACAGTAGAACGTCCCGTTGAGATGGATCGCCAACATCCGTGACCACTGATCATCCGTGAGATGGATAGCAGAGATTTCGGTGGTTGTAATCCGGCCGGTCTCGGCGAGCTCCTGAAGTTGAATCTCTCGTACGGCCAGCGCGCGCTTGTACTCAGTATTCCCGAGAATACCGGCGTTGTTCACGAGGACATCGATCTGGCCATATTTGTTGAGGATCTCGCCGAAGGCACGTTCGACCGCCTCCGAGTTCGATACATCGCAAGTCACTGCGAAAGCCCCCTCAAGGCTCGTCGCCATGTTCGCAGCTGCGGCATTGTCAACATCAGCGACAGCAACCAGCGCGCCCTCCTGGGCAAATGCGCGGCAAATTGCTGCGCCGATGCCCGAGCCCCCACCTGTCACAACGCAAACCTTGTTTTTCAGACGCATTCTTTTCTCCAGCGGCCGTCACTCCGGCCTTCACGATGAAAACTCTCGCAAGGACACTTTGCGAGTCTATGTCTCCTATTATGCGCATGCACATCCTGTATCGCAATATGAGACTTACCCTAGTGTGTCGAGATGAGCGGTAACTGCGCGTGCGCGGGATGTCCGGTGCATCTGCACCCGCATTTAAGTGTCTGCTGACAGGAATCGAGCGAACCACGTAGACTCTTCCGTGCGGGTAAAACGAAAGCGCCTGCGCTCAGGGACCATGCACGGTATGATCTGGTCGTCACTAACACCTGAGCTTGCGACCTGAAGCTAACAACCAAAGGCGACCTTGCCGCACTCAAGTAGGCGCGGTCTCCTTAACAGTCGCGTAAGCGCACGAGAGTTAAAAGGGCTGGTCGCATTAACATATGAATTATCAGCACCCCCGGACCGAAGATATTCGGCTGGAAATGGTTTTGTCTGCGTTGGGAAGCCCGATCCGTCTCGCGGTTCTTCGCGTGCTTTCCGATTTTGATGAACACTCGTGTGGGGGCATGCTGCCGAACTTGCCACGTTCCACCAAAACCCACCATTTCAGAATCCTGCGAGAAAGTGGTGTCGTCTGGCAGCGTCAGGTAGGTCGGGACTTCTACCTGCTGCTTAGGCAGAAGGATCTCGAGGCCCGATTTCCAGGCCTCTTGAAATCGGTTCTCCGAACACTTACGAGAGACGCGCCAACGGAGGGCGCGTTGCGCGAATATCTTTGAGTGAATCAGCGATTGGCGGCGCCACGAGCTTGGGAGTCGTGGCGGATTCTTTGCACACTAACGGGTCGCCGCGCTGACGGGACGCACCTGCAACTACTCCAGCAGCAGAAACGCAGCTTCCCGGGCCGTTTGTCCGACCCTCACGCCCTTGGCCTCGGCAGTCCTGTTACAGGCACTGATCACTCCGTCGAAATACGTGCTATGTCCATCGCCCAACCGCGCGGACTGGGCACTGACGACAGCACCCGCTAGCCCGTCAGCATCCACGTCGTACATAGCCGTAATGCCGGAGTCGTTTTTCCCAACCCCACCATCATTGCCGATGAACGCCCACGGCCGGTATTGGCGGAAGTAGTCGAGGACTGAGCGACCGGCGTGTCCTGCAACGCAGAGAACATTGCGTTCGTAGTCTTCAGGGAGTGCGAAAGCAATCGAATCGGTGCAGACAATGCTGCGGCCGCTCGTGGAGGTGTGCATGACCTCGCGGTGTGCCGGGTCGGCGACTGCTTCGCTATACCTGTTGCCGGTAAGGGCCTTCACACATTCCTGCGTAGTCATTCCCGGTTTAGCGCCAAGCCGTTCCGCAAAGCCATTGACCCGACTGACCACGCCGTTTTGCCATAAATCGACTCCGTTCCCCATTTCTGCAGTGCTCCCATCGATTGCAGCGGCTGGAACCTCCAGCGCATCGAAGTACCACAGGCCCGCAATCCCTGCACCGTCCTTTCCCACGCCGCAATCGAGCCCAATCGAGGCGCTTGGCTTTGCCGGCAATGCCATGCGCGCGCAAAGGACCCCAGCATAGCTGGCCGTTACAAGAATCGGGCCGGGCCCAGGGTCGTTCGCGCCGCTTTCCGCTACCCATCCCGCGACGTAACTTGCCGAGTCAAACACAAGAACTGTACGTCCGTTCACTTCAAATTTTTCAGGTCGATGCACACCCGTCATTTCAGTCTCCTATATCGAGATTTACGCGACAATCGCTAAATACGAGTCTACGATGGAAACGCAGGAGCGGCAACGGTATCTTGGCCCGGCGCGGATCACCTCGCCGTCTTCGACCGCCTGATTCGGGTTTACCGTCGTTGATTCGAAGCGGCACTCGACTTAAGATTAGTCCGTGCAGTCTCACTATGCGATACGTTAATCATAGACTCACAATGTGAGTTCTGATTGCACTGGCACCGTTTCGCAGTTGCGCAACGGAAAACGACCAACATTGAAAGGTACATCCAATGATCTTCCGCTCTGGCGTGTTCAGTCGCCGTTCCGACCTGCCCCTTCACAAGTTCACCAAACATTGGGTCGAGGGCCACGGCCCGTTGGCGGGCGAGCTCCCCGAGATGCACGCCTATTTCCAGCATCACATCGTCGAGCGCATCTACGAAAGCTCGCCATTCCCTGGTGATCATCCGATCGACGGTCTCTCGCAACTCTGGTGGGACGACGTGGCCGCGATGGAGCGGGCCGAGGTCTCTCCCGAGTACGCGGCCTGTAAGATCGATCTCCCGAAATTCCAAGGGACTATCACGGTGTTGGTGCTTGCTACCGCAGCCCAATGGAAAGCCCCCAAGCAGGTCGAGGGTGAGGCCAGCTCGCGGCTGATGGTTCTGACCCAGCTCCCCAAAGACGGTGACGGGAAACGGGTGGACCCGGCAGCCATGGAAGAAGCACTCAAAGTTGCAATGACGCCGGGTGTGAAAAAGGCATATCAATACGAGGTGGTCGATCGTGCGCACCCGGTGAAGGCTGGGCTCGGTTCAGGTCAGTCGCCGGTTTCAGGCTGGACAGAAATCGTTTTCGAGAACGATGAAGCCATCAGTGCTTGGTTGAAGTCGAGTCAAGCGAAAGAATTTACGCAACACCACCCGACCGGGCCGCTGATGGCGATCTACCGGATCATGCGGTACACGATCAAGGAGTAAGAAGGGGCATTCAGCTCTGTAGCCAGTAGCAAGTGACGCGCCGCAACAAGGAGATCCACTTTGCTACTGGAGTTGCAACGAATCTTGCGGGTCGTGACGTCTTCACGTCGGCGTTCCTGATGCAAGCTGGCAGCATTGTGTGTGCTGCCAGGTACGACTGGTCTAAGCAGACTACGCAGCCGATTCTATGGCCAGGCAGCGCTCGCGGCTCTTCACGCTGGAGGTGCGATCCCCGGATCGAATCTCCAAAGTGCGTGTCGTCACCTGTAGGCGACGACACTGATCTCGACGCGCATCCCGGGATCACCCAGGACAGCCACCCCTAACGCAGTCCACGTTGGTTTGTGATGCTGCATCCGACTGGCGAATTGTTTTACCACCTCAGCGGTCGCAGCCAGGATGTAGCCATCGGGCTCCGGTCGGTGGAACGTATTGACATGGGCAACGTTCGACCAGTCCAGACCTATCGCACCGAGCATGACAGTCACGTTGTCGAATGCGCGCGCGACCTCCTGCTGAATCGTCACACCGGGCGGATAATCAAGTGTCTCGGGATGATAGCCGCCCTGCCCCGACATTTCGACACGGCCGCCCGCTTCGAAGATCTGGGAATAATTAAACTCATTCGTCTGCTTTGCACCGTATGGACCGGGCGCGTACACCCGGAAGCTCTTTGTACTCATACCTGCCCCCTTTGAAATGACATCAAATTGCCCGGTGGATGGCGCCGCACTCGCCTCACGCTTTTCGGAGAATGAGCCCGGCAAGCCCAATCATTACGGCAGCTGTCCAGAAGGTGATATGCAACCCCAGCGTATCCACAACAATCCCCCCGCACGACGAACCCAGAGCAATCGCGACCTGAGTGACAAACGCAAATAGAGCGGAGGCAACATCTCCGCGCCCGTCGAGCTTTTGTGCATTCCACAGACTCAAGCAAAGCGGAATGGCTCCCATTGCCGTGCCCCAACAAATAACAAGCGCGATCGTCAGCGGAACCGACGCGAGACTCAGCGGAAGCGCGAAAACCGGGACGAACATGAGACCCACCGAGATCGCCAGTGTTCTTCGAAGATCGCGGCCGACGAGGTAAGTCGCACAGACGTTCGATATGAAACCCGCAACACCGTACGCAAACAAAACTGCCGTAATTGCAGACCCGCCGATACCTGATTCACGCATGATCGGCGTAACAAACGTGTAACTGGCAAAGTGTGCCGCTATAACCAGCCCGATCAACGCCATGCTTTTGAGTGCATCCCTGTGTCGAGCCGCGCCGATTAGTGATGAAAAATGCAAGGTTGAGTTCATTTTCATCTTCGGTAGCGTAAGCATCTGCATAGCAAAAGCTAACGCTCCTATCGCTGCGGCGACTGCGAACGCTCCACGCCACGAGGTAAGTTGGGCAACATATGTCCCGATTGGCACACCAAGGATCATTGCAGCAGTGACACCCGCGAAAACAGCACCCGCGGCCTTGTGTGCTGACTCAGCGGATACCATCCGGCCAGCCACAGAAAGCGCCACTGCCCAGAATGCCCCCAACCCCATCCCGACCATGGCCCTGCTGGCTAGGATCATATTGAACGACGTGGCGCAACCGTTCAGGATACAAGCTGCCACGAGCAATGCTGTCACTGCCTGCAGCAACCGCCGGCGATCGATGCGGCCGGCAAGCAGCATCGCCGCCGGTCCGGACAACGCGGCAAGCATACCTGGCATGGAAAGCATCAAGCCGGCACGTCCCGGCTCCACGTGAAAGGTCTGCGCAATCTCCGGTAAAACACCGACAGGCAGAAATTCAGCGCTGACGAAGCCAAAGGCACCGAGCGTCAATGAGAAAACAGCCACCCAAGATCGCAAGCCCGACGACTCTGTTACCGCGGGTAAAACGGCTTCCTTTATTACATTGTCTTCATACACAACAAATCAGTCCTATATTTACAACAAATAACATCAGCATTCTTTAACCTGACTCAGCCAGGATAGCGATCACCAAAGATCATCGGTATCCATGAAAAACCTTTTGAATCTTTTCGGATATGACCAATGCCCGGATATCGAAGGTGTGGGGCCGCGACCAGTGCGCCTTCTGCTGCCAGCTTGGAGAACATCGCGCTTCGTGTTTCTGCAGCTCGATCGGGATCAACGTCATAGGTTATCGAGACCTCCGGTGCTCGAAACTGAACCGCCTCCACGTGCACCATGTCGCCAACGAATACCAGCGATCCGCCACCTGTTTTGATCGTGTAACAGGCTGAACCCGGTGTATGCCCCGGGCATGGTGAAGCAGTAATGCCTGGCAAAATTTCAACTTCCCTATCAAACGTTTGAACCTGTCCCGACGCTACATAAGGCCCAATGGCATTACGCATCTGCTCGTAAATATCGGCCATGTCTTCAGGAAGATATCCCGCTCGACCCGATTCTGCGGGATCGAGAAAATAATCGATATCCGCCTGTCCAATGTGCACGACCGCGTTCGGAAACGTTGGCTCGCCTTCGCTTACAAGGCCACCCGCGTGATCGGCGTGGGCATGTGTAACGAGAATGTCGGTCACATCACGCGGGTGCACCCCAGCGTAGGACAGATTCTCGAGCATCCTGCCGCCGACCTCGCCGAAGAACTCGCCAGCCCCGACGTCGATGAGAACTCTCCTGTCCTTGAGCTCCACCAAAAAGACGTTAATGGACGTCTCGATATGCTCAGGGAACAGATACTCACCTAAATACTGCTCTAGGACCTCTTCACCAATCCCCTTAAGGACCTTTTTCGGATATAGCGGTACGCTGCCGTCCGAAAGCGCCGTAACGAGGACGCTCCCAACTCTAAACCGGTATGCTTGTGGTAGCTGGCGGACGACGCCAGGCAAAGAAACGAACGATGGCGCAGATGTACACATGTTAGAAAGTCCTTTCTATCGGAAATGGAAGGCGATATAAAACGTCAGCTTGGGGCCGACAGATACCCTCAGATGTCCATAACACTTTCATATGCCCGAGGTCGGTCACATCTGCAATATGACTAGATTTTGTGCCATTGTACTAGTATTATCGTACCGTTACAACTGTCGATAGCGTATTGATGGCGGGCGCAGTTACTGCGCACCTGGGAGAGCAATTCCCCAGCTTTTGACGCGAGACAGAAATAAAGACTATGCTGCGGGCATAAGCCGTTGCTTCGGCGTCACGCCATCAAGGCCCATGTTGGGGCGTTCCTGATTGCATTGCCCCATCAATCGGTCGCGAAGGGCTGCACATGCGCTAGATCATCCCGGTAGTACTGATATGACTTTCCGTGTCAAATGCGATCGGTTTTACTTGTTTCCTCCGCACGGCATATGAATTTCCTGAGGGCGACGTAGCAGTAAGTATCGACGGTGGATCGCACTGATATCCGCGGGTTGGTTACCTTCGGCGTCGGCTCGTTCCTGTCACGCCGTATATTGCCGCGACGGAGGAGCTCCCGTTTGCCTTGGCCGCCGAACTGATTCCAAAGGGGCGGATGGTTGCGGACACAAAGCGTGCGCTCTACGCGATACGCTTGAGCCCGGACAAAAAGCGAATTCTCTTCGCCGGCCGCGCGGTATTTCGCGACATACCTGAAATGGAAGCTGCGCCGATTCTTCACGGGTTCATGTCCGGCGTGTTTCCGCAGTTGAAAAACGTGCGAATCACGCACTGCTGGAAGGGGCCGGTCGCCTTTACGTTCGACGGCCTGCCGCACATTGCGCAAGCCGACGCGTTGACTTTGTCGGCGGCTGTCAGGGCAACGGGGTTGCGATGATGAGTTATCTCGGTGACTGCGTGGCGGGGAAGCTACTGAACCCGAACGCTGGGGGCAGCGCTTACGACCTCCAGAACTTTCCGTCGCGCCCCTTGTACAACGGCGTTCCCTGGTTTTTGCCGGCCATCGGCGCTTACTACCAGTTCCGGGACAGGATGGACCGAGCAATGGGTTGATAGTTGTTCGACGCGTGCGGCCGTTGCCTGAGCAGTGGCCGCACGGACGCGGTTACGCTATCTCGACCGCGACCGGATTGAATTCAAACTTGTCAATTGGGTACAGCGGACGCGCCTTGACGAGTCCGAGCTTCTCCGGTTCATACATCGTCAAGCCCGGGGTAGCTGCGTTTACGCAGTCGCTCATCTCTGAGAATGACAGCTTGTAGTGATAGCCGGACTTCGCCACGATGACATCGTAGTCAGCCGGGTCGAGTTCCAGGTCCAGGAAACAACCGGGGTCCTGAGACATCAGCGCATCGCGCGTGATGACTACAGCAAAGCGGTCACCCTCCACCACTGCGTGCGGCCCGATTCGCAAGTCGGCTCCGCCAAGAAAGCTGCCCCTGCTTCGGAACGAGCCATTCTCTCGCACCGTGCGGACGGTGCCCGACACCTTGACCGGCGAAACGGACTTCGAATAGCAGCCGCCCAGGCTCAGGCTAACGCTGGCTCCTTCGCCTGCCTTTCTACAAACTTCAACGGCTTCAGGGTCGGTGACTGCGCAAAGGACTCGCCGGGATGACGCCTCGTCGGCTAGTACCTCGCCGAGGATATAAGCACTGTCGCCCGGTGCCCCGCCAATAACGCGGTCGCCGAAATCGCCGAACGTCACAGGCTTGGCATTGCCAGTGGCATTCCGTTCAGCAAGCACATCCCGCACCTTCGGCAGATTGTGCACAAAGCCATCTCGATTCACCCACAACAAGGAAGCTAGGTCATTCGCCAGTTCAGCAATCACTTCCTCGGAACCGCGGCTGCCGTAAACAATGACTTTCTGCCCCATGTCCTCAGCGTCGATGAATTGCTGGACGTTGAAAATCGACGCGTCAAGCAGCGCGGCGTTCTCGGCAACCCGCGCGGCTGCCAGCTGATGGATGGCGGCCAGCGGGCCACTGGTCGTCTCGTCGTTGCCACGAGTGAGCATCGGCACGCCCACAACCACACCGGCGGGACGTTCGCCCGTCGCGCAGATGTCTAGCAGCACGCGCATGGCTCGCTCGCCAGTGGCTGCAGGGTCGGCGTGAGGGTTGGTCTTATAACTTGTGGCAAAGGTGAGGTCTTTCAGGAGCTTCGTGGTCATGTGACCATGGAGGTCAAAGCCCGCAACGATATTGACATCCGGTCCGACGATTTCGCGGAGTCTCCGGACGAGTTCCTCCTCAGAACTGTCGTGAGTCGCTGTCTGCATACACCCGTGCAGGTCCAACGCAATCGCATCGAACTTCGCGCTATGCGCAGCATGAATGATTTGAGTCAGAATCGCTTCGAATGCTTCGTCGGAAACTCGCCCGCCTGGGCTCGTCCGTGCAGCAACCGTCGGAACGAGCTTGCATCCCGCAGCTTCCGCTGTCCGAATCATCCCGCCCAGTGTCGAATCGGCGGTCCGGTTTCGCTCAATCATGTCCGGGCCGAGTTCAATCTGAAAGGCGCTCAGCTCGGTCGGAACGGGATTCAGTCCGTTGGTTTCCTGGAAAATCTGCGCAATCAGAATCGTTGGGGCATTCATATTCGGTTCCTCTGTGCCCCGCCGTGCGGCGGGATGTGACTTTTAGCGAGCTGCAAATACGGCAGACGCTTCGCCCGCTTCCCGGCGACGGTGGAGCGCTTGCAGCCACACAACCGAGAACATGGAGATTGCCGCAATGATGCTGAAGAACACTGCCATCGGCCACCACTGACCGATGTAACGCTGGGCCAATACCGTGCCGAGCAGCGGCGTGAGACCGCCGAACGTCGCTCCGCCCAGTTGGTACGCGAGAGAAATGCCTACGTACCGGAATCGCGCCGGGAATACGCTTGCGGTGTAACCAGCAATGACTGCATAGAAGGTGCACAGTCCGACCATCGTCATGCCAATACCGAGCACCATCAAGCTGAAGACTTTGGTGCCAACCAAAATGAACATGGGGTACGGCAGCAGGATGGAGATGCCGGACGAAATGACAAGAAAGCGGAACGGCGAAATCTTGCTCGCAATCCAGGCGCCGATTGGCTGTGTCAGGAACTGGATGATGGCCACGTAGAAGATGCACTCAAGCACGAGCGCCTTATTCATGCTGAGGTACTGCACCGCGTACGTAATCATGAACGTGTTGGTGAAGTAACCGCCAGAGATGCCCAGCGCGTTCGCTGCGAGCGCCAAGAGAATAAGAGGCCATGCTTTCGTCCAGGCCTCGAAAACCGGCCGGTCGGAAAGCTGCTTCTTTTCCTTCATCTCCTCGAACTCGGGTGATTCGTTCACTCCAGTTCGGATGAAGATGCCGATTGCGAGCATAACGATGCTCGCCAGAAACGGAAGACGCCATCCATACGAGAGGAAGGCATCGTTGTCCATCGAGCTCACCAGACGGAACGAAAGGATGGAGAGAATCAATCCGGCCGGGCTTCCGAGCTGCGCAAAGGAGGCGAAGAAATTTTGCTTTTCACTCGGTGCATGTTCGCTCGCCATCAGCACTGCACCGCCCCATTCCCCGCCGACTGCAAGTCCTTGTAGAAGGCGCAATCCGATGAGCATGACCGGCGCGGCAATGCCAATCGATGAGTAGGTGGGCAGCAAGCCGACGCAAATCGTCGACACACCCATCAGCGACAGCGTGATAACGAGCGATTTCTTGCGTCCAAACTTGTCGCCCATGCGACCGAAGACGATTCCGCCCAGGGGGCGAGCAAAGAAGCCGACAGCAAAAGTGCCGAATGCAGCAAGGGTTCGCTCGAAAGGCGAACCACCGGGGAAGAACAACTGACCGAGCACCAGCGCAGCGGCGGTGCCGTAGATATAGAAGTCGTACCACTCCACCATCGTGCCGACGAAGGCGGCGACGGAAGCTCTGACGGGTTGTTTCTGTGTAGCCATGAAAGCACTCTGTTCTTGCAAGCCAAACTACTGCCTGACTCAGCTGGTATTTCAAAGAAGCGCAGGGCGATTTCGCCCTAAGCCGTGGTGCAACTTCTTAGGTTAGAACTTGTGGCGGATACCCACTCGAGCGACCAGCATCCGATTCGTCGACGATGCGGTCAGGCCGCCGACTTGTGCGAAATGAGCATCCGACGTTGCCTGTTGAGCGGCGACCTGCGCGTAGAGGTCAGTCCGCTTGCTCAGGAAGTAGTCACCCATCAGGCTGACCTGGTGATAGCGAGGCGTAGTGTCGTCGGCATGATTGATGCCGTCGGTGAAGTTGTAGCTGACCGCGCCGAAGATGCTCGGTGAGAAGAAGTAGCCCAAGCTAGCTTCGTAGTTCGCAAACCGCACATCGTGATTGTTCGAACCGCCGTGATAGACCGTGTCCGTGTATGACAGCAAGGCTTGCGCGTTACCGAACTTGGCAGACATGCCTGCTGCCAGTACGTTTTCGCTTCTCGCTGCCGCGAGGTAGTTGCCGTAGATGACGTTGGTGTAAGTGGCCGAATTCGCGAACGTCTGCAGCACGGCTGTCGCCGGCGAATTGATGTTCAGGTAACTCGCACCAGCGCTGAACCAGTCACGCGTGTAGCTTGCGCCAACGCTCCATGCCGAGTTCTTGCCGAACTGCCCAGGCTGCCCGCCAAACGAATAAAGTCCGCCGAAATTGAAGCCCGCGTAATCGACGCTCTTGAACTTGATAGCGTTGTCGACCCGAACGGTGCCGTCGGTCAAGTCCATGTCGTTAGCGTGGATGAAAAGACCGCCGCCCCAGATTTCGTTGGAAACATATGGTGAGATGAAATCAACAGTCGATTCATACTGACGACCTAATGTGACCGTGCCGTAGGGGCTGCTCAGTCCGACGTAAGCCTTGCGTCCGAACTCGCGACCGCCTTGACCAAGCTTGCCTGAACCAACGTCGAATCCATTTTCAAGATTGAACACCGCCTGATAGCCGCCCCCTAAGTCCTCTTGGCCCTTCAGGCCCCAGCGGGAACCCTGGATGTTGCCGGACGACATTTGGTAGTTGGCGTGGCCAGCTTGATTGTTCGAGTAGGTGATGCCCTCGTCGACGATGCCGTACAGAGTGGTGCTGCTTTGGGCAAACGCGAACGACGGCAAACCGAGTACCGCGGCGAGAATCGCTTTTGTCATTAGTTCTTATGTCCACGTGGTCAATGAAACCGGCTACAGGTATCGAATGGGCGCCCCGTCCGTCACCCCGACTAGACCCTACTTCAATCGTTAGACGGGTGCCTGTGCAATTGACGCAATGCTCATTGACCGAAATATGTGTGTCAACTAAAACGTGATGATGTACGTAATTTACTCCATACCAACTGTTGGGCTAATGGGGTTAACCCGACTAGCCGGGCCGGGTGAGCGGCATCTTTTTCAACCAACCGGACGGATGCTAAAATGTCCACCTGAAAATTTGTGTGTTTGGCGCCGTGGACGCGCCGAGCGCTCGCGCCCCTCGGAGAATTCAGACATGCCTGGTCAAGCGATTGTCACGCGTCGACGTAAGCCTGCCGTTCCCACAGCGAAGGCTGCCGCGAAAACTGTCGATTTGAGCGACGCCGACTCGCAGCCGTTGGACATTGGCAATCGCCTGAAGGAACTGAGAACAGCACACAAGTTGAGCATCCGAGGCCTTGCCGAGGCGGCAGGCCTGACTCACAGCACGATTGCGCAGATTGAAGCTAACAAGGTGAGTCCCTCGGTAAGCTCGATGAAGCGCATCCTGAACGTTCTGAATGTGCCGCTCAGCGAGTTTTTTGCGAAGGCAGAGAGCAAGAGCGAAGAGCAGGTGTTCTTCGAGGCGAAGGAACTCGTCGAGTTAGCAGACGGGAAAAAGTTGTCCTACCGCCAAGTCGGCAGCAATCTGAAGGGTAAAGCAATCATGATGCTTCATGAACGCTATGCCCCCGGCGCCGATACGGGCGAGGTCTACTCGCACGAAGCTGAAGAATGCGGTGTGGTCGTCAAGGGCAAGCTGATGATGGTTGTTGGTACGCGCGAGCGGTTACTGAAAAAGGGCGAAGCGTACTACTTCGACAGCCGTCAGCCGCACCGCATGTACAACCCGTTCGATGAAGAGTGTGAAGTCATCAGCGCGGTATCGCCGCCGACATTCTGAATTGGGTCAGGCCGCACACGCACGTACTTCAGTCTCCCTCCGGCGTAATTCTTCGTGGGCGGCTATGGCACAGGTTCTTCTGTTCTTCTCACGGGGTGCGCTACTTCGGCGAAGCGTCAGAGCGCGCACGAGTGCGTGGGACGTCGCTCTTGTCGCGATGGACGAATGAAAACCCCGGGCGTGTGGTTACAGACCCGGGGTAGTGGCGAGGGAGCAGCAGCGCAGGTGTTTGGATTCCGTTAAGCGGCCTTTGCTTGAGCGCTGCGTGCGATGCGCAGCTTGACCAGGGCCGAGCCCCCAATAAGCGTCATTGTCCCCAGAATGAGAATGAAAGCAGCTGCAGTGACGGCAGGGGTAATATTTTCACGCATGCTGGAGAACATTTGCAGCGCGAGCGTCCATTGATTTGGCCCTGCCACGAACAGCGTGATCACCACTTCGTCCAGTGACGTTGCGAATGCAAAGACAGCTCCAGATACGATACCGGGCATGGCGAGCGGCAAAACTACGCGGAAGAAGATACTAAACGGCTTCGCACCAAGGCTGCTTGCTGCCCTCTCCAGTGCGGGCGGTATTGCTGCCAGTGACCCCAAGACATTGACGAGAACGAACGGCAGCGCAAGCACGGTATGAGCGATGATGACACCCCAGTAGGTGCTCGAAATCCCCATCCGACCGAAAACAATCTGCGTACCGACGCCCAGTACGACCGCCGGCACGACCATGGGTAACAGGAAGACGGTCTTGATTGCACTTGCGAATGGCAGCCTCTTGCCTCGAAGTCCCATCGCCGCCATCGTGCCGAGAACCGTTGCCAGCGCCGTTGAGCCGAACGCGATAATCAAGCTGTTGACAATCGAGTGGTGCCAGAGGTCACTGTTGAACAGCGTGTCAAACCAGCGCATCGAAAAGTGATGGATGGGGTACGTCAGGAAGACGTTCGACGTAAATGCGAGCGGCAAAATCGCGAGAATCGGTCCGATGAGGAAGACCATCACTGCGACCGCAACGAAAGCGGATGTCAATTTTTTCAGCATCTTAGTCACCCATCAACGCGTTTGACTTCGACACGCGCGCGTAAAAAGCGTACAGCACGAGTGTCGCGCAGAGAAGAATGAGACCGAGTGCAGCAGCTCGTCCCCAGTCGGCCGTGCCCGTCGCATAAAAGGCGATGACCGAGCTAATCATCTGGTCGCCCGCTCCGCCAACAAGTGTCGGAGTGATGTAGTAGCCGATCGCCGACATGAACACCAAGAGCGCCCCTGAAATGATGCCGGAGCCGATGAGCGGCAACATGACCTCGAAGAAGGCGGTCAGTGGCTTGGCGCCAAGGGACGATGCAGCGGGCATCAGATTCTTGGGGACAGCCTGAATAGCGCTGTAGACAGGCAAAACCATGAACGGAAGCAACACCTGCGACATCGCCAACAGGACGCCGGTTCGGTTATAGATGAGCTGCAATGGATGCGAGATTGCGCCGACTGCAGTCAATGCGTCGTTGATGACCCCATGGTCTTGAAGAATCACAACCCACGCAGCAGAACGCACGAGCAACGACGTCCAGAGTGGGATAAGCACCATGGTCAGCATCAGATTGCGACGCCAGCCGTCTACTTTTGCTGCAATCAGAGCGTAGGGAACGCCAATCACGACGCAGATGAGTGTCACGAGGAATGACACCAGGAACGTGCGACCGATGATGAGCCGGTTCGCTGATGTGCCCTCCGGCATGGATTCGATGTCCCCATCCGCGTTGTGATGCAGGTCAAGCGCCGCCAAGAGGTTGTTATCAGTCAACACGTGAGCGTCGTGCTTGATAGTGTTCCAGTAAGCAGCGTCCGACCAGCGCTCGTCGACTTCGGAGAGCTTCACCGTCGCAAGATTGCCATCCGCTCCAAACACAGCTCGCTGGGTCTTCGACATGAGGCTTCGAAAGCCAGGACGGTCTGCGTTCAGTTGCCGAACGGCGTCGCCAAGCTTTTCCTGATTGTCCGCGCCCCATGCGACGTCGCTAACCAGAGCCTGCTGGACCGACTGTGGCACGGCGGACTTGCCGTCCCACGCCTTAATGGCCTTCGCTGTCTTCGGCATTCCCACTACCACGACGTCGTTGACGACCGCAGTCTTGAGAACGTTATAAAGCGGCGCGATGAAGAATACGAGCAGGAACAGCGCCAGCGGAAGAATGAGCGCAATAGCCCGAAGGCGGCCGTTTCCTCTCAGCTTGCGCCGTGGTTGCGGCCGTTGACTCGGGCGCTCTGCCGACACATAGTCGTTGACGTTAGCTTGTGCCTGCTTCATTGCGACACCACTGCACATGCGTCTGGCGAGAACGATACATTCGTGACCTGTCCCACGACAAAGAAATGCGTCGGGCCACTTACCCGAGCAGCAAGCTTAGTACCGTGGCAATCAAGGTGGACGCGAGTATGGTCGCCCTGAAAGACTAAATCCTCGACCACGACAGGGAGGCTATTAGCGTGCGATGTGCTTTCGCCTATCGTCAGCGCTTCGGGGCGGACGGACAAAACAATTTCCGAACCTTGCTTCAGGACGTCCGTTGCACGGCCAGAAACTCGCGACCCGTTTGAGAGATTGATTGTTGCGATGCCATTATCTGTACCGGCGACCGAGCCCTTCATCAGGTTTGTCTCGCCGATGAACTGCGCGACGAACTTGGTCTTCGGCCGGGAGTAGATGGCTTGCGGTGTATCAATCTGCTCGATTTTCCCGGCATTGAAGACAGCAATGCGGTCTGACATGGTGATCGCTTCATTTTGGTCGTGCGTCACGAACACGACCGTCAGGCCAAGGGACTTGTGCAGTTCTCGCAGCTCGAGTTGCATGTGCTCGCGAAGCTGTTTGTCGAGTGCGCCAAGAGGCTCGTCCATCAACACGACCTTCGGCTCGAAGACCAGTGCCCGTGCGAGCGCAATACGCTGTTGCTGGCCGCCGGACAATTGAGAAGGCTTACGTGCTCGCGCAGCTGTAAGCTGAACCATATCGAGCGCTTTGTTGACCCGAGTCGCCATCTCGCTCTTTGAGAGGCCTCGCATCTTGAGCGGAAACGCAATGTTCTCGGCGATGCTCATGTGCGGAAACAACGCGTAGCTTTGGAAGACGACGCCCATGTTTCGTGCATGCGGAGGAAGATGGTCAACTCGGTTACCGTCGACCAGAATCTTTCCGCCGGTCGGGGTCTCGAAGCCAGCCAACATCATGAGCATGGTGGTCTTTCCAGAACCGGACGGACCCAAGAGGCTCACGAACTCTCCCCGGTTGATATCGAGATTCAACCCATCGATTACCTTGACATCACCGTAGCTCTTCGACACCGCGTCGAAACAAATAAATGCACTCACATCGACCTCCAAAAATCTTTGTCTCTCTAACTCGAGCCTTATAGTTTCAGGGCGCCCGCAGGCGCCCTGCCAAAGCATTTACTTCGCCAGCCATGCGTTGAAACGCTGCGTCAGCGGTCCGACGTTGTCGGTCCAAAAGTCAGCATCCAAAGGAATCGCGGCCTTCAGGTTTTCAGGAGCCGTCGGCAATTCGCCCGCGTACTGCGCCGGCACCATGGCCTGCGCTTTGACGTTGGTCATACCGTATGCGATGTACTGCGGCAGCTTCGCTTGAATCTCGGGCTTGCTCGCATATGCGATGAACTTCATTGCGTCCGCCTTATTAGGCGAGCCCTTGAGAATCACCCACGAGTCGACTGCGTAGATGCTGCCCGGGAAGACGAACTTGAAGTTCTTCTTCTCACTTCGGTCGATACCCGTGATGCGGCCGTTGTAGGCAACGCTCATGACCGCTTGGCCTGAAGCAAGAAGCTGCAATGCCGTAGCGCCGGTGTCCCACCAGATAACGTCGCCTTTAATCTGGTCGAGCTTCTTGAACGCGCGGTCGACGCCTGCCGGCGTGCTCAGAGTTTTGTACACGTCCTTCGGTGCGACGCCGTCGGCCATCAGCGCAAACTCGAGCGTGTATTTCGGACCCTTTCGCAGGGCGCGCTTACCAGGAAACTTCTTCGTGTCCCAAAAATCGGCCCAGCTGGTGGGACCGTTCTTGAGCGTGTTGCCGTCGTATGCGAAACCGGTCGACCACACCATGGTGCCAACGCCGCACTCGCTCACCGCGCTCGGGATGAAGTTGCTTTTTCCACCGAGTTGCGACCAGTCCAGCTTCTCGAAGAGGCCGTCCGAACAGCCCTGCCCCAAATCCTCCGACTCGACCTCAACCACGTCCCAGTTCGGTTCGCCAGCCTTCAGCTTTGCCTGGATGACGCCGATACCGCCGTCCCAGCTCTGGTCAAGCACGGGCTTGCCAAGAATTTGCTGGAACGGCTTGAAGTTGATTTCACGCTGAGCGTCTTGAAAGTTGCCGCCCCACGAAACGACAGTCAGGTCGCGTGCCTGTGCGAACGACACTGCGCTTGCAAGCGCGCCGGCGACACACAGCGCTGCCAAGGATTTGAGCTTTACCACCACGTTCGACCTCTCCTGAGTTTGTTTTTCAAGACGGCGTACGACGGTCGAGCCGATTTCTGCTGACCATTCGCACGAGACATCTATCGCGCATCGGACGTTAAAAGCTCCGATAGACAACAATATTTGTCATCAAAACCCAGCCGTCAAGTTTTAATTACAGGTGGACGCAAAATAATCCATGATGAGCGTGCTTATGACCATCTTTAGCGAGGTCTTTCGGGGTTAACCCTTATCCGATAAGGCTGTGCGCCATGGTTCAGCACCTTCGCGGAAGTGCGCTTGCATGAAGTCAAGGAACACGGAAATGCGCGTGTTGGCGTGTTTGTGCCGCTCGTAGACGAGATAGAGAACCTCTTCTGTTTCGTTTATCTGACCAGCCAAAATTTCCTCGACCACACCGGCCCGAAGGTCCGTGCTCAGATGATACTCAGCCAGTCGTACGATGCCCGAGCCCGCGCGCGCGAGCGCGAGAAGCATGTCGCCGTGGTTAGCGCCGTAAGTTCGGCGCAGCGCTGGGTCCGGATTGACAGTTTGCGACGCGAGCCAAGCGTTCCACTGGGTGCGCTGCGTGAAATTGAGCGTGACGTGGTGCTCGAGGTCTTGGAGCGTCTGCGGTCGCCCGTGCTTGGCTAGATATTGAGGCGAGGCGCAAGCGACCCATCGGCTTGTCGCAAAGCGTCTCGCCACAAGCGCGGTATCGGGGAGCGACCCGCTTACAATCGCGACGTCCGATTGGCGGTCCAAGAGCGCACGGGCTTCTGTGCTCAGAAGAAATTCGACCTGAATTGCAGGATAGGCCTGCTGAAACATCGGCATGAGCGGAGCAAGCTGATAGATGGCGAACGAGGGTAAGCAGCTAATCCGCAAGGTCCCCGTAGGTGTTGGCTTCGCCACCGACTCAGCGTCGTGCAATGCGGTGAGTGCTCGGCGTGCCGCTTCAAGGAAGTTCTCCCCTTCACGCGTCAGTCTGACGCCCTTGGAAGAGCGTCGTAAGAGCGTGCTTCCCAGACGCTCTTCGAGCCTGGTCATCGCCTTAGAGACTCCCGAGGGTGTCAAGTTGAGTCTGCGCGCCGCACTTGTGAAGTCGCCCGCGTCCGCAACGGCGACGAACACGCTCAGCTCAGAGAATCTGTCCATCGCTCACCTTCACCTATGACTGGGCGTCACAGACAGGTTGACCCGTTATGTCTCGACGCATACGACAACCACTATCACAATGCCGTCACACCCCCACATAACGAGGCAGTAATGGCAGAAAACGATATCTTCCGCGCTCCGGTGACCAAGCCGGACCGCAGCAAAGTCCCTTTCCAGCTCCCGCAACCGGCAGGCGTGAAGCCCGAGGTATATATTCACGGTGCGCTCGACCTCGACCGCGACGACAACGAGTGGGTTCCCCAAGCTGAGGGCATCAGCTTCCGACCATTGCTGCTGGACGCAACGAGCGGCTACTTTGTGAACATCCTGCGCGTGCGCAAGGCGGGTGTCCTCTCCCGGCATCGCCACAGCGGCACTGTGCATGCGTTCACGCTGCGCGGGCGCTGGCACTACCTCGAGCACGACTGGGTCGCAAACGCCGGTGACTACGTGACCGAGCCGCCAGGCGAGACGCACACGCTCGTCGTCCCTGACGATGTCGAAGAAATGATGACGCTGTTCCACGTGTCCGGCGGCTACACGTATGTCGACCCGTACGGCACGACCCTCGCAGTCGAGGACGTCTTTACCAAAATCGAACAAGCTCGCAAGCACTTCGAGAGCATCGGTCTGGGTGCAGACTACGTGAACAAGTTCATCCGCTGACCGAACACCGACGAAGCCCCTGAGACTTCGTTTCAAAATGGGCGCGTGCCATCGGCATGCGCCTTTTGCTTTTCTCGACACCAACTTGTTTCTCAGCGTGTCGAAAAAAGAGGTGACCTTAGGTCACCCCCAACCCTCCGTCAGACTTACGCGCCCACACCCACAACGGCCCTCGACATCAACTCTGCGACACGCTCAAAGGCAACCTGCATTTCGGCGACAACGGCCGCGTCGTGCGCGAACGAAATGTACATGCGGCCATACGGCGACGGCATAATCAGAATGCCCTCGCGACGCAAATGCATGTGCAGTGCCAGCGACAGTTCGTTGTTCACAAGCGCGAGGCCTTCGTCGTACGTCTTCGGCGGCGTTTCGCTAAACCAGATGCTGAAAACATTTCCGTAGCCGCTGGTGCAGACGGTCCTGCCGTGTTTCGCGAAGCTCTCGATAATCGACTCACGCAGAATATTGCCGTGCGCTTGAAGCGCCAGATAATCTGCCTTCTCAAGCGCCGGCATCGTTGCGAGCACCGCAGCGCAAGCAATGGGGTTTCCACTGAACGTACCGCCGCGCAGCGCGCGACCTTCTTCAGCGACCTTCATATACTCAGCTTTGCCGACGACGGCCGACACAGCGATGCCGCTACCGATGGCTTTGCCTACAGACACCAGGTCAGGGTCAATGCCGTAAAGGTGCGAGGTCAGGCCCGCGTGCAGACGGAAGCCCATGAGCACCTCGTCACAAATCAACAGGGCGCCGTTTTGTCGAACTGTCTTCTGGAGATGCGCGAGGTAGCCATCGACCGAAGGGATGCACGCTGCGTTCGCGAGCATCGGCTCGACCAAAACTGCCGCGATGTCATCGAACTCGGAGAACACCTGCTCGACGTCATTGAAGTCGTTGTAGCGGATGACGGTCACGTAACCGTTCGAGGGGCGCTGGCCGGGCTTGAAGCGAGCTTCAGCCGAGCCGACATTGCCAAACGCGACGCCATCGAGCCAACCGTCGAAGCCAGCCGCAATCTTGACGATGCGACGCTTCCCGGTGGCAACACGAGCAACGCGGCACGCGAGATGAACCGCTTCGCTGCCGGAGTTGGTGAAGATGACTTTGTTCAGGTTGCCCGTGCGCTGCGCGAGCGCTGCCGCCGCAAGCTCTTCGCTGGGGTGATTGACCGCAGGAAGCGGATTGGTCAAAAGAGCGGTGGACGCCGCTTGAATTACCGCATCCGGAGCATGGCCAAGGATAGTGCCGCCGAACCCGAGCACAGTATCGATGTAACGCTTTCCCGATTCATCCCATACGTACGGTCCGCTGCTGCGGGCAATCGCGACAGGCTTGCCGTCCATAAGCGGAAAACAACGCGCCGTACTCGAAACATCACCTACCAGATAAGCCATCTTGCTTCCTTAAGCAATAAGTCATCGGCCAGCACCCTGTGGTGTGGCCACCGTCAACCGTGTCTCCGCATTTGCACCGGGGTCGGAACGCCCGCGCGCGGCGCAGTATCAAGCTTTCCCGGAAGTGTGATGGTGGACGTCAAAACGGTCAATGGTTTTTTTAAAATCCGTTTTGATGTTTGATGTTCGGCCGCGACAGAATGCCTGTTCCGGCCCTACTCAGAGTCTGTCGGCGACTCGTCACTGGTCGAAATCCCCTACCCACGTGCCTTCTGCCGACGTCAAAAAAGTCCACCCGACCCAACTTGATGAAATTTCCCGCTTGTCGGCATCAAAGACGCATGTATTATTCGATACTTATGGACGTTTAAGTATCCAACACTCCTATTAAAGGCGGAACGGACATGCGGGAGGCAGCAGCACAGAAACAAGAGGAAGCGGCGGAAGAAGGTCGTCAGAAGCGATTGAGCAAGCGCCGAGCTACACCGGCTAATGCCGTGCCGAATATCGAGCGGCCGCCCCTTGAGGGGGAGACGCAAGACGCATTGGACATTGGCAATCGTCTGCGCGAACTGCGGACGAAGCATGGCTTGAGCATACGTGCACTTGCGGAAGTCGCCGGGCTCACCCACAGCACGATTGCACAGATAGAGGCAAACAAGACGAGCCCTTCGGTTGGCTCCATGAAGCGTATCCTCGATGCGTTACATATCCCCCTGAGCCAGTTCTTCGCCGACGCGGAGGCTCAGACTGAAGAGCAGGTCTTCTTCGCCGCGGATGAACTTGTTGAACTTGCTGACGGCAACGTCCTTTCCTATCGCCAAGTCGGTAAGAATCTGGCTGGCAAGGACATCATGATGCTCCGCGAGCGCTACGCCCCCGGCGCCGACACCGGCGAGCCTTATTCGCATCAAGCGGAGGAGTGCGGCACGGTCATCTCAGGCAGACTCATGATTGTTGTAGGAACTCGCGAGCGGTGCTTGAGTGCTGGCGAGGCGTACTACTTCGATAGTCGCGTACCACATCGGATGTACAACCCGTTCGATGAAGTATGCGAAGTGGTCAGTGCGGTATCGCCGCCGACCTTTTGAATTCATTCCAGCGTAGAGAGTGCATCAGCACCACGCCGACTGCTGCAGTGCCAGCCAGCGGTAGTTCTCTACGGATGGTGCGTCCGCTTCTTGGACAACTGTCTAGCCTAATCAAGCATTCGATCTATCGCTCGGCCATCGCCACCTTCTTCGTTTTGGCCCGCCACGGCTCTTCGCCCAGATGCATGTGTTCACGAATGAAGTCCACAAACGCGGATACGCGCCGACTCATGTGTCGATGCTTCTCGTACAAGGGGTAGATTGGCTCCTCCGTCGTCTCGGCGCCTTCAAATAATTCGACGAGCGTTCCGCTGTCGAGTTCGGACCTAACGTTGTACTCGGCCATGCGGGCAATTCCCACCCCCGCCTTGGCCATCGCCATCACCATCGCGCCATCACTCGCGCCGAAGGAGCCGATGTTCTCGAAGACATGGTGATTGCCACGCGAGTCAGGAACCGCCTACGTGTTCCAACGCATGGCGACCGTGAAATTCAACGTGATGTGGGAGACCAGCGGGTCCCGTGTTGTGGGAACACCGTGCGCCTTCAGATAGGAAGGGGAAGCGCATATGACCCATCGCGCCGTAGCGATGCGCCGACCGACCACGCCTGATTCCGGGAGCATCCCGCTGGTGATAGCCAATTCGACGTCTCGCCCAAGCAGCTTGCGCTCATCAGTTTCCAGCTGGAACTCGATACGAACTTCGGGATAGAGACGGTGAAATTCCGTCATAACAGGTGCGAGCTGGCAGGCGGCAGACGCCGGCAAGCAGTTCACACGTAGAACGCCTCGAAGGTTGCCGTACACAATCCCATCGGCTTCTTCGATGGCGGCCAGCGCTTTCCGAGCCGCAGCAAGGTATTGACGACCTTCCTGCGTGAGCACGATGCCTCGCGGCGACCGGCTTAAGAGCTTGGTGCCAATGCGCGCCTCGAGCCGTGAGACCGACTGGCTGACCCCTGATGGTGTTAGGGACAGTTTTCGAACCGCGCGTGAGAAGTCGCCGTTCTCAACGACCGCAACAAACGAAGACATTTCGGAGAATCGGTCCATCATAACCTCACTCCCTGTCGCTCGACGCAAAAGCAAAAAAGCCGGCGTCTTGGAGAACGACGCCGGTAATACCGTACGTTACCCAGCCGTCTGCATAGGGCGATGCAGGTCCGCCGTTCGTGCAGAGATGCAGCTGATTCACGAAAGGCGCATCGTCGAATCGAGGGTCGGTACCGGAGACAACGGCCATGCCGATACCGGGACCGACTGCACCTTCCGCCAAACCGAAGCCGTCGCCCAATTGCGAGAACCCAGCACCGGTCAAGTTCACCATGCGGTCGGCGATGTTGGCCGTCGCGACCGAACAGGAGTGCGGGAACTTCGGCTTCCAGCGTTAATTGAATAGATTACGACTTAGATGCAGTCGTAGTTGTAGCGAATCTCCGCTGCGATCCGGTGCGCGTCCAGCGCTTCGCGATGCGACTGGCGAACGCAGATGGGCGCGATGACATCAACGGCTTTCTGCTCGACCCACTGATGCGTTACCGTCTTGATGAAGGAGCCCACCCACAAGCCACCGGTGTAACGGCCAGCGCCGCGCGTCGGCAACGTATGGTTCGTACCAGCAATCTTGTCGGAGAAGACGACCGACGCTAGGTGACCGATAAAGAGCGAACCATAGTTCGTCAGCTTGAGTGCCAGTCCCTTGGCGTCCTTCGTGTGGATTTGAAGGTGCTCAGCTGCAAACTCGTCCGAGTAGGCAATCATCGACTCTTCGCTGTCGCACAGCACGATGCCACCATTCTTACGCCACGCCGGGTCAGCGACATCCTTCGTCGATAGAATCGCCAGCTGGCGGTCCATTTCGTGAAGAGTCGCTTGGCCCACTTCTCGCGAGGTGGTCATCAGAATGGCACGTGCTTCCACGTCGTGTTCCGCTTGGCCCAAAAGGTCCGCGGCGAGCATCTTCGGGTCAGCCGTCTCGTCGGCGAGGATGCCGATTTCGCTGGGGCCTGCGAGCTGGTCGATACCGACCAGACCGAATACCTGGCGCTTGGCTTCGTTAACGAACTTGTTGCCCGGGCCGACAATCTTGTCGACGCGCGGAATCAACTCCGTTCCATAGGCGAGCGCCGCGATAGCTTGTGCACCACCGACCTTGAAAATCTTGGTTGCGCCCGACAGGTGCGCCGCGTAGAGAACAGCCGGGTGAACGTTCGGAGGCGTGCACACGATGATTTCCTTGACGCCCGCGACCTTTGCCGGAATCACAGTCATCTGCGCCGACGAGAGCAGCGGATATCGGCCGCCCGGAACATAGCAACCCGCGCGCCGAATCGGGATGAGGCGGTGACCGAGGTGGAGACCGGGAATCGTTTCAACTTCCAAGTCTTGCATCGTTGCCAGCTGCGCTTTTGCGAACTGCGTGACGCGCTCGATGCCAAACTTCATGTCTTCCAGCAGCTTGTCGTCGCATTGCTTGCGCGCAGCTTCGATTTCTTCGGCCGTGACTTCGATTGCTTCCTGGTCAAACTTGTCGAACTTCTTGTTGTACTCCCGAAGTGCAACGTCGCCGCGCGTCGCGACATCTTTGATGATACCCGCGACCAAGTCGCGGAGTTCGCTCTCTTCAGCAGGCGTAACGGTAGACGGCTCTTTGATGTACGACGTGCCCGGGATGTTGCTCATTCTGACCTCGATGAACTATTTCGGTGGATGGGAAAGCTGCGCCTGCCAGCAAGCGCATGAGGCGCCACCGACCGCGCGGACTAAACAACAGCGTGCGGTGTCATGGGGGTTCAACACGCGTTCTAGCGAAGCGTGACGGTTGAACCTGACGGTGGTGGCTTAAAAATCCGCTTAGTGGATTTTATAACGCCCATGTGAACACAAATAAATCCTGTCAGACATAAGTGTTTCTCCCTAGCCCGTCGAAACTTCAGCGCTAGGAGAGGTCCGAGATATAGCAACGCTCAAGCGGTGAGAACGGCCGAAGCCCCTTCTGACATGGCTTTGGGGGAGGAGGCACATCGGGCGTCGGCCTACAACGCACTTGCAGGCAAAGTGGCTGTGACGCTCAGGCAAGCAACTGCACTTGAAGCTTTGATGACATATGGACGATATTTACTCCACTCCAGACGCCTCTCACATGTGGTGCAGCCAGTCGTCCAAGGAGGTGACATTTCACGGAGAGAACAAGATGGATGACGCCAAGGGTTTCAACGACGAAGTGACGCGTAACGTTTTGGGATGCGCGACGCGGGTACGTATGCTGCGGGACCCGACGACATATGCGCGATTGCTTCAGCATCCGACCATTCATTTTTGCCGTAGCAAGGACGAACGGCCGGAAATCGGTGACGCTGCGGTTTTGGGTTACAACTGAAGGCTCCGCACTGACGGTAGCGAGTCGACGCCTAGGCGGACTCGCTACGGTGTCGGCGGGTTAGCTGCCCGTGTGGCGGCTCATTTGCGAAGGGCCGCCTCTTTGCGATAGGCGTGAATAAAACGGTCGCCATCACTCAATTCTGGCTGAAGGACCTTGACCAGGGCGTCATGATGTGGCGTCCCGTCGTGGTCATCGCGTGCGGCTACGTCTAAGCGCGCGCACATCGTCCCCATCGTCTCGAAGGACGAATGCCGCAACGATCGACTGGCATCGTGCTGGGATCGCGCCCGACGATACGTGTTCAATGTGCACGAGCCTGCCCCATCGGACACCACGAACGATGGCTTAACATACGTGTTTCGACGGTCTAGCCGGTGTTCGGGTATCACGCGTTGCTATGCAGGGCAACCGTGACGGCGACCCCCGCACATCAGGCTTCGCGCCGTCGCCGCCTTCGGTCGCGCCGGCGCGCCCGCCGAGTGGATGGCCCTCCTCCGCAAGCAGCGGCATCGCCCGTCGCGGGAACGTATCGAACGACAAATCACGTCCGCGCGGAGCCGCCCCTGATCGCAGAGTCGAACGTCAATCGAGTTGGCGTCGGAAGGTGAAAGCGACGTTTCAGCGTTTACCTCCTTCGCCGAGCAGCGTCTGTTGGAAACGGACCGCTTCCGCGGCGTCTGCAGCGCTGGGTAGCGCCATTCGCAACTACCTACATTGTTAGGTCCAGAAGACATCAGGGCTTGGCAACCGCACCTGATCGATCAGAAGCGGTCTCGTAGCACATTGTCGGTTGCAACGTACTCACTTCGGTTCCTCTATAACGTCACCCTCAAGCGGGACTGGGGAATTGAAGAGATTGCGGCCCGCGGTGCCGCCACATCGCTCCCCGCCGCGAAACCCCAGTGAATGGGTGGCCGACTGATCCGCGTGCAGCGAGGCGCGCGCCACAGTGTTGGCTCCTGCGGCCTGCTATCATTCCGGGCCACCTATTGGACGCGGACTCCTTTCGTTCTCTTATTGCAGCATGTCTTATCGCCACCCCCGCTCGCAAGTTTCTCGTTCGCCGTCCCGCAAACCCCTCAGTAAAGAGATGTTGCTGCCTCTGCCGCTATCAGCGGCGCGGACCGTTGCGTTGTCCAACCATTTGACTTTCGCAGCCTGTCGCGCCGGCGCTGGATCTGCGTATCTGGTCAACGGGTTGATCGAATTGGTCTACGTCACCTATTTCGTGCAAGATGCGGGCTACGGGGAGACGGACGTCAGCATCTATGGGCGCGCCGAGGCGGCTCTAGAGCGCTGCCTGCAGCGGGCGGAAACGGAGAGAATATGGACAGTCGATGTGGCCGAGCTGCCCTTGTTCGAGGCGGTCTTACAAGAGGCAGATCGTCAACTAGCCGGTGCGCCCCGATACGTTCATCTCGAAGCGCGGGAGAAGCTCGAACGCTTTGCTGCTAGCGGGCGCGGCTCGCCGTTGATGTCCGTCGCCCGTGGTCATTGAAGTGAATATATTCGACCAGCGGCGATTGCGCCCCGATAGTCCGCACGAGTCACAGCCGCCTGCCGAACGCTGACTGACGGCTAGATCTAAATTGAATTGAAGCAGCGACCGACGCTTTCAGCGACAACCGTTCGGTAACAATGATCGCCGATATAACCATAGCGTTGAAACTCACGCATTGCATCGGAGTTCCACCATGAGTCAACCCCGTGGGCCAAATGCGGGATATCGAGGCAAGTCCAACAATCGGCGCCAACCTCAACATCCGGCTAGCTCTAGTCGTCCTGGACGGGTCCAACCGCCCTTTAAAGCGAGTGCTAGCGCACCCGCCCAAGCGTCCATCATTAAAACTCGTTCGTTAAAGTTTCTCGTAGATGCCGTCGGCGCGGAGAATATTGCGTTAGGCCTAGATTCCAGCTTGACGCGGATAGCAGAACTCCTGCGGGGCGAACGTTTCACGCCCGAGACCGCCTTCCACATGGAAACTGCGCTTCGGCTGCCTTCCGGCTTTTTCGACCAACAACATCCTGCACTTGCACCGGAGGTGATCGCTCGGCTGAAGTCGCCGCTCGAATTCATGAGCATGGACGGGGCCAGCGATGAAGGCGACGTCCAAGAGACCTCCCTCCTCCCGAATAATCAAAAGTCGTTACTGCCTGCGAGCAGATTGTCCGAGGAAGCGAAAATGCGATCGAAGAGTTCGAAGGGCGCGCCCGCCGCGACCAAGGCCCGTTCAACTTTGACCCCTACGCAGGTGGGCGACCGACCTTCCGCCGTTGGAGGTTCTTCCAACCAGAACAAGCCGCGTCAAGCGGCTCAGCGAGAACGGGCCCACTTAGAGGAGTTAACAAAATGAGCTCTGCAGTTTTCGCCAACAGATAATGCAGCAGGCGAGTTTCATGAAGGCTTCGTGGATAAAAGCAAGGCGTTCGAAGCGGATGCGCAGTCGTCGGAAGTTGTGAAGCCACGAAATGGTTCTCTCGACCACCCAGCGAGTCTTGCCAAGACCGCTGCCATGAGGCTGGCCACGTCGGGCGATTTCGGTAGCGATGCCGGCTGCGTGCAGCGGACGGCGGTATTTGTCGTGATCGTAGCCCCGATCGCCCTGAACGATGCGAGGCTTCGACAGCGGTCGGCCGCACTTGCCGGCAATGGGCGGGATCGCGTCAACCAGCGCGTGAAGCTGGGTGACATCGTGGCGGTTGGCGCCGGTGAGGATTACCGCGAGCGGGATGCCCTGCGCTTCGGTAATGAGGTGGTGCTTTGAACCAGGTCGCGCGCGGTCGGTGGGATTCGGTCCCGTTTTTGACCTGCACCCACCGCGCGGATCGAGGAGGAGTCAACGACGACTCGTGACCAGTCAATCCGGTCGGACTCGCGTAGCTTCGCGAGCAGCACTTCGTGCAGCCGGTCCCAGACGCCGGCGGCCTGCCAGTCCCGCAGACGGCGCCAGCAACTCATGCCGCTGCCGCAGCCCATCTCGCGTGGCAGCATGTCCCAGCGCAGGCCGGTCTGCAAGATGAACAGGATGCCGGTAAGCATTGCCCGGTCATCCAGTGGTTTGCGTCCGGGATACCGTGAGCGGCGAGGTTTGGGTGGGGGCAGCAAAGGGGCAACGAGTGCCCACAACTCATCATCGAGTATCGGTTTGGCCATGGCCTCCTCGCGACCGAAACAATGATGAGGTTAACAGCGATCGTTGGAAGTTAACAGACCCAAGCAATCATTTTGTTAAAGGTTCTTAGAGGGCGCGGCCACAGTCGAGGCGATCAGGCGGGCCAACCTTCACGTCCTCACCGGACGCAACGGTTCCAAGGTCAAGCTCGGCGCGGTCATGGGACTGACCGGATCGAATATGGCTCATCGACTGCACGGCAAAAAACGCATGGATGACACTGAAGCAGTGCGCTTCACCGAGCGGCTCGGTTTGCCCGAAGGCTGGCTCGACACACCTCGCTCCGAGGCGGACATTCCTAAGTCGGTGGCACTGCTTCTCGCGCCTGCATCACGCGCCCGCGCGCCGGGCCACGCACTGTCGGCATCCGCCGCCGCACCGAACGACGACACGCTTGGCGCAGCCGATCCCGGAAACCAGAACGACCGGATCCTCGCTGGCACGACGGCGGACGCGCAAGCCGCGGGATCGCCAACCGATGCGCCAGGCGGGCAAGGCAGCCTGATTGGTCGCGAGGAGAAGAAAATCAACGAGGCAGTCGTCGCCCCTGCCGACGCGACTGTTGATCCGCAGGAAACGCCAGTGGCAACAGCCGTTGCTCGACCGGTGGAGTCATCGCTCGCCCCCGTTACTACGCCCGGACGAAACGCGGCGTCCGCCATCGCCACGTTGCAAACCCAACTGGACGGTCTTGAGGGAATAGCACCGATCGCAGAGGCGCTTTTGAAGACGCTCGCTGGCAAGGCACGCACGGGGCGGTTGGACGAGTTGAAAGCACTCGAACTTTTGCGACAAGCAGTCCTGCTATGACGACGAGGTCGAGGCCCGTGTCAAATGCGGCGCATCTCGAGTCACCGTTCGCGCTGCGCTTGACGGTTCTTGCGCAGCCGACGATCCATTGACCGCCAAGAAATTCCTGGCGGTCACTGTTTTGCCGTCCGACGACGGCCGAGGTGCAATGTCATCCTAGGGTGCCCTTCGCCGCCGATGCCGCTCAGTCCGCGACGTCCGCGGCGCGAGCGGGTGAAGGGCTCTGGCTTGCAGATCGTTATTACTTGTCCAACAACCGTTGGTTCAAGCGAAGCGGGTCGTGCCGCGAATATTCGTCTCCGATCTGCTCCGCCGATGTACCGGCTTTCGCGTCGTCGACGTGTTTTTCGACGGTCTAGCCGGTGTTCGGGTATTACCCGTCGCTATGCAAGCCAGTCGTTCTACACAAGAAGGCCATCGAACGGCGTTTTGCTTCGGACGGTGACGGGGGTGACGGCAACCCTCCATCGGGCTTCGCGCCGTCGCCGCCTTCGATCGCGCCGGCGCGCCCCCGCCGAGTGGGTGACCTTCTCCGCAAGCAGCGGCACCGCCCGTCGCGGGAACGTATCGAACGATACATCACCTCAACGCGGCGCCGCCCCCGATCGCCGAGTCGAACGTCAATCGAGTTGGCGGTGGAAGGTTAAAGCGACGTTTCAGCATTTATCTCCTTCGCCACAAGCGGCGTCCCTTGAAACGGACCGATTCAGCGGCGTCTGCAGCGCTGCTCCGCGCCGGTTCCAAGCAGCCACCGGCGGCTCCGGGGCGATGCCTCACCTCGGCGTAACGGCTTGACGGGAGTCGCCCGCACGGTGGCAGTCCGGAACGCCGCCGAAGATTTCCGAGCGTTGAGGCGAATTCGCGCACATGCGCTCGGTGGATCATTCTCGGATCGAACCGGCTTTGTCGGCCAGCGGCGAGCGGATCCGGCAACCAACGCCCTTTTTCATGCCTGATAATTCGTATTATCAGGCATTGTTTTAATGAGTAAAATGCGTGGGTAGGGCATCTGCGTCCCGTCCAGCCGGGCTTCCCAGCCAACGAAAAGAAGCCGCCCATGGCCAACAAACCGCAAACCGTCACCAAAAGCCGCGCCGCTTACACGCGCAATCACTTCGCGGCGCTGCGCGCGTTCGTGCAGCGCATCCCGGCGTCGACTATCACGCGGCTGTATTTTTCGGAAGACGAAGACGGCAACGAAGCGACGCCAAGCTGGGTCGAGTCGTTTCTGCGGCGCATGCAGGCGGAACTGGTGGAACTCGCGCTCGAGCATGGCTCGTCGGTGCTGGCCGACCATCTGAAGTCGTCGGCGAAAGCCCACGGCAGCGCGCGCCTGACGGCCGTGACGCTCAAGATGGTCGAACAGGCGGCGCTGTTGGCCGTCGCCAAGCCCGAGCCGACGCACGGAGTCGGCATGTGGTTTCGACCGCTGGTCGCCCGACGGCTGAAAGACGCGGGCATTCAGACGCTGGCCGAGCTGGTGGACTTCTGTAACCGCCGCGGCGGAAGCTGGTGGCGCGCAGTACCGCGCATTGGGCCGGGTCGCGCGCAGCAAGTCGTGTCGTGGCTGCGTCAGAATGCGGACGCGATTGGTGCGCGCGTCGGCGCGGACGTCTCGATCGACGATCCGTTTTCGGCTCCGGAAGGCGAACTCGTAACGATCGATACGGATTCGGGCGTATTGGCACCACTGGAGCGCGTGCGGCTGCCGAGCGAGCTATCCGGCGCCGGCGGCCTGAACCGCCACGCCAGCTTCCCGTACATCATGGCGCACAACGACCTCGAGGCGGTGCGCGCCTACCTGCACCGCTATCGCGAGCAACCGAAAACCCTGCGGGCCTACACCAAGGAGTTGGAGCGGTTCCTCCTCTGGACCGTGACGGTAAGGAGAAAACCGCTGAGTTCTTTACTGGCCGACGATTGCGAAGCCTATCGCGATTTTCTCAAAGCGCCCTCGCCGGCTTTCGTCGGTCCGCGTCAGTCGCGTTCGAGCGGTCGCTGGCGACCATTTGCGGCGAGCGCGCTGAGCCCCGAGAGTCAGCGGTATGCGGTGCGCGCGCTACGGGCGGCGTTTGCTTGGCTGGTCGACGTGCGCTATCTGGCTGGCAACCCGTGGAGCGCCGTGTCCGACCCTGTCATCGTTGAACGCGAGAACCTCCTCAAGGTCGAGCGCGCCCTTCCCGCCGATCTGTGGGCGCGCATTCGTGGCTATATCGATAGCCAGTGCAAGCCCCCAGCGGCTGGATACTGGCGAGCGGCACGAGTCGCGATTCTTCTAGCCGCGGACTCCGGACTTCGACGCGACGAGCTCGCGTCGGCCCGCAGAGAAGGAATGTCGCCCACGGAACATGGCGATGGTGAAGACTTGGTGTGGCAGTTGACGATCGTCGGCAAGCGCAACAAGCAGCGCACCGTACCGGTCAGCCCAGCGACGATCGAGGCGTTGCGTGAACATTGGCGAGATCGTAGCGAAGGCTTCGAAACGGCGACGGCCGGACCGTTGCTCGCGCCGACCTTCATTCCCCCGGGGAAAGAGGCCCAAGCGAAACACGCGAACGGAGCCCCACTCGCCTACCACGTCGACACCATCAATTTCATGATGGCGTGGGTTATGAAGCGTCTCATCAAGGGAATGTCAGACCTGACGACGGACGAAATGAAGTTGCTGGCAGGCACGTCGACGCACTCCTTCCGTCATACGTTCGGAACCCACGCAGCAGCCGAGGACGTGCCGCTCGACGTCGTGCAGAAAATCCTAGGTCATGCGTCGCTGCAAACGACATCGATCTATGTTCAGGCAGAGAAGCAACGCATGTTGCGCGAAGCCGCCGCGTTCTATCGCAAACCCAAAGCGGGCGATCCGTCTTTGGAAGACTGACGTGCCGCCCGCTGACGCGAACCCCAGTGGGGAGGCCTCAAGCGGTGCTCCGTGGCGCCAATCTTGTGGCCTCTACCGATGTCCCGAAGTGTTTGCTAGTTCGGTGAGGCGCGACCGAAATTCGCAGGTAAAACCATACCAATTCAGTATATAGATTTTTATTTCTTATTTTGAGCTTTTCGGGTCTGAATCATGGTTACCAGCATCTGGACGACCGGCGTGAGGTCCTCCCCCGCATCGATGAAGTCGTCTACCCCTGGGGCGTCCACGGAAAACTCGAAAACAAAACGCGCGCCACGTTGACTTCGATCCCTTCGTATTTTCAGAGTCAGGCCGGAATCATCCTTGACCCCGAACAGTAGCGCGACGATCTGCTCCGCCGTGCGCCTCTTTGGCTCTTTCAAAAGCGCTTTGGCGCGGTCAACTGTCTCGACCGTGCCAAGGGCTTCGTGGATTTTCAGAAGGACGTCGCCTTGCGCAAAGACAAGCGTTTTTTCTTCAAATAGCTTCAGCACCTCAGCAGGAAGTTGCGAGATCGCGACAGCCCTCATCAAATCGACTTTGTGCCAGCCCATTACTTCGGCTGCCGCAGTCTTCGAGCTCCATCGACCTTCCACAACTCCTTTCTCGTACATTGCTGCCAAAACAAGTGGCGTGAGGCTTTTTCGTCGACGCACGGGCGCAGCAGACTCTTGACCATCCAAAAGCCTAATTATTTGGTGCCAGGTGAGCCCGTGAGGATCAATACTGCTCGCACGGTCTGCCAGCGTCTGCGCGCCGTGCTTAGTGGCGAGCCTCACGAGGAACCGCGCCGTGTTACTCCAGATACCGGCGGTTTCAAACAGAGATAGGACAGCGGGTGGCAGCTTCGAAACGCTCACAGCGCGGCTCAAGTCCTGACGATTGATGCTCGGTCTCAAATGGCTCAGCGCAGCCAATGCTTCCTTCTGAGTTTTCCATCTTTCTTTCGCCAGCCCCGACAAGTACAGCTCTGCAAGTAACAGCGGATTTCGCGCTACCGGGCGTCCTTCTATGGTCTGCAATTTTGCGCTCCAAGCATCAGTTGAGTCGATTGTCCCGGAACGCGGCCGTTTGCAATCCAACGAAAGAGCGCCCTTTTCTTCAGCTTTTCGAGCAACCGCAGGAGGCACTTCTTACCTCTCAAGGAGGTCCTGAATCAACCTCTCGCCCGTGAATCGCCGAAAGGCTCTATGTCTCGGAAAAAATAATTCAGTATTTCGCCAATTGCGCGGAGCTTTCGCGATCTCAACGGGCTTCACCCGCCCTCGGAGCCAAAAAAGATCAGACGGATGCTTCGCCGTCCAGCTCGCGCGTCCAATTCTCGACGACTTCTTTTATCTTTTCACCCAAGGCTTGCTGAGAGGCACCGGCAATGCCCTGCAGACTAAGCTCGGTTCTGCCGTCGGCAAACAGTTTCAATTCGCCGAGTGCCCCGCCATTGGGGAGTTTGAACTGAACACGCGATTGGTAGTGGACGCGGCCAGGGCCTCCACGACGCGTTGGCGCATCTGCAGAAGCCGCTTGTTCAAGGCGCCTCACGGTTGCCCGGCCGTCGAGGATCTCTTGCAACCAATGTTCTGCAACGGCCTGCCCCGCCCTATCCAGTATCAGCTTCAGGTTGTAAGCGTGACCAAGACCGACAACATTTGAGAATTGCGCCATTCGACTGAGGAACGACTGTGGAAGGGAATTAAGGAGAATCACCTTATTCACATGTGAAGACGCTTCATTTACGGCGGCCGCTAGTTCGGCGTAATCCTTGTAGACACCCTGATCAAGAAGCCTCTTCCAGGCGATCGCGTCGTCAAAAACCGTCTGTGCGTCGCGCTCCTTATTTGCCCTGTAAGCCCGCAGGTATAGAGTTCGGTTTTCTAATCCTTCCTCGCATAGCTCCGCATCGATGTATTCGGCCCCCCGTAATTTGGCCGCACGAAGCCGCCTTTCACCATCGATGACAACCCATTTGCCTGGGTAATCGCTGAGTCTAGTAACTTTGATCGGCTCAAGCTGCCCGTCGGTTTCGAGGCTGCGCGCCAACCCCTCGATAGTTTCAGAACTGTAGAAAGAGCGTGGGTTAAAAGGGTTCGAAATCGCTTCGATGACCTTGATCTTCTGACGTGCACTCGTCACAGGAGAACGTACTGTCGAGTCTGAGGCTCGACCAACGACGGCTGCGGCTTCCCGTCGAGCCGTTTCGGTGACGTCGTTCTTTTGGAGCCGCTCTTCCGCCGATTGACGCTCCAAAGCCATACCCGCCCTTACTCGGCTCGTCAGATTCAGTTGCTTAGCCATGCGCCATCTCCGACACCTCTTGTTCGCTGTTTAGCAACTCGACGAGTTCATCGAACAAGGCGTTGATCTCTTCTTTAGCAGGTTTCGCCCCTCGCACTCCTCGAACGTCAAAGACTGTACGGCCCAATGCCGCGGCCTGTGGATAGACTTCCCGTTGTCTTACCGTCGCCCGCAAGAGCAGTACGTTGCTCTCGCGGAGAACTTCGCTCATCTGCCGGTGCAAGACAGTCTTTGAATTCGTCTTGCTTACCAAAATGGCAAATTTACCCGCTGCGTTGTGGACCCGGGTGCGTTCAATAAGCGCCATCATCCCTTCACTACTCCATAAGTCGAGAGGGGAGGCGTTGGTCGGAACTATTGTTGCATCGGCCACAGCGAGCACTCGACCAGTGGTGAGGTCGTCGATGTTCGGCGGGCAATCCACAAGCACGATGTCGTAATCGTCGGCCAGACGCCCGATCTCGTGACCGATATTCTTCTCTAACTTGCGAACGGCCCCCACTCGAAATGGCAGGGGATTATCAGGATCCGCCGTCGCAGCCCAACTCATGCACGATTGCTGCCCATCTGCATCCGCGACGTACACACGATAACCGGCAGCGGAAAAGGCTCCCGCGAGGTTCATCGTGGTGGTCGTCTTCCCTACCCCACCCTTTTGATTCGCAACCGCGATTACAAGTCCCATCTCGCCCCCAAATCTCGCCAATTTGACGATCGCCTGATTCTAACGCCCCTTACGAGGCAAATCTAGAATTTACATTAAGTTAGCAATTGATAGCTCAGATTTATTGAGATTCGAACATGATTTGCACGCCTCTCGGCTAGTGCCCGATGTCTTGACTCTTGAAGGCATCTGTTTTGTTCTTATCAAAGCTTCGCCTGCCACGTGGTAGTGGCGCAGTGAGTCACCCAACTAGTGCCAGCGTGCAACTTCGCTACCACGTGGTAGAGGCCGCGACAGAACAGCCATTTGTGAAGGGTATCGAATAATAAGTTAAATCAACAACTTTCTCGCTTGACGAGAAAGGGTATGACTGCAATCTCACTACCACGTGGCAGACACGCCACGTGGACAAATGCCTTAGGCAACGCGGTTCAGTAATTGGGTGACTGATTTGTCACTCACAACGGACGCGTATGCGCCACTACCACGTGGTAGGCAAACTAGGTGAATGAGGGAGTGATCGATCTGCCACACGCACGTTCAAAGTGACACGTATGGCCGCTGCTACCACGTGGTAGATCGACGCGGTGTCGAGGGAGTGATCGATCTGCCGCACACACGTTCCTCGTGATATGCGTGGCGGCCGCTACCACGTCGTAGACCGACGAGTGATTGTCCTGCCGCGCACACGTTCGGAGTGGCACGTATGGCCGCTGCTACCACGTGGTAGATCGACGCGGTGTCGAGGGAGTGATCGATCTGCCGCACACATGTTCCGCGTGATACGCGTGGCGGCCGCTACCACGTGGTAGACCAACGAGTGATTGTCCTGTCGCGCACACGTTCCGGTTGACGCTGGATGGCCGCCACTACCACGTGGTAGCCGACTCGGTAAAGAGAGTGGGATTGATTTACCACATACTACGTCTTTCGGTTAAGGCTGCGCGGTGACACCGTAGTATTTAGCTCCGTGAAGAACCGGGGCATCATTTTTTCCGCTGTGCATCCACCGATGTCTCTGCCGCGCGCTGCCTTACTAATCAAAAGGCAATGCCGTGCGCGGTTACAATTCGGTCTTTTGATAATTATTTTTGATATTTCAATAATTACAATTTTATATAAGCGCGGAGCGTTTGAGAAAGTCGGTAAAACTCGCCCGCGCGAGTGGATGAGTCACATCCGGAGCGCTGCCCGCTGAAAGCTTGCGCGCCTGGCGGAAGTGCTTACCTTCCGAAGACCCCAGGAAGGCGTCCCAGAGCTCCTGTCGCTGGTTATTCGACAGAGTTGCCCAATATTCATCCATTCGAACACCCTGATCCTTTCTTGCAGCGGTCCGTCGACGTTCAATCTCTCGCTCGCGGCGCTGAGCGTCTTCGAGCAAGGCCGCTTGTTGCCGCTTCTCACGGAAAAGCGCCAATTCCGCTTTCTCCGAGTTGGTGAGGAGGTATCGATCTTCCTCGTCGCGCAACGCACTCTTGAAAAGCGACAGCCAGTTCTTGACTTGAGTTTTCTGCTTTACTAGGACGTAACGATATAAGAGGACGTCGGCGATTGTCTCAATGCGTTCGATTGGGAATGCCTCCACAATCTCTTTGACCTGTTTTTGGTTTAGTCCAAACTCTTCTCGCAGTTCCTTGTACCTGCCAGGGTCAAGATACGCGCCTTCAAGCGCCAATTTACTGTTCGGGTTCTGAACAATAACAAAGTTCAGCGACGTGACAAATCGCTGCTCACGCCCATAACGCACCGATGCGTAAATGTCTCCGAGCAGTTCCAATTCTGCAAGTGCGGGCTGAATCACTCTCATGCTAAGGCGCTTGAATTCGGTGTATTCGTCAGCACCGACTCCCATTCTTTCTCTGAATTCGTTCAGCGTCATGTAGCCCGTTTCTCCTCTCCAAAGATTCTCTCGGAGAAGCTCGTACAGGTTAAGCGTGTACTTGCTTTTGAAGCGCGCGTTCATCCGCATAGACACATGGTGATAACGATCGGGCGCCGCATACAGCCTGCAAAGAAACGCAGGAATTTTGTAGTGAAGGGTAGTCCCCTCAATCAAAACGTCCTGGATCATCTGCGTTGAAAACCATCGATTCCCGTCTGGGATCTGCATCAGTGACTGTTGCATCTCGGTCAAGGAGGCTTTCAAATAGGCGTAGTCGTTCACGTTATGATCAACTAGCCATGAGAGATAATCGAGCGAAACCGAGAAAACTTGCTGATTCGACATCGTTGGCCGGGCAACGAAGATCAGCGCATTATGAAGTTTGCTCTGTAGTAACTTTAGTGGATTAACGAAGCGGACTCGTTGGCTGACCTTCTTGAGAAGCAGTTCCTCTTTGACCTCAGTAACGGGCACGCCCTCACGAAACAAATCCAGACTCTGCTGGTAGTTTCGCTTGCCCTCTGATTCATTGCTTAGGTATAGACGTGAAATGTCTGTCGACGAGAGACGCTCGAGCAACTTCACTTCGTCCTCTTCCGTAAGGACGTCAGCAGCGTCGCCGGCAGTTCCGGGTACCAACGAATTGGAAGGCGAGGTCCAAGGTTCATCGACTGTTGAAATTAGGTCGTCGTTGCGCACTGCAGCAAGCTTTAGCTGGTTCTTAACCTGTTTTTTCGTCGTGCTCATAGCGCCTCGCCGGTCCTGTTAGCAGCACTATGGCCCTCATGAAGCCCCATGTCAAAAAAGGTATGTAGTCTTTTTGGCTGGCGATCCCTATGAACGTAGTCTTGAACGAACGTCTCGAGTGTGCGTCAGAGCTCTGAAAAGCCAGAAGCGCCGCTTGCCTACCCTATGAACGTAGTCCTGACAGCGTTGCTTGACAACAACTTAGACACAGGCGATGCCGAGTAAAACTGCGCGGCGGCAAGACTACGTTTATAGGAGCCCTCGCGCCGTGGGCGAGATCACCGTTCGACGCGATGGGAACTCAAAGACTACGTTTTTAGGCTCAACTGTCCCGCGAGACCCGGTCAGAGCTTCTGAAGACTACATTTATGGGGGGCCGACAGCTCCGCGAACCTGCGAAGACTACGTTTATGGTGCCGCTCCCCGATTGCCCCCGAAAAACGTAGTCTTTTCACGCCCGGATGACCCAAGGATCGAGTAGCGCCCAAGAAACGTAGGCTTTAAGGGCCCCTAGCTGGTGAGACTCGAGAGCGAGCACAAACCAAGGTCATGGACGACCTTTTGCCACTTCTGTTTTCTGGTCTTTCGAAGATCGATCTGATCGTCAAAGTAAACAAAAGTCTAATCTAATCGTTAACAGCCGGTAAGAGCTTGATTCAGTGTGTTTTTTCAGAAGATAGGACTACATCTATAGGACGATTGTTTCCATAGCCGTAGACTTAACCGCAAAAGCCTACATCTATTGGTCACTTTGAGACTACGTTTGTAGGGCGGGAGGACTACATCCGTGGGACAGGTCTACAACTATGGGTGTAGTCCTTTCGCGATGGACGTGCGGACGACCATGTGGGCGTGGGGAGACAGCGAGCGCGTCAATCAAAGCGCCGGGTGACGTTCGCCGCGCAATCAAGCGGGTCACGCAAGTATGCACTCGTTCAGCCGACATCCTGTTTCACCGCAAATGGCACGGATTAGTTCAGCCGCGTCCCTGTCCTGCGTTTCCCCAAGCAACGCGCCACACTCGTCGCCCGATCGCGCGCGAAAAGCTGAGCCGTTGGAATCGACAGAGCTACCCAGATAGCTCCCATGTCGAAAAGGTATTCAATGTAAAGCAATGATTTGTAAGAAGAAAACGGTGTGCGCGAAGTGTACCATTTAGCGTCCCCCCCAGAAAATGGTACATGCCATCAGAGCTATGGCTGATCGACCCGCCGTGGAGGAGATCGGAACAAGGCACGAATCGACCTCGTCGCGCGCCGGAAAAGCTCGCGAAAAACGCGGTCTTTGTCGTTTGGCAGCGCTATCTGGATAGCTCTCATGGCTCTCTTGCAAGGGCAAGCACGCGACGCTGGATCATGTTGTGCAAAGGCGCACAAAACTCATCGTCTTTCGAAGAAATAAAAGACGTCCGCGCTGTTTCAATGGTAGCCATTCAACAAGGGTTGCCATGCGTCTCTTCAAAAACAAACGTCGCGCCGCGCTTTCGATGGCTCCTGGCATGTACGCCGAGGAAGACCCGAGCAAGGTCATCTTCGAGACGAGCACCCGGCTCAAGCTCGAAGCAAACCGCTGGATGCTGATTGCGTTCGGCCTTGCCTTTGTGGCCGCAGGCGCTGTTTGGACGCGCCAGCCGCCGCCGTCGGTAACCCGTGTGGTCGGGGTCTCTGCCGACGTCGGTGGACATCCCATCGTGACCGAGCTCGTCGCGTACAAGCCCGACTCGCAGGCCATCCGCACAACCGTCAAAGACATGGCCGTGCGCTGGTTCACGATCGAGCCGGTATTGACAGACCGACTCGAGACGTCGCGCATGACCGCCAACATCAACTCGGTGAAAACCCAAATGATCGGCGCGGCGACGGGCCAGTTCCGGGACTGGCTGAAGCTGGACGCGCCGTTTCAGGCAATCACGGCCAATCCGAAGCTGATCCGTGAAGTTGACGTGCGCAACATCGCGTTGCTGGAGGACTCAACGGTCCTTGTTGAATTCACCACGACCACCTCACAGGCCGGCTCGGTCGGCAAGCCTGACGTCAAGCAGTTCGCATTGACCCTGCGCTATCAGATCGTCGTGCCCACCGCTGACCAAGCGCTGACAGCGAACCCCTTCGGCATCTACATTCCGTTCTTCCGCCTCGAGCGGACCGCATAAGCATGACCGCCACCAAATTCATGAATCGGCCGGTCATCGGCTTGTGCGTCCTCGTTGCATGGGCGGCGTTCGCCACCCCCGCGGCTGAGGCGAAGAAAGCTTCGAGCGAAGCGGGCGGCATGAGCGCTGCCATGATCGCGGGCGACCCGATGAGCCCGATCAATCCCTTCAACGGTGGCGCCGATCCGCTGACGATGCCGGGTGATGCCCGTATCGGCGTGTTCCCGTACAGCCGTGACCAGATCTATCGCGTTCTCACGGCACCGCTGAAGCTCACGACGATCGAACTGGAAAAGGGCGAGAAGCTGATTGCCGATCCCGCGATGGGCGACAGCGTTCAGTGGGAGATCGACGACGACAAGATGAACCATGTGTTCATCAAGCCGCATAAGGCCGACCTCGTCAACACACTGCATCTGACGACGAACCTCCGTGAATACGACTTCACGCTCATCGCGTCGCCAGCGGGCGGCATGTTCTACCAGACCGTGCGCTTTCAATACCCGCGTGCCCCGATCGCCCGAGTCAGCGCGCGCGACGATGCGAGCGCCAACGGTGGTCGAGGCGGAGTTGATTCCGGCAGCATCAGCGTGGCCCCGGACAAGCTGAACTGGGACTACAGCGTCGATGGACGGGCTGAGTTCACACCGGAAACCGTATTTGATGATGGTCACGCCGTCTGGATGCGCATGCCGGCGAAGGCGCAAGAGTGGCCTGTGCCGTTCATCCTCGATCATGGCGATCGCGTGGTTGCGAACTTCATCCGCCGTGGCGACTTTCTCGTGCTTCAACGGCTTGCCGACGAGATTGTGCTCTGCTCGGGCAAAGACCAAGTCACGGTCACGCGTGGCCGCCGTCGGATCCTCGGAGTGTTCTGATCGTGGCAAAGAAACCGGATGCTGCCACCCCAAGCGCTGAGCAAGCGGCACTTGTCAAAGGCAAAACGCCGCGCAACGCCATCATGAGCATTGGCATCCTTGCCGCCGTTGTCATCGGCGGCCTGGGCTTCTACTACGAGTTGCAGGCGACCAGCAAGGCGGATGAAGAGGCGCGCATCAAAAAGGCGAGCGCGCTCAAAAGCAGCACGGAGACGCCTGCAGCGAACAACAACGATATCGATCAGATGATTCGTCAGCAGCGCGAAGCCGCGGCCGCAGAAGCGGCGGCTCGCGCCGCATCCGAGGCAGCGGCGGCGCAGAAGTCTTCGGTCAAGCCGATGCTCACGGGCGCTGATTTCAAGGACGAAGTCGACAAGGGCGGTGGCGATACCCGGGAACTGTCGCGCCGCGCCGCGCAGGACGCGATCTATACGTCGTCGATCTTTAAACAGGCCGGCGCCTCGCGCAACGCGACCAAAGCGTCCACTACCTTGCCGCCCGGCGTTCCCTCATTGGAAGACGTTCGAGCCGCGCGCGCGGCTGCCGGTACCGGAGGCGCCGATGCGATGGCGCTCGCTCTGGCCAAGCAAGGACAAGCGCCCGACGATCGCGATCGGGCTTTCCTCAAGGACGCCGCGACGCAAGGGGGTATCGAGCGGACGACGTTCAACGGACGATCAACGGGTTGCACGCTCACCCCACCGCACGTCATTCATGTGAAGACGGTGGAGGGGTTGAACTCGGATAAGCCCGGTCGCGTGTCGCTGATGGTGGATGAGGACGTGTACGACAGCCTGCAAGGCGACTGCCTCATGATCCCCAAAGGCGCGTTCATCAACGGCATGTATAGCGCGGACGTTAAGGTGGGGCAGGAGCGATTGCTGGTTGCGTCAACCAGTCTGCGCCTGCCTAACGGCAAGAGCGTGCCGCTGAACGGCATGCAAGGCGCGGATCCGAACGGCTACGCGGGTTTCTCGGGCGATGTGAACAACCACTTCCTCAAGATCTTCGGCGCGGGCTTCATCACGGCCATCCTGTTGAAAGCCTTTGATAGCGGCTCGCAGACCGCGACCACGGCCAGCCCCAACGGCGTGACGACGTACGGAAACACAGCAGGACAGGTGGCGGCCGCGACCGCGCAGACTGTGCTTCAGCGCAACCAGAACATTCCGCCGACGATCACTGTCGAGCCGGGCCAGAAGTTTTTGGTGCAGGTCACGCAGGATATCGTGATGGAGCCCTACCATGAGTAAGGCCCTCCTTGCCGCGTGCTTGACTCTTGCTGGGATCGGCGCGCACGCCGCGACCATCGATTCCATCATCAGCCCCACGCGCGTCGTGGTCGATGACGGAACGAAGCGAGCAATTGTCGAATTGCCCGGTGAGCCGGTGTACGCATGCGGGTTGAAGCCGTTTCTCGCGTGGGCGGGCCGGTTCGAAGGCCAAACCATCGAGCCTGCTTCGAATGGTGTCGCTGCTGTCTTCGTCGACGGTTCGCCGGTCAGTCTCGCGAGCCTGTTTGTGCGTGCCGGATGGCTGCGGCCCGCCGATCTGAATGACGATGCGCAGGCGAGCATGACCGAGCGGCGGGGCGGCTGGGCGTGCGCCACCGCGCAAGCGCCGTTCGAGGCAATGCACACCTCGGTCGACCCGAAGATTCTCGCGGGTATCGCGCTTAACGAGTCTGCCTACAACGGGCGGGCGTGGCCTTGGACGCTCAACGTCGCAGGTCGAGGCTTTTTCTTTCGCACGCGAGAAGACGCGTATCGCTCCATTCGCTACCTCATCGGCAATGGCCGCTCGGACTTCGATATCGGGATCATGCAGGTGAACTGGGGGTACCACGGCAAGCGCTTCGCTTCGGCCTGGGACGCGCTGTCGCCTGCAACCAATATCCGCGTCGCTGAAGACATTCTCAACGAGAACTATCGCCTGACCCACTCAGCAGTGAAAGCGGTCGCGTACTACCACAGCGCAAGCCCGGCACCTGGGCGCGAGTATCTCGCGCGCTTCGTGAAGCATCTCTCCCAAATCGAACGCGGTCTATGAAGCACACGCTCTCAGTTCTCACCCTGGCGCTCGCTGCTGTCACGCTCAATGCGGTCGCGGCTGGCACCGATCCGCTTGACTTCGACTATGAGATTGCGGGCAATGTGCTCGAGCGACCGGCGCTCGTTTTCAACGATGGCAGCGACACATACTTCCAGCCACGCGCGGGGCAGTCCTTGAAGGTCGATGGGGGTCACAGCCAGGGACCGTACATCGTCGTATCAGGTACGCCCGAAGTCATCCACTACTCGGCCGGCGGATCGAGTGCGACGGCGTACTGGAAGAAGGCCAATCGCTTTATCGGCGAGAAGGCGCGTGGTGAAACGCCTTCGGGTTTCGCGGGTTTCTCGGGACGTCTTGCGCTCGTCGGCGCGCGCAGCAGTCTGGAAAGCACGCGGCCCTTGAACGCGACCTTGCCGCTTTCCCAACTGGTTAGGGCGCTCGTCCCACAAGGCTGGACCGGTTCGGCACAGAAAGATATCGACTTGACCTCATCGGCGAGCTTCGCCACGCGTGATGGCGAAAACTGGATGCAGTCGCTGGATCGGCTTGTTGCCGCCTCGGACCTTTACGCGGACGTTGATTTCAACGCACGCCATGTGAGCCTGCGACGCTCGGCGCCCCAGTCGGTCGCCGTGAACTACGTCGCACCTGCGACGTCGGCAACTGCCGCCGCAACCCTGCCTGCTTCGCCCGCCGCAGATCCGATCGCCGAGATTGCGAAGAGAAGCGACGTTAACCTGCCCGCCGCGTCCGCGCAGGCGGAATCGGCGCTTGCCTCGAAACTGGGTGCGGTGGCGATCCGCGACGGCGACGACAGCCACATCCAGATCAAATTCTCAGCGAAGCGGACCGCAGAACTGAAGATCGTTGGCAGTGACGGCAAATCGCTGCGACCGAAGTGGGATGACGCAACCGACGTCGTGACGTTCAACCGCGCGGAGCGCTTCACGATCTCGAATGCAACGGACAAGGTGGAAGTGGCGCGCGTGGCGGGCACCGTGTACGCGTTCGATGCCGCGAACAAGGCTGCTTTGCAAAGCGTCTTCGATCAGGACGGTTCGACCTTCTTCAAGTTCGCGGACACCGTGAGCAAGGTGACCGTCGCCGACGTCGCGCACATGGGGTCCGGCGAGCAGAAGGGCCGGTACTACAAATTCAACGGCACGGCCGAACAGTTCATCGTCAACGCCGATGGCAATGTGGTGAACGTCCTCCGCAAACACGAAGTTCGGTTCTTCGATCGGCCCGCGTCATGAACCGAGCCGGTCTCATCTTGATGCTCCTCGCGGCTACCGCGCCGACGTTGGCCCGAGCCGATTGCCTCGACGACGCGGCGATCTATCACCGCGTAAGCGTTCAGCTCGTGCGTGCGATCGCGCAGCAGGAGTCTGGCATGCGGCCTTACGTGACCAATCGCAACAGCGATGGCAGTGAGGATATTGGGCTCATGCAGATCAACTCGACCTGGCTTCCAAAGCTCGCGCGCTTCGGCATCTCGCGTCAGCACCTCTTCGATGCCTGCGTGAACGCCTACGTCGGAACGTGGATTCTGGCTTCGAACATCAAGCAGTTCGGTCCGACGTGGCGCGCGGTCGGAGCCTATAACGCCGTCTCCTCGAATAAGCAACTCGTCTACGCCAACAACATCTACCGTCGCCTGCAGCGCGCGAACTGACCAACATGACGCCAATTTTCTCTCTTCAAACGCACCGCACCGCGCGCCTGTTTGCACAGTTGTTCGCTTGTCTCGCCTTGACGACGGTGGCAACGCTCGCAGCGGCAGCTGACCCCGATCAGTCTCGCATCGCCCCGCCGCCGGGCGACGGCTGGCAGATGCTCTCGGCACCCGCCGCACGGCCCGCGCCTGTTCAGGTGGCGATGGCCACGCCTGCAACCGTGGTCGCGCCGTCGGCGGCGGCTGGGGCCGTGCCCACGGCCTTGCCCGGCGACGCGACGACCGTCTCGGGCACTGTCGCGCCCAAGCCCGTCATCGCGTCGCTCGATGTCGCGGCCGTTGTTGTACCGGCTGCTGGCGCTTCGACCGGGCCGGGCGGAGTGCTGTCGCTCACCATCACGCCGCAAGACATCAACTTGCGTAACGCGCTCGATCGCTGGCTGCAACAGCAGGGCTGGCAACTCGCATGGAAGATCGATGACGATCTGCCGCTCGAGTTCAACGCTACTTTCTCGGGCGACTTCAAATCGGTCCTGACGCAACTCATGCAGGCCACCAATCACATGCGCACGCCCACGCGCGTTTGCAAGCACACCAACAACGTCATCCGCGTCGTCGCGCGCGCGGCCAACTGCCAAGAGTAATCGCCATGCGTCTAACAAAAATCAAATCCGCTGTCGCCATGCTCGTGGCCATCTCCCTCACCGGCTGTGCAGTGTCGCAATGGGATGTGAACCACGCCTATGACGCCGCCAATGCGGAAGGCGCCAAGGCGATGGGTAACGGCCCTGAGTCGATGGCGCTCGTGGAAGAGGTGCCGACCGCGTTCCTGGGCGACCGTCTGGTGCCTGTCGCCTATGAAGCGACGCTGCCCGCCATCTTCCGCGAGAAGACCGTCGTGTTTCCGGGCAATCTGCCGCTCTCGAAGATCGCGACGCTTGTGTCCAGTGCGACGGGCTATCCGGTGCACCTGAGCCCGGACGTGTTCATTCCGCGCGACGCGTTCATTCCGCGGACGAATGGGGTCGCTCCGACGCAACCGAGTTCGATGACCTCCGCGTCGCTCGCCAAGTCGAACGTGGAGCCGGTCTATGCGCAGCCCTGCAACTGCAAGGTCGGTCAGTACCTGCGCGGCGTGACGGAAAATCTCGGCCTCGACTGGTCGTTCGACGGCACGACCATCTCCATCAGCCGCTTTGTCACGAAGACGTTCACGATCGCGGCAATCCCCGGCAAGGTGTCGATCAAATCGCAGATGTCGAAAGGCACGGACACGTCGACCGGCAGTCAGGCGGGTGGGGCGACCGGCGGCATGGCAGGCAATACCGGTTCGTTCTCTTCGGTTACTTCAACAGGCCGCGACGGCACCTTCGATCAGATCGCCATCATTCAGTCGGAACTCGAGAAGCTCAAGTCTCCGCTGGGCGAAGTGGTCGTCAATCCGCACAGCCGACTCGTGCTGGTGCGCGATACGAAAGAAGCGGTCGATCGTATGGGCGCGCTGCTTGCCCGCGAGAATGCGATCTCGACACGTCAGATCGCGCTTCGGGTTCGCACGCTGCAGATCGATATGAGCGATGGCTCGCAAGCGGGCGTGAGTACTGACATTGTGTTCAACCGCATCTCAGACGGCTTGAAGAAATACGCGATTACGTTCACTTCTCCGGTGTCGCTGGCCACCGCCGCGGGGGGCACCGTTGGCCTCTCGGTGCTCAAACCCGGGTCGCCGTTGGAAGGCACGAACGCCATCATCAGCGGCTTGAACACGTTCGGGAAGACCGTCCAGGACAACACCCAGACAAAGATGACGCTCAACGGCTTGCCGGCGTCGATCGGCTCCTTCGAGACAAAGGGTTATCTTGCGGCCACGACACCGAGCGTTGGGTCGCTCACGGGCGGCACGTCGGGCGTCCCCGGCCTCCAGCCCGGATCAGTCACGGTCGGTGACTTCATCAATATTCTGCCCTCGGTGAACGACCACAACCAGATCATCCTGTCGTACTGGAGCGATAGCTCGAAGCTCAACGGGCCCTTCACGACCATCAGCACAGGATCGGGCGCGACGCTTCAACAGATCCAGCTCCCTGACATCATCGGTCAAAAGGACGATCAGACCATCGCATTGTCGGACGGTCAAACCGTTGTCCTGTACGGGGCGGTGGCGAACCGTTACGACGGCACCAGCAACAACGGTATCGCCGGTATGTCGGGCAACTGGAACAAGGGTCGAACCTTCCAGGTGATCATGCTGACCGCCACGGTCGTCCCGTCGATGTGAGCACGAGGTAAGCACACACATGCACTTCGAATCGATACCGGGAGAGAAGGGGGCGAAGCTCGTATTCGGGCTTGAGTGGCGGGCCTACTCGGCCAAGGGGGCGCGCGGGGAGCGTCGGCGCTACGCCCACGAACTGGGCGCCACGCACTACACCGAGATCAAGGCGAACGACGAAACGATCGCCGGATTCTGCACGCTCGAAGCGAATCAACGAAAGGGCGGCAAGCTGTATTCCGCGGCCGCGCGGATCGCCACGCTTGATCGGGTACGTCGCCGTCCGGCGGTCCTCGTGCTTATCCAGAACGAAGAGCGCGTGCATCTGGTGCTGGTTCAGCGTGGGGCAGTGACAGCCGATGAAGAACTGTCGCTCAATGCGCTCGCCGACCGGCGCGAGGAAATCGAGGACCAATGCGAGAAAGCCGGGTTGGCGCTCGCGACACTTGGATTCGGCGCGCAGCTTCATGCGGTCGATGAACGGTTCGAGCTTCGCGAGCTCCTCGTCGTCCGCAAGGTCGGTCTGGTCAAGAAAATGCCGGTCGCGGTCCCGACTGCGGTCCCGCTTCTGGTCATTCTTGCGGCGCTCTTCTTCGGGGGCAAGCAGGCCGTCGAAATGCTGAATCCACCGCCGCCTCCGCCGGCGCCGCCGCCCACGTTCATGCAGGAATATCAGACAGCCGTCACGCGCACGTTGGCCGCGCCCGCGCCGCTCGCGAAACTGCTTGGGCCGCAGTTGCTGGTCAAGTTTGGTGGCGAGGAGAGCAACATCGCCGGATGGCAGTTCGAGAAGGCGTCGTGCAACGCGACCGGACCCTGTGTCATCACCTACAAGCGGCAGGGCGGAACCTTCAAGGAATTCGATGCGCGCGCGCCGGAGTCGATCCGCCCGGTTCAGTTCAATGCCGACGGGTGGCACCTGACCACGCGCGGCCCCGAAGCGGACGAGGTGCAACGCGTGACGCTTGCTGATGAGCAATCGTGGCCGACGCAACAAGCGCTGATCAAGTCGTTACAGACCGAGCCGCAGAAGCTGTCGACGACACTCGACACGCTCAACAGCCACGGCTATGTCGTCGACATCAAACCGGCCGAGCGACTGATCGCGCGTCAGCCCATGGCGGGCGAGGTGCAAGGGCCGCTGGTGCACCGCGGCGCGTGGCAGATCGACGGCTACAAATGGCAGAGCACGCTGCTCGCGCGTTTGCCGGACAACATGGCGCTGGAGTCTCTGGACGTCCAGCTGAAAGAAGACGGCACCGGCGTGCACTTCACCGCGAAGGGTAAATACTATGTCCTCAACTAAATTCTCCCGGCAGTTTAGGTCCCAGGCTGCACTGATCGGCACGCTCCTGTTCGTAGCGAGCGGCGCGATCGCCCAGGAAAGTCATCTGACGCTCGACGACATCGACAAGCTCGCGCGGCAGAAGATCGTCGACTCGATGCGCAAGAGCGACAGTAGTGGCTCGGCGGCGGCGACCCCAGGTGTGGGATTGACTTCGCCTCTCGGCTCCCCCGCAACTGCAGCGCCCGTTATGGCCTCCGCGCCGGTTGCTCCGAGGGTTGTGCGGACGGCCCCGACAAAGCGGGTCATTCCGGCGACATTCGTTGGCGCGTACTCCGATATGTCCGGTGCCTATGTGCTCTATGACTATCAGGGTGCGACTTATACCGCCAGGCAAGGCGCGCGTCTGCTGAACGGCTGGACCGTGGCTTCGGTGGACGGCTTCACAGTCAATCTCGTCGACGGCAAGCGTAAATGGACCGAGACCATTGCGGCGCCCTCCGATCAACCGGTGGTCGCACCAGATAGTCCGTCGGTGAGGGCTATCAATGATCTCGGATCTCCGCTCCCTCCCGGTGGCCTGCCGACGGAGACTGCTTCCACCTTCGTTCCCTTCGTAAAATAATCATGGGTCTGTTCAGTCAAGAGGATCAGGACGCGCCCGAGCTGCGCGGTGGCTTCTTCAAGCGTTTGCGCGCACCTCGTCCCGGTTTCGTGGAAGGGACCAGCAGTGCTGAGCCAAAGCGCAAGCGCGAACGACAGGAGCCCGCGTCGAAGCGGAGTGAATCGCGCCGTGCGGCGTCGCCCGTTGACACCATCTCGCGCGCGACGAACCCACAAGTCATGTTTCTTGGCCGCGCGCTCTCCGGCGGGGAGATCGAGGACGTCGAAAGCACGACGATTGAAGAGTCGACCGTCGTCGACACGGGTTCAGCGACAAGCATCCCGGACTCGCACGCCTCGCATCGTGAAGATGAACCCGCCTCCCAACCGTTCGTGCCGCCCGTCTTTGAGCGACCCACGTTCGAGAGTCTGGCTGCTGGGATGAAGTCGGCTGAGGAGCGTAATTCGAACGGATCGCGGACGGAGCCGTCGATCGAGTCGCCGGCAGTGTCGGTGGTCGACGTCGCCGAGCCGTTTGTTGTGCCGAACAATGTGGCGAGCGGCGTGGCGGGCAGTGTGCCGACGATTCCCGAGACTCCGGAGGTCATGGTGTTCGGGACGGCAAAGCGTGCGACTGCCGCTCGCGTCGAGCGCGGGGGAGTTGAAGGCCCGCGCGCATCGGTTGATCCGTCCGCGCAGGCGCCCAAGGCATCAACTGCGATCGTCGTTGACGAGGCAGACGAGGAGGGCGACAGCGCCCGCACCGTTGGCCTGACGGCCGGGCGTCCGGAGCTTGTCTCCGCGGAGTCGTTGCCCGAGTTCAAGCGCATTCTCACAGGGGCAAGCGACGATGCAGCGCTGCGCATTCCGGCGGACGCGCGCAAGGAATTCGTCGCTGTTGAATTGCAGCCGGGGATTGCGATCGCCGTGGCGACAGCACGGTTCTGCGAGAAGGCCCAGTACGCTTCGTTCATCAAGGATCTCGGCAACAACGACATCCTCGTGCGCGAAGAGATGATCGCGAGCGAGGCGGTGATCGCGGCAATCTATTCAGGCAAGGCGGTTTCGACAGGCAACACAGGCGTGCGGGAAGCCAGCCGCGCGATCGGCAATTTCCGTGACATCATCGAAGCAGCCCATGCGTATGGCGCGAGTGATATTCACTTCGAGCCGCGCGAATACCACAACGAAGTGGAAGTGCGCTTTCGGGTGAACGGCGACATGTACACGTTCCGCCACATGCCCAAGGCCATTGTGCGGCGCGCGCTATTTGCGGCCTACAGCGACCTGGTTCAGCGCAACACCAACTCGGGCAACAGCTTTCAGCCCACCGCCCCTCAGTCGGCCATGATCCCGCTGGTCGTCAAGACCGACACCGTCAACCTGCGTTGGCAATCCTCGCCGCTGGTCGGCGGCTATGACGTGACGTTGCGTCTGCTCGACGGGAACTTCAAGAACTACAACGTGTTGCTGCCGAAGGACATGGGCTTCGAGCAGAGCCAGCTCGACCTGATCGAAACCCTGAATCATGTGAGCGGCGGCATCACGGCGCTCACGGGCGAGACCGGGTCCGGAAAGACGACGACGCTGCGCGCGCTTTCGTACTTGCTGCCCGACCGCGAAATGAAGAAGCAGTTCGCGGTCAACGAGCCCTCGGAATATCCGATGCCGTGGCTCTCGGATTATTCGATCATTCGCCGCCCCGACGAGACCGACGATGAAGCGAACCGGAAATACGCCGAAGTCATTCGCACACTCATGCGGCAGGACCCGGACGACCTGACCATCGGTGAAGTGCGGGACCGTGTGGTGATGGGCCTCGTGGCCGAACTAGCGTTGACCGGCCACCCGGTACGGTTCTCGCTGCACGCCAGCGACGTGATTGCGGCCGTGATGCGAATGGCCGGTGGCCGCCTGCAACTGCCGATCGACGAACTCGCGGCGGAAGGGTTCATCAATGCCGTGGGCAACCAGAAGCTCATTCCAACGTTGTGCGATCGCTGCAAGCTGCCGGCCGAAGATGTCATGGCGCCAGGCGACCTCGAGATCCTCCGGACCAAGTTCGGGCTCGATACCTCATGCATGGCGTGCCGCAACTACGAAGGCTGTCAACATTGCCGGCTCGACGGGCTGTTCACGCGTTTGGGCAAGGTCGCCGGCGGCACGAAGCGTCCGTCGCTTGCGGCCGAGCTATACCGCCCGACCCCGGAGTTTCTGGATCGTGTTGCGGAGCGCGACTGGGCCGGCGCGCGCCGGATTTGGCGTGGCGAACGTCGTACAGGCTTCGAAAACGCCGACATGACCGGAAAGACGCTATATGAACACGCTCTTTTCAAGTCTTCGCGCGGTTTGATTGACCCACAATTCATCAATCGGTCGATGCAGTCGTTCGCGCAATACAGCGTGATGCCCGGCGTCGACGGTCGAATGCTCTAACAGGTCCGTCATGTTCAACACGCTTGCCAAGATGCTTCCCGAGCGGCAGCAGATCAACGCTGCGCGCTGGCGCTTCCAGAAGGTGCGCGAGGATTTCTATCGCGAGACGCGCCTCGATATCGCGGCCAAAGGCCTGCGCAACACCGAGACGTTGTTCGATCGGCTCGAAACCTACGAGAAGCGCAATCGCTCACGCGGGTGCATCGAGTGGCGCGTGTTCGCGAGCATTCGGGAGACCATGCAGCGCGGCGAGAGCTTCTCGCACGCAATCAAACCATTCATCCCCGGCGATGAATATGCACTGCTCGACATCGCGGATGAGTCGGCGCGCGAGGATGCGGTCGTGCGCGGCTTCGAGCTCGCCGAAATGGCCGCGAAGGCGAAGCGCGTCTTGTCGTCAACGACTTCGGTGCAGATGGCCTATCCGGCGCTGCTGCTGGTCTATATGTACGCGTACTGCATGCTCTTCGGCGGCGTCATCTTTCCACAGGTGAAGGATGTTCGACCGCTTGAACAGTGGCCTGACCTCGGGCGCGTCCTCTATCACCTCGACACGTTCTGTTACGAGTATTGGTGGCTCACGCTGACCATCGTGATTTCTTTAGTGTTCGCCTACTTTTCGAGCCTCAAGCGCTGGGCGGGACCCCTGCGTGACCGGTTCGATCGCATGCCGCTGCTCTGGCGCAATCGGCGCGACCTGCGCGCGGCGCTCCTGATCGTTTCGTTGGCTGGGCTTTTCGATTCGAACCTGACCTTGCGGGCGGCGCTCGAGCGGTTGTTGAAGACTGCCGACCCTTGGCTCCGCTGGCACCTGATGACGATGAATCGGCGGCTCACCGCGCGCGCGGATGAGCCGATGCGCGCGCTCGACACGGGGATCTTCTCGGTGACGATCGTGGACACAATCACTGATGCGGCGGGGCGCGATCAGTTCGAACTGGCGATCAAGAGCCTGGGGCGCGAATCGCTCGATCGCGTGGTCGAGGCCGTCAAGCGCAACGCACGGCTCACGCATTACATGCTGCTCGGCTTCGCCGCCGCGCTCTTCCTGACTCTTGGCATTGGCTCGTACATCGTGACCGGCGCCGTCAACCTGACTTCGGGCAATCCCGCGGTTTCCACCTACTAAAAGGACTTCAAATGACCAAGGACCAAACTCAGGCATTGCGCGAGGAAGAGATGAAAGCTCGCCGGGCTCGCATTCTGAAAATTGCCCGCGCCAAGCGCCAGTCGGGCGAACTCTCGATGATCGAAGCCGGCGCGGTGATGGCGGGCGCTGCGCTGCTCGCGCTCGCGGTCTATGCAGGCGGGAAATACGTGCTCGATCTGATTCGCTCGTCGCAGTTCAAGAGCGAGGCGCAGATGTTCCACACGGGCATTCTGAATGCGACGCAAGCGGACGCTGACTTCTCTGGAGAGACGCTGAAGATCCTAGCGCAGAATCACGCGTTCGACTCGGCGGGTGCGCGTGTGGCAACCGATTACTCCTCGGTGAAGGGCATGTTCAACGGGACGCTGTCGACGACGGTGAGCACGCTCGTCACGGCGAACGACGCGCTCGTGTTGACCTATCCGGTAACGTCTTCGGTCTGCTCGATGAGCATTGCGGCGCTCTCGACCGTTTATACCCAGGTTGTCGTGAACGGCACTACGATCTCGGCGCCAACTACTGCTTTCAGCGCGTCGTCGGCAGCAACCGCGTGCGCCTCGGCGGGGGCGACCGCGTCGCTGGCCTTGTGGACCACGCGTACGTAAATCTGGGCGGCCGACATGGGAAGCATATTGGAGATGTTGATCGTCCTGGTCGGCGCAGCCTTGCTGACGGCGCAAGGGATTACGGAGGATATCGCAGCCAAGCGACAGAGCCTGTTGCAGATCGAAGGCCAAAACATGGCCTCGATCAACGCGGCGCTTGGCAGCTACATTACTAACAACTATGCGACGCTCGTTCCGGCGGGCTACTCGCAAACGACGGCCAGTCCGGTCAATCCTGCTAGTGTGCCGACACTCGCGCAGTTGAGCGCACAGAGCAATAACAAAATCGCCTTCAAGACGGGCCCGTTCTGGGGCGGCGCCTACCAGATAGCCTTGTCGATTGTGCCAGATAACTGCTCGACCGCATTGGGCAACTGTCACATCGCCTCGCAAATCTATCCGTCGCTTCCGCTGCTTAAAAGGGGCACTGCGGACATTGCGGGCGCGGGAACGCTGATCGCAACCGGTGGCAGTCAGTTCGGGTTCTCAAGCAACCGGACGCCGACCGTCATCACAGGCAATCAGGGGCAATGGACGCTGCCCAATCCCGCCGGCAACAAGGCTGGGATGATCCTGGCGATCAATGGCTTCGGGTCAGACGGGAACTCGCCCTATTATCGTCGCGACGGCGCGCTCCCGCTGACAGGCCCGATGGACGCTTCTGGTAACGACATAAATAACGCGGGCAACGTAACGCTCAAGGCTGGAAAAGTGCTGCAACTGCCGACAGGCAACAGTTTGCACATCGATAACGGCGCGATCTATTACGGCGACGGCACGAATGCCGCCGTTCGTACCAAAGGCGCGCTGTACATACAGAACTATCAGGGAACAGCGTCCGCGCCAGTCAACGTTGGAGACGTCAATTCGAGCGGGACGGTAAGCGCTAATGTCGTGACCACCAACGTTGCGAACATCAATGCGGCGGCCGCGAACTGCTCATGGAATGGCGTCACGATCCGCAACAACCAGCTTTTCGTGTGCAATAAGCGGGGGAACTGGGTTGGGGCGAGCAGCTTAGTCAGCAATCAGTCCGCGGATGCGCAATACAGCGGCTGGTACAACGGATGGGGCGTCTACCCGCCAGCTTGCGGTCCCGGCGGTTCGGCGTGGTACCGGATCACGCCGCAAACCATTACCACGGACTACTCAAACCACAATCCGCCGATCTCGGGTGCGCGCTACGCGATGGGCTGGAACGGGTCTCTGTGGATCCTCCAAATCTACAACGTGCTGGCCGATGGCGCGAACACGCTCGTTGCCGATCAGCTCGGACTGCAAGCACAGATCGACGTGGGTTGCGCCTACGCCAACCAATAAGGAAGGCAATGAAAATAAAAACGGCGGTCTCTCTGACGTTGATGGCAACGCTCAGTGCGATGTTGACCATCCCTGTCAGGTCGAATGCAGAATGGGTGCAGAATCCGATCGGCGTGCCCCGGGCGCCCGGTTGCGATCCGGGATACTCGTGGCAAAAGAGCGGCAATCGCTATCAATGCATGACTCCGCCGCCCAGTTGTGCATACGGTTTTGCTGCCGGTCCAGCGTGGAACGGAAGTTCGTGGGTCTACGCGTGTAATGCGCCGTCGCCTCCACCTCAGCCGCCGCAGTCACCTTTGGACCCTATCTCGAGTTGCGGAGAGGCGATGTCTGCTCGGGGGTTCTATGACTTCTATGGGGAACAAGAGGTAAAGAACTATACGCCCCCCAAACGTACTTTCTCGTGGATGGCACACGGACCGTACACTGACTCGGGCGACTCCTGCCAGGACCCAACCCATCTCTACATCATGTACTGCGTCGTCAATCCCGACAACACGGTGGTGTCTGTCGATTTTATGCCTCAGGCTGAGAACATTACTTGCGGCGGACAAGGCGGCAACTAGGAAGACGGCGACCGCCCAACTCGAAATTGAAGGCGATGAAAAAAGCGCCCCGAACTATCGGGGCGTTTTGCTAAGGGCGCGACCGCGGAAGGGGACTAGTTGGCTGCTGTCGTGAAGTTCCACGATGCCGATACCGTGGCGCCATTGCGGGCACCAACGAAGTTGACCGTGTAAGTCGTACTGGCCTTAAGCGCGGTCAACGGCAGCAGTACGGCCGTGCCGCTCGGCAGCTTATTGTTCGGATCAGCAACAACTGTCGCTGTGGATCCCGCCGTGGCTGCAGAGGGAACCAAAATGCGCGAGTCAACCACGGAGCCGGAGTTGTCCTTCAAGGTGTACTGAATCACTGTCAGCGTATCGACGCTTTGGACGGCGTTGACGCGGACGAGGATGGGGCGGCCGGGTGCTGAAACATCCACTGCCGGGTTAGGTGATTCCGTGCGCATCGCGCGCGCAACACCAATTTCACTTGTGTAAGGCGAATGAACGAGTGTTGTGGTTGAGATTTGCTGGCCGCCGAATGACGAAATAGAGTTTGCGCCCGGCGTACCCACGACGCCGGTTACTTCGCCGAAATCACTGCTGCAGGTGTAGATCGGATATGCCGTGGTGCCTGGCGTATAACCAAGTCCAACAGTTTCTTGGGTGTACGTCAGAGCCACTAAGTGATAGACCGATCCCAGGGCCTGTCCTACGCAGTCCGCAGCGGCTTCCGATGGACTAGCTGTTGCTACTCCTGCTGCGACGTTCTCGCCAACAAACTCCGTCGCTGGTGCGCCAGCTTTCTGCGCACGCGACAGCGGCGTGTCCTCATAGTAATTCGCGTTACCGGCCGCCTCGTTGTGTGAAAGTGCACTGATCACTCCGGTACTGAGGTTGGAAAACAAGTAAAGGGAGTGGGCTTGCGCCGACGTGTCCAGAATCGGATCTTGACTGAGCATGCCGACGCCCATCGCGCTACGATAGGCGTTGATCTGATTGAACGCCGCGATCTGGAAGGAATCGGCCGCGTAGGTTGGCGTCGCGACGGACGTGCGCGGAGCGATTCCCGACGTCGTTTGACTGCCAGTCGGTGCGCCTGTGCCGGACACAGATGCTGTGCCGGAGCTAGCATTGTCGCTGCCGCCACCGCCACCGCCACCGCCACCGCAAGCCGCCATCAACAGCGATGCAGCGATCCCGGCCATCGAGAGTTTGAAATTGTTCTTAATTGTCATGTGTTGGTCCGATCTAGTTGTTGCAGTCGCCCCTGCGATCTGCTTACTTTTATCTTATTGAGCCGAGTCCGAAGTCAAGTCGCCTCGGAATCCGCTTCCTCGTTGCGAAAAATGCTGTTGGCCCGCGGGCAGCGCACGCATTGTAATACCCGGTAAGATTCGCGAGTCGACGCACTGTTGCGGCCTCGCAACCGTTTGCTATCGATGCCGGAAGCGCGCCCTGAGCTTGTTGGCCCGCATCCCAACGAACGCTACGCACAGCACTACGCCGGCGGCGACTGGTTGTGATGTCCCAACCGTTGAAAGCAGGAAAGAGCCGCCCCACAGGAAAATCAGGAACGTTGTGAGTGCGGCGAACGGCTTGCTGTTCAAAACTGAGACGAAGCGCCATTTGCCTCCATGAAAGCGTTGTGAGAAAAGCAAATTGCTCTTCTCGAGATCGAAGATTTCGGGAGAGGAGGCTGCGCGATCGCTGCGATAGTGCCGCTCGTACCGCTGGAATCGCCCGTCCCCGCGGCCTTGAAGCCACGCGGCGACGCTGTCAGGAAAGAGGTAGGCGAAGTCACGCATGACTCAGTGCATCACGTCGGATTGGAACTCGACTGCACCTACCGCGTCGGGAATGCAGCGGCCGTCAGCCTCGGCATAGAACGCACCGGTCTCGCGATCGTGCCACCCGAACTGAGCGCGTCCGTCACGAGAGAAAATTACCAGCCCGGCCTCGACGGTGGATTCATGCGACATCGATTGAACCTCCATATCCATTCGGTTTAGGCTTTCGATTTACGTTTTTTTTTTTAGATCGAAGCGCGGTTTGAGGCTATAGCTGCAACCGGGGCAGACGAAGTCCTTGGCCAACTCGATCTTTCCTTCCCCGTTGGACAAGATATAGTCCGTACCGCATGTACGGCAGGGCGCCATCGTCAGGCGCGAGTCCATCGCCATCGAGCGGGTCAGGTGGTTCGCGCGATCCGCGGTGATCACGAGGTTTTCGCCGAACATTTTCGCGGCGATGTCGTTGGCGGCGATCAGTGCCTCGGGAATGCTGGCCTTATTCTCGAGCGCGCATCGGTACAGCCATACGAGCAGCGTGCCCTGCACGCGATTGACCGGAGTGTCGACATACCATGTAAGCGAACTGGGGTTGCAACCACAGGGTGAACTCACCCCATGGATTTGCTTGTACGTGTTACGAGTTTTCGTCTGGTTTAAGCCAAACAGGTTGGTGGCGGTCGATGCGCGGACGCCTTGCGTCATCAGCATCCGTGCGTAGACATCTCGCTTTGCACGATCCAGGCGAAGGTCCGACCAAAGATGTTTGTACGGCAGAGCAGTCGATTTGAGGCATGACGTGCTCATCAGGTAATGGGCGACAGACTCGTGCGTGAGCCACCCCGCACTGTATTCGGCCCAGAAGAGCCGCTCGTCGAAGCGCCATCTGAAAAGCGGGAACGTGATCGCGCCGATCGCCGCCTCAAGCCGGCCGATCGGCAAGTCCATGAGGTATTCGGCGAGTTCGAATGAAATGCCGAGCAACGGCGCGGCGAGTACGCTCATGTGAAGAACGTCTTTGAGCAAAGACACGTAGGTGCAGTTGTAGTGAAAGATATCGCGTGCGGTCAGCACGTCGATAGCAGGCATTGCTTTGGTCAATTGCTCGACCTTCGGGGACAGCAGCACGCCGTCAACAAAGGTTTCCCAGTCGCGGGGCTCTTGCAGAGCCGGGGAGAGGATGAGAAACGGCATGTTCATCAGCATCGCTTTCGGAAGCGCGTGCGCTTTGAACGTGTCCATGTTTTCGCGTGAAACGCCGAAGAAATCCTCTGCTTCGCGGTAACGGACGAGCACGTTGTGCATCACATCCGTGAGCGCGTAGTTGGTTCGCTGGATCTTCTCCGCAATGAACTTCGGAAGGGAGATTGTGGTCTCGACAGCATCGAGGGTGTTGGTCGACATAGTTTTTGTTTTTCGTTATTGAGCTTTGCCGGACGCGATTGATCGCGTCCGCCCCGTAGCTTTTGTGGTTGTATTGTTGTGTTACCGGCCAAGCGCCGCGTCCAGTTCCGAAACAGTCTTGCGCAGCATCGCCGCCAGTGCTTCCAAAAGAGGCGCGTGCTGGGCGGGCGTCTCGGACGCTTGCACAGCAAGTTGAGCGCTCGTCAGTTTCGCTGAGAAAACCTCGAAGGATGAAGAGACTTCCTGCAGCGAATCTTGAACCTTGTTCGCCGCTTTGAGCGCATCCACTTGCCTTTGGCGCTCCGCTTTGAGCTGCTCAAGGGCCGCCTTCTCTTCGTCGACGCGTTTCTCGATCTCAGCGAGTTCGTCGTTGCTCTTCTGAATCGATTCGGAGATGCTCTTGAAGCCAGCGGGCGCCGTCGGCTTCTCCACGACCTGCACCTCAGGCTTGCGATTGCGCAGCGCGTCGGCTTCGCGAGACAGCCGCTCGATTTCTTTGTCTTTGTCGGCGAGGTCCTTTTCCATGTTGCTTAAGCCGGCCTGCTTGCGCTTGTAGTGGTCGTCCATATCCGTGAGCTTCGCCTCTTTGGCGGCGAGCTCGCGAGCGCTGGCGGCGAGTTCGTTGCGCAGATGCTTTGCTTCGCTTTCGCACACAGAGAGCGCCGTTTTGGCGTCCTGGAGCTGTGAGTGGACGTTCAGCAGCTTGACCTCGCCATCTTTAATGACGGCGTCCTTTTTCTGCAGTTCTTGAAGCATGCGCTTGACATCCACGCGCGTCATGTCGGGATCCTCTTTCTTCTTGGCAAGAATCTCCGCGACTTGCTCGTCCGTGACGTGCTCGGCAGCCAGGATGTCCAGTTCGCCGACGTTAAACGTTCGAATGGCTTCGACGTTATCTGCAAACGCCTCGTAACAGCGCATATACTGCCGTGCCACAGAGCGCTTGACCCCGAGAGCGGTATCGAAAATCACGAACCCGAGCGTCGCTGCTTTGCGATTGATGGCGGTCGTGTCACCGGCCTTGGCGATCATGACGTTCTTGAGCATGTACATCGTGTTGAGCAGCTGCGCGCCAATGACTTCCAGGTCGGCCGCAATGCGGTCGCGCGCTTCGGCGACCGCCATCATGCTTTCGACAATCTGAACCGTTAGATCCGCGAACGCGGGATCGTTACCCAGCGCCTTCTTGACGGCGCGTTCGATGGTGTCGCGATGCGCTCGCTTCGGGTCGTGCTTCTCGAAAATGTCGTCCAGCGCGTCGTTGAACTCCACCGGGGGATGGATGATCGGGTGCTGGGGCTTGCTCAGTTGGGTGTTCTTGGACGTCTCGCCGTTTGGCATTTCTTCTCTCCAGATTCTGCGGCAGCACCACCCGGTGCTACTCAACACGCCGCGAAGACTTTTTGGATGCCCTCGCGGTCAAGCAAGGCTTGCTTATCGGCGCGACAAGAGCTCGCGGACGGTCATGGTGCTCGGGTCGAGGTCGGTTTCTCCGAATTGTTCGGCGAGTCTCATGTACTGCCGCGCGACTGCTCGGGACATCTCAAGCGATTGGGCGAGAAAGGCGGCGAAGAGTTTCTCGGCCGCGTCCTTGTTGGCCGCGAGGTTGTCCCCCATGACCGGAACCACGGCGGCCCTAATCAGGTGGAGACACTCTGAGAGCCGCGTCCCGATCGACATCAAATCGCCAGCGTCCGAGCGCCTGAGCGCGGCAAGTTCGGCCGCGTGGTTGGCCATCGCCGCGATCGTTTCGGACGTGTGGGCGTCGCCCATCACCCTCTGAGCCATCGCTGAGAAATCCTTCTCTTTCGATTCGTCCATCCTGAAACCTCGTATCCTGTGCAAGTAACTAATCGTAACGAGCGTCTCTCTGGGTTTTCGATCGAAAGACGCCTTTTTCACCCCCTCTTTCAATCCCAGTAAGGCAGAGCGGGGTAGAGTTGTGCGTTGTTAGCAAACGTTTAACGGCTTGATTTTGTCGCACTTTAGTAATAATTCTGACGGGATTCCCTAATCTGGTGCTTGCATGGGATGACAATTTGTGTCTCGGGTAAGGCGGCCATAACGGCGTCAATAACCTCGTCTTGTGCTTTTCGAGGGCAGCTGGCGAGCCGTCGGCGAACAGGAGAATCGCGTTTCTTGCAAGTTCGACGTGGACGGGTTTGGCTCCTTTGAACGCGTCGCGCTGCGTGCGAAGCCAATGAGGAAGGTCGCCTAAGCCAAGGAGATCAGCTGGTAAGTGGGGGTCGAGCACGGCCTCGGCCGATGTGAACAGTCCCGCACCATGAACCGGCCAGATCGGAGGCAACTGGCCGCGCAAGAATCGGAGCTTGCTGCGATTCTGTTCGATCGGGGAACGCCGCTCGTCTGTGAGCCCGCTTTGTGCCGTGCGCACGAGCTTTCCCACGTTCACCGACGGGGCGATGTAGCCCGACCAGTTTTTCGTTTCGAAGATGAAAATCCCAAAGGGCGTCACGGCAAGGCGGTCTATTTCCGCCGTCGGGAAGTCTGTGCCGGGTGCATGCTCGAGGACGAGCAGGCCGTCATGCAAATAGAAGTCGTTGCCACACAGCCCGGACAGCGTTTTGCGAAGCTGCGTCTGTGCCGCGGCTTCGCCGGCGGCACCGATCGCCTCCGAACGCCGGACTAAATGGGGAGAAGGAGAGGCGCCATACCTCTTCCGACTTCGTTTGCAACCGTGGTAGACGCAGTACGCTCCGACGGCGACGACGATTTCAAAAAACATGGTTGCTCCGTTTCCTTGATCTGTGGCCAGCATGACACTCCCACCGCGTTGTCAAGGCGCGCGAAGCGGCGCAACTGCAGTCGCTCTTTGAAAGACGGCATGTTTTTGCGAGCTTTTGCCCGCACTGGCTTGGCAGGGCCGCGTAAATTTCATCTCATCCCCGCGTCCTGAACGCATCGACGAGAGCATCGCGAAGTATTGCGACCGCTCGAATTTCTTCCCTCCGCACTGAGCTGCTTTCGCCACGCCTCATCGAGCCGTGACGAAAGCGTCTCTCCGCGCGCCGTTTTTCCCTGCTCATCGAGCATCGAAAACCATCCAGCGCTGTATTGGCTGGACATCCCCTTGTGCGTCAGTTTTTCTGGAGAGAAAAATGCCGAAGCAATTGGTTTCCAAGGCGATCAAATCGCCTGGCTGGTTGGTCGCTGTGTGTTTTGCGTTGTGGTTTGCAGCGCATTCGTTTTTCGCGTTTCTGTTTGTCTGCGCCGCGGTGGCTACATGGATCAAGCGATCCATCAAGACATCGCTGAAAGAGGAAACATTCGACGAGGCGAAGGCTGCAAAGGTGGTCGCGTCTGCTCCCGCCTCGGTGGAGGAGAAGGTCACGCCCATCAAGCGTCAGTACGCGAAATCCGCAGTGGTCATTCCATTTAAGACAGGTACCGACGACTAGTCGCTACGCCTGAACGTCGAGACAACCCTTCAGGGGTGGTCTTGATCCTCAACCCAACGGGAAACCATCCCGTTGCGGGCATGGGTTCCCGTTCACCCCGGAGATTCCCATGCATACTGAAGTCGCAGCATGGCAACTGGACATGTTCGACGCACCTCCCGCGCCGGTCACCCGTGCTCAGCCCAAGCCAGATCCCTTGTCCGATCCGCAGTTCTGGAGCGAGGCGGTGACAAACAAGATGGTCGACGCGCTCATCAGTCTCGCGACCGACAGCCGGCGCGGCGATAACATGCCTGAGTCCTTGATGGACTGCGCCGCGTTGTTCAGCGAGCGACTCAAAAACAGGAAAAAACTCGATCTCGAAGACTACCGGGCCACGCTCGGCTGGGTCATGGAGTTTTGGAACGGCGCACTGCCGTATCGATTCGTCTGCCAGATCAACGGTGTTGATCCGGAGCTCCTGCAAGACGTCATACTGAGCAACCCCCTGCTCAAGCGCGACATGGAAGAAGTGCGTCGCAACAGTTTCGGCACGCTGCTGTAGGAGACAGGCATGAGCGCATTCACGTTTGGTCGTCTGCTCGGCAGTCTCTTCGGCGCCGAATCCTCGGCGCAATCACGCGCGCACGCGACGCCAGACGCGGCGCCTATCGTGGTAGGACAAGGCGGACGCAACGAGCGTCATATCACCGTCGCGGGTCAAGCCATGCTCTTTCGCGATGAGGGGGGCGTGGTGGTGCAGTTTCGCCCGGCGTTCGACTTCGAGCTCAAGCAAACAACCGTTGGCATGAAGCTGATGCCCTCGCTCGCGCCGCACTGGGAAGTCCTCCGCGAGCATAAAGGCATGCTGACGGATGCGATCGCGGCCGCGATTAGGGAAGCTCAGCTACCCGAGTCGGAAGGCGGCCCATCGTCACCGGCGCCGAAGCCTGTTTCGGCGACGGCCCCAAAGTTGCGTCAGCGGGACGAAGCAATTGTCGACGCGGTCGTTTCTGCTCCGGCACCGCAAGCTAGCGAAACACCTCGACGGGTCGAGCGGCCGCGATATGGCGTGTTGAAAGAGTGGGGCGAGAAGCAGTTCCCCGACGGCAAACGGCCGGGAAAGACTTACGAGTCGTTCTGCATCACGCTCGTACACCGCGGAGAAATGCACGTTCTGCAGGGCGAGGGGCTTCGCGACGCCATCGCAGAAGCGCGCTGCGCAGTGGGCGACCGCGTCGAAGTCAGGCGCCTTGGCAAAACCAAAGTGCCTGCCGTTGATAAACGTGGAAATCCGAAGCTCGATGCCAGCGGCGCGCAAGTGCTGTGGGACAAATGGCTGTGGTCGATCAAGAAAACTTAAGGAGCCTCACATGGCATCAGTAAACAAGGTCATCCTCGTTGGCAACCTCGGGGCTGATCCCGAAACGCGTTATCTTCCGAGCGGCGATGCGGTCGCGAATATCCGGCTGGCTACGACGGATCGCTACAAGGACAAGTCCTCTGGCGAGATGAAGGAACTGACCGAGTGGCATCGGGTGGCGTTCTTTGGGCGCCTGGCGGAAATCGTCAATGAGTATCTGAAGAAAGGCTCGTCGGTGTACATCGAAGGCAGAATTCGCACGCGCAAGTGGACGGATCAAGCCGGACAGGAGCGTTATTCGACCGAGATTGTCGCAGACCAGATGCAGATGCTGGGCGGTCGTGCGAGCGGTGAGCGAAGCTCATCGAGCGCGGATGATTTCGAGACCCAGCGATCGCCACGTCAAGGTCGCTCCGAATCTTCCAGGCCGGCTCCCGCGAACTCCGCACCTGCGGCGTCGCAACCCTCGAGCGCTTACGGCGGAGGTGGCGGCTTCGACGACATGTCGGACGATATACCGTTCTGAGATTTCGTAACCGAGAGTGTAAAGATCAACCCCGCCTTAGTGCGGGGTTTTTCTTTATCTATAAGGGCCTGCGGGAAGTTGACAGTCTGCAACAGTAAACGAAGGGGTACCGCGGCTCGCGCGTTTTTGCGCTCACAAGCTGCGATGGTCAACTTCCGGCTGCGAACCTAAGCCGGACGGCCTTCAGCAAGCGTTGTCACGGAGAAGACGTAAACATTGCCTACGTTGAAATCGACTGCTTGAGGGGAGGCTCCATGAGCGCGCGATTCCACGTTGTCGTGATTCGACATCCGGGTGGTGAGCGTCTGCCCGCATTGCTCGACGCTGATCGACAACCTGTCCCATGGATTAATGTCTACCTGATTAGGCGCCTCCGCCTGCGGCTCTCAGCGAATAGCCTGATCAAGACGCTGTATGTGCTCGGTCAGTTGTGGGCCTGGTCGATATCCGAGCAATTCCCGCTTCAGGCGCGACTTGTTTCCGGCCAAGGTTTGAGTCAGGATGAGATCGTGAGCCGTTTGTATCCGTGGTTGCGGCGTAATTTCCATACGTCGGGCAAAGTGACCAAGCTCGTGGTCGCGCCGAGCACCGTAGCCTTCCGACTCAATGTCGTCGCGAAATGCGTTACCTGGCACCTCGAGTGTGCGATGTCAGCTTTGCCTGTTGGTTCACCTGAGATCGCGGACATTCAGTCGAGAGTCAACTTTACTCAGCGTTGTTTCGCAACGCTCTCTCAAGCCGGACGGACCTCGGCCGAGCATGCCACTCCGTTATCCTCGGAGCAGTTGGACCGGCTCATCAAGGTCTGCAATCCAGACTCTCCCGAAAGTCCTTGGAAGCCGCCTTATCGGCAGCGCAACTACCTCATCGTTCTGCTCTTAGCGATGCTGGGCGTGCGGCGAGGAGAGATGCTCAAGCTGCGGGTCTCAGATTGTTTGCTGTCGGGCGATGCTCCCGCCGTGCGCATCGTGCGGGCACCCGATGATCCCGCAGATCCGCGGGTCGTCGAGCCGCAAGTCAAAACAGAGTCAAGACACGTTCCGTGCGACCGGTCTCTGGCACGAGAACTCAATGATTACATCTGCCACTCTCGTCGGCGTATTCCAGGTGCATCGCGCACGCCCTTCTTGTTCTTGAATCGCAACGGCAGCCCGTTGAGCCTTGTGCGTGTCAACGGGATTCTCAGCCAAATTGCGGCGTGTCATCCCGAATTCGAGCATCTCCATCCACATCGGCTGAGAAGCACGTGTGCCACCGAGTTCCGGGCGGCCGGCCTCGCCAATGGGCTCGACGACGAACGTGTGACGCGGAACATGATGTACTTCTTCGGATGGCGTTCGCCTGAATCGGTCAAGCCTTATATCGACGCTGCTATCCGACGAGAGGCGTACGAGATCGGGTTGAGCTATCAGCTAGCGTTGTTTGCCCGGTCGGGGAGGCCATCATGACCAACGACGAAGTGAACCGGGCAATGGAGACACACCTGCAGCGTCATGGACTGCCTCCATTGCCCGAAGGCGAGATCGATCGAGACGGTAGGAGAATGGACCTAAGCGCTGCAACGTGGAGATGCAACGTCGCAACTGCTCACATCGCCATCAATTGGTCGCGACTCAACGTGAGCAACGTCATCGTAAGCTATGCGCTTCGGCGCTGGGCCATCATGCTCATGACGCAAAAATCAGGGGCTACCGTCTGGCGGAGTGTAGAGACGACAGCGAGCGTGCTTGCTGGGAGGGCGGCAAGAAGTCGAAGAATTGCCTCTCCACGGCAGGCGAGCCTGTGGCAGCGCTTAGCCGAAATTGACGAACCCCAACATCTTTGCCCCGCATTGAGTGCTGTCATGAGCAGCGCGGTCCAAACGTTGCGCGAATCCAAAGAACTTGGAAGGTTCTACGTGATCCGTAGTTGGTACGTTTGGTGCGCAGAAATGCTCACTTGCCTCGGATTTGACAAGTCGGTCGCGCAGGATCTCGATGAAATAAAGGTTCCCGCCCGCCCGTCACGATTGGCTGTAGAGCTCGAGGACGAAGACTGTGGCCCACTATGGGACGTCGAAGTGACGTTGTACGTCGAGCGCTTATTGATGACGCGTCGATGGAACGGGCTCACGTCATGCAGCGCGTGGCGATAGCACTTGGTTTTGCATATGGGCGCAATCCCGCCAACTTCTGTCTGTTGCGCGAGACCGACCTGCGCAATTCGCTTGAGGGATTTGCCGTGCCTGCACAGTGGGTGCTGGCCATTCCAAGAATCAAAAAGCGGGGCTTAGGAGCACGACAGGCATTCGTCGAAGAGCGTGTGAGCGAAGAGTTGCTGACGCTGTTGAAGCAATTGCTCGAGGTCAATAAAGCTGTCGACTGTGGACGCTACCCCAGACCGCTCTTCATGCGAGATCGGATAGATAAGTGGCGCCAAGACACCGACATGGGCGAGTTCGCGTACCACGTGACGTCCAATCAGTTCTCCGAGTTGGTCAGCGGCTTCGCGCAACGCATGCGCCTCGTCTCGCCGCGCACGTCGCGTCCCATGCGGATCGCGCCGCGCCGGTTGCGATACACGTTCGCCACAACCATGGCGGAGCTAGGCGTATCGAGAGGCATGCTGGCGACGATGCTTGACCACTCCGATATGCAACACGTCCACGTTTATTACGCGCTAAAAGGTCGGCGCATGACGCGCATCCTCGATCGCGCAGCGGCGCTGAGGCTCGGACCGCTGATGGACTTGTTTAGAGGCCGGATCGTCCAGTCGAACGATCACGCCATCAACGGCGAGCGACGCGACAAGGATGTCGTCTTTGTTGGCGACATGACGGCGATCGCCCCAGTCGATATCGGCGCATGTGGCAAGAGCGGTTTGTGCGCGCTGGATCCGCCGTTCTCCTGCTACGTGTGTCCCAAGTTCCAACCCTATGCGCAGGCGGACCACCGCGCCGTGCTCGATGCGTTGCTCGCGGGTCGCGAAGAACGGGCGGAACGATACGGAACCCGCATCGCGGTGCAACTTGACGAAGTCATCTACGCGGTTGCTCAGGTTGTACAGACGGTTGATGGTCATGTTCACGGAATCCGTAAGAAGACGTAAGTCGATGGCGGCGCCCTCATGCGCGATCGAGGCAAGCTCTGAGAACTGGCTTGTCAATCAAGCGACGCTAATTGCTCACGCGCAGGCCGCCATTCCCTTCGCGGGCGTCGAGTGGAAGAGCGTGATCTGGGATGTGTCGGAAACGTACCGACATCGCTTGCGTGGCTATAAAGCCAGCAGGCCCGTGCAGCGACTACTGTTCACGCGACATGGGACACGACCGCGCGAGTTGGGCGAGGCATTGGGCGGCCCATTTGGCGACGTGGTGAAAGCGCTGGTCTGCACGCGGCACCGTCAGCGTGGCCAGTGTGCAATCAGCCATATGGTGTTCGTACGCGCCACGCGCTACGTGTATGAGGCGCTGGCCGATCGCGCGTACGAGATCAGCGAACTGAGCGCCGATCATCTGGACGCTGCGGCGGCCGTGCTCTTCGGGCGCGAATGCGAGTCCTCGGCCTACAAGGTAATAGGCCACATGGAAGAGTTCGCCGATATGCTCGATCGCAATGGCTTGTGCCGGCTTCGGCTTGACTGGCGTTACCGTCGCAAGGTTCGGCCTTGCTTCTCCAGCGATAGCCGACGCCCGGGGAACGTTGGCAGCGCCAAGCCGCGCGACCGCCTTCCGGATGAACGGGCAATTCACGCCATCGGCGCGCTGTACCAGAATATCCCCCGTGACATTCCTCCAACCGATGCTGCGAGTGCCGATCGACTCCTCGTGCTGGTTGTGACACTGATGGTGTGTACTGGGTTGCGTGTCGGGGAAGTGCTGACGCTGCCGGCGCGGCCGCTATCACTGGCTGAAGATGGCAGCAAGACGTTACGGTACGCACGACTCAAAGGTCGAGCCGATGACGTGACCGTCGAGTGGACACAAAAGCCGCTGCTCACGGAGACCGAGGCGCTCGTCGAAGTAGTGCTTGACGAGCTTCACGCGGCGACCGAAGGCGCGCGCGAGGTGGCGCGTCGGTATCACGAAACGGATGAACTGCTTGCTGATGTGCGCTGTGCGAATGAACTCGACAGCGCTGAATTGCCGGCGTTGCTTGGCCTCAAAAGCAGAAACGTCGCAGAGTTCATTCAGCGTCGCGAGATTCCATATACGATCGTGGGCAGAAGAATACGGGTAAGCCGAACAGATTTACTCAAGGGTCTGCTGCAAGATCACTGGACGAAGCCAGTCATACCGGGCCGCCCCGGATCCGGTCTGGCGCTGCATGAGGCGCTTTGCGTGGTCTATGCCAACCAGATGCACCGCGGCCGCAAAACCACACTCACCTATGCGGCACGTCCCATTACCGATCAGAACGTCAGCGACTTCCTGGGTGGCCGGGGTGAACGTGCGTCGGCCTTCGAACGTCACAAGATGGTGATGGCGGATGGGGCGAGCATCGATATCCGCTCACACGGCTTCTGCCACTTCCTCAATCACCTGCTGGATGAAGGCGGTGCGCCGGACTTAGTCCAGACGAAGTGGTTCGGCCGCAAGTACCCGGCAGACACGAGGGCCTACCAGCACATGACGGCCGTCGAGCGTGCCGCGCAGGTGGTGAGCGAGGTCATGGGTGGCCGAATGAAAGGCGTAGTCGCCGATATCGCCGGAACGCTTCCAGCCGATCGTGCGCAGACGTTTCTCGCGGCCCGAATTCATGCGGTGCATGACGTCGGCCCAGGTATGTGTTTGCACGACTTCCAGATGTCACCGTGTCCACGGCATCTGCAGTGTACGGTCGACTGCAATGACTACGTCTGGCGTGAAGGCGACCTCGAACGTGCCGACGAGCTCAAGCGTCAGGCCGCGGTCGTCAGCATCAGCTTGGGGACGACCCGCGAGCTTGCACATGACGGCGTCATGGCGCCGGACTGGGTCACGCACTTGCAGTCCAAGTATGTCCAGCTGATGACCCAGCTGGCGTTGCTGGGCGTCGACGAGGCTGATCTCGCACGCTATATCGAAGGAGGAGGCCCGTGATGGTCAGATCGATCCGTGCCAACGCAAAACTCGACGAAGGCAAGATTGCCAGCATCATCGCTGAATTGCAGCGCTGGAGGGCTGGAGAGTTGGGTCGAAACCTGACGTGGGGGCGCATTGAGGAATGCTCGGGCTACACGCGGCAGGCGTTGAGCCGCCATCCACCGATCCTGCGAGCCTATCAGGCGGCCAAGCGCGCGCTGGACAAGCCGAAGCGTCGTTCCCTGACGCGATCGACCAGTGACGAGATCCTGTACCTCGATCAGATGATCCGGAGCTTGCGTGAGCAGCTCAGCCATTACGAGGCAGCCGAGCGGGCGTGGATCGAACGCTGGCAGCGTATTGCCTACCACTGCTCACGGCGAGGACTGAGTGTTGACGAGTTGGACGGGCCGATCGACGAGCAGCATCGACGATAACGCATTGCCTCGAAGCAGCACTCGAGTTCGGCGAGCTGCACGAAAGTTAAAAGCGCGTATGAATTCGTCTTCATTCCGCGCTCCTTCATCGTAGGCGGCATCTAAACTGGCTTCACTCCCGCGCTCGGCGCATCGAAAAAAGCCGCTCAGTCGGCCAATGTTTACGGTGCTTCGAAGCCGTTCTTCTCCGACGCGGTGCCCACAAGGCGTCTGCGACGAATGTTGACAGGCAGTCGCAACAGAACCGTTCGAGAATTGGCTGCCTCGGCAAGCATGGTCGGCGATCTGATCCCGTAACACCTCACCATTCATCCCGTATTGCCTCACCTTTGCTGTTCCGTCCGGCCCCTCGGGCTGGCGGAACTACGAAGTGTCCTATTCCTCGCGCGACTCGCGCATCCCCCTTTCCGCTCCCCCTGCTGAGAAAAGCCGTTCGCCGTGATCCGCCACGCGCGATCTCGGACGGCTTTTCTGAGCATGGCTTTGCCGCCTGTCTCAGGCATCGACCTCAACCACACCACAACTGGAGTGACTATGAATGTAAAGGACATCAAGCTGTCGCCGGAACAGTGGGTTGCGTTGCTCCAGAAGTACGGAGTGCCCGCAAGCTCGTTGACCGGCAAGGGCGCACCTTGTCCGATCTGCGGCGGCAACGACCGCTTTACCTACGACAACAACCGCGGACGCGGCGATTGGGTGTGCCGCAAATGCAATGACGGCGATCGCAAAGCCGGCGACGGCTTTGAGCTGATCTGCAAGTCGGCAGGCGTGACCTTCCGCGAGCTGATGGTCGAACTCGAAGGGGGCACGCTTGCTGACGCACGACGTCGTCATGCACCGCATGCCGCGCCGGCCCCCGGCCGAAAGGTCGATCCCGAGTGGGCGCGCAAGCGGCTCGAAGGGATGTGGAATCGTGCGACGGCGATCGGCACCGATGGATTGGTGCCGCGCTATTTGGGTGAACGCGTGCCGGGATTGACGGCGGCGCCGTCGTCCGCGCTGCGAATGGCGATGCTCGAGTACCGGCATGAGAAGAAGGTGATCGGCCAGTGGCCCGGGATCCTCGCTCGCTTCACATTGCCGGACGGTCGACTCGGCACGTTGCACCGGACATTCCTCGAACGCTCGAAGCCTACAAAGGCGTCGATCGTCACTCACGATGGCGAGATCCTTCCGGCCAAGCTGAACGACGTGACGCTGCATAAGCTCAACGGCGGCGCAGTCCGGCTGATGGATCCGCTCGACGGGGAGATCGGCGTGGCCGAAGGGCTGGAGACGGCCTACGCCGCGCGCATGCAGTTTGGTGTGCCGGTCTGGTATTGCCTGAACCGCATCCTGCTTGCGGATTTTGTGGTGCCCGAGGGCTTGGGCATCCGCGTTGTCCACATCTTCGCTGATTTCGACGCGGTCGACCCTCGCACCGGCAAATCGCCCGGTGTGGACGCCGCGTTGAAACTGGCGAAGCGCTTACGTGCAGATGGGTACACGGCAATAGTTCATCGTCCGAAGAAGCGGGAGACTGATTTTGCGGATGAGTGGTTGGCCGCGCATCGTGTGGCGGGTTCCGCTCCCGCAGTGCCCATGCACCGTGGAGAGCGGGAAGTAGCACGTGCTTGATTCTTCGCGGCGCTCAAGCCGCTAACTGTACCTTTCGCCCGGTGGGGATTCGTCCCCGCCCGGGGCCGCAATCCGCCCGAGCTATGCCCATGGAGAAGAGGAAATGAGCTTCAGCATGATTGTCGGCCGCTATCAGATCGTCGCAACATCCGGTGTAGGGAACGGCTCCGTGAGAGTCGGGAAATCGGAAGCGCAGGCGTATGACGTGATTGATCGAGGACACGGCTGCAAAGCCAGGATCGAGAAACAGGGTGTCACACTCGACACTGCGTGGTTCTATTGCATTCGCCGACAGGCGAGCGCACAAGGAGTATCTCTGTTGCACTGAAGACACCATGAAGACGAAACCCGGCCATCGAGTCGGGTTTTTTTTTGTCCGGGTTCCTGTCAATACTTGAACAGAACGTGGTATCGCAAGACCCATCGCAACACGAAGAAGGTGACTTTGAGAAGCGGGATGAGGATTCCGACCGCCCACAGGAGGCCGGCGCCCGATGCGAAGCACACCGTCTCGCTGAGCGCGTTCGTGGGAAATTGCACCGAAATACCCATGAGAATAAAGAACGCCACGGCGATCAGTACACGTCGTGCAACATACGGCAGCGTCATGAATCTAGCGTGCATCGTTAGCCCCCTTTTTGTGAGCGATGATGGCGCGGCGGAACAGATAGGCAGCCTCGCACCCGGCGAGCGCGGCCGCAACGAAAACCCACATACGGGCAGCGCGGGTCCAGTCCAGTTGCATGATAGTGTCCAGAAGGGTCATGAGCAAATCTCCGTTAGCGTTGTAGGGCGCGTCGTGCGGCCCATGAATCCATCATGTCACCCACGCCTCAAAGTCAAGGCGCGGCACAGAAAGCAGTGCGGCGACGCAGTACGCTAAGCGAGCCGCCAGCTCCGTGATTGAATCTTAAAAGTCGCCGAGCTTATCAGCGAGGAACGCGTAATCGAACTGCCCCTCCTCTTCGTTGGGCGCCGCCGTTTGAGTAAAAGCGCGATGAGCTTCGGCGCGCGGTTGCGTGGCAAGCTGATCCACGTCAGTGGCGGCCGATGCGGGTGTGACTGAACTCATGTGACGCTCTTCGTCGGTGACGGAGCCCGCGATCGACGCGGCGTCGGCGATTGTACCGCTCCCGCGTAAGGCTTCCTCAGCGAGCCGCTTGAGGAGAGCCGCGCGTTGCCTCGGGTTTGAGACGGCGGTCATGGTCTGAAACAACGCCGGCGTGACGCACTCGCTGATCGTTATCTTGATCTCCAATGTTCCCGTCATGCGGCAACGCCCTCTTTGCGCTGCTTCTCGCGCATCATTGCCACTTCGCCCGCAGCAAAGAAGCCCTTGACGTTCGAAAAACTGGGGTTCGACATCACATCGATCCGCGTAGTCGGGAATTCTGCGCGGATGGTCGACGCGTAAAGGGATGCGCCACCTCCGGTGAGAACGATCGAACGGAGATCTTCGGTATGGCCGATGTGGTTATGAATGATCTTCACCGTCCCGTCGATGACCGGCTGCGACTCGGCGCGATAGGACGTGAGATCGATGTCCTGGCCGGCGATCAGATACTTCTTGCCTTCGCGTACCGCCTTGTCGATACGCTCGATTCCGTCGGGCGACACCTTCAGCTTCGCCTTGATTCGCTCAGCGATTTTCTGAAAGTAGTGCGAGGCGCCGCTCTGGTGGCCGCCGCTGCGGCGTTCGTCCATCGTGAGGCCTGTCGCGACGACCCAGTCCGTCGTGAAATACCCGACGTCGATGATCAGGTGGGGGTTGTCGTGGTCGAACTCGTGATACTTCGTGAAGTTCACCAGCGCGCCGATCGGTTGCGGCAGGACCATGACTTTCCCGACGGTAACCTGAGTGCTGCCGAATTCAAGCTTGCCAGTAAAGGTCTGGCGAAGGTGCTCAGCATATTTGTGAAAGTTCTTGACCGGCAAACCCAGCACCAGGCGGTCTACGGAATCAACGTTCGCGAAGTGGAAGGCGCCGCAAAGCAGCGCCGCATAACTGTCGGTTGTGCAGTAGTTGTCGGCCAGCGTGCCACCCGCGTCGCCATTGCGCGAGCTCAATGGAACACCGGGACCCACCTCGTAGGTCTTGCCATTCCATTCGATCGGGACAGTCTTTGGAACGTTCAACAGCCCCTGGCTCTCGATGGCAATGGTTTGCTCCTGATATGCGGGGGTGAGCGACGGAAAGATCAGCGTTGCGACCTCCGAGCCGTTGCGAAAGGCGACTTTCGTATTGCCGTACCCGATGTCGACGGCGAACACTGATGCGTGCGATTTCATTCTCTCTCCAGAGTGTTTTAAAGTTCAGAGCACGTTCTCACCGAAAAGTGTCAGATTTCGGTGAGATAGAAGCGCTGGTGTGAGCGTGTTGGACGAAGTCCACGAAAACTGACAGATAAGTGCCCGAATACGGTTAGATAAGCGAATCAAGTTATGAAGGCCGTTCAATCTGCTAGTTTTCGGGCAGAAAACTGTCAGAAAAGTCACCCCGCTACACCGTTCTACTTTAGCGACCAACTGGTGATGTCAAGGAAGTAAAAGCGCGCATGATTTAGCCAGCTTTCGCCCACGCAGTGCCGCCGAACACGTTTATTCTTCGAAATACCCACCGCGCAACCAGCGCATCGACACTCCTAAAAGGACCATCGAGGGGCTCGCTTTGCCTAGCGAAAACCCCTCTGTCACAGGCCGCAAAGTGATGCGGCCTTTTTCTGAATCAGATCAAGTACAAGGCGACCCAAGTTGAGGACGCCGGACACGCGATATCCATTGGGTTTGCGGGCGGTTTTGCCCGAAATGGCGAGTTGAGACGGCTTGGAAGCGGACGCGGACACGGTTGCAGCACGGTTACCGCGCGCCTCGGATCAGGTCGGCTCGATGAGCATGGACGCATCCTTTCAGCATACGAAGCTGGGTACGTTGCATGAAGCCCGATACACCGCGGCCGATTGAACGAACTTGGGGATGGGGGTATGAGCGGGCCAGTCTAGGCGGCTCATCCCTGTACGGAAGACGAACGGTAGGCGCGACCGGAGAAAAAACAGCGCAAACGAATTACCGAGCAATTGGCCGAAGTCGTGCTGTCGCGAGACAGAGCACACAGGCGCAGGGATGCGTCTAGGCCGGCGCGGTAGCCGTAGCAGCGGCGTTTCTCGGTTGACGCAGCAAACGGGCGCAACACGAGGAGCGGTGGCGAGGCAAGACTCAACGACGAGGGGCTGCGAAAGCAGTGCCGGTCGTGATCAGCCGGCAGCAACGTCACCAGCGGTTTTCGCGCGAAGCGTGAGAGCGGCAGCACGCGGCAATACGGAAGGTCGATGCACGTTTCTTCCACGTGCGGGGCTATCGAATGGAATCGCTAAAGGACAGGAAGGCAGGACCCGGCGGGGGCACGCGGCGCGCAGCGCGATCGAGACCAGGGGATAGGCTCCCTGCGGCTCTCGGGCTGTGGCAAACGAACCGGGCGCAAATGTTGCCCGGCCCGACTAAACGCGGATACGAGGTACGGATGCAGCAGCCTTCAAGCGGGTTCGTTCTTCGGCGGCGGATGAGCACGGCGATGATCGTCGGCTCGTACCACGACGTGCTGGGACCGCTGTTCTTGGAGCTTTTCGTAGGGTCGAACGAGACCGCGCATTACGGCTTGACCGCTGTCGTGGATCGAGCGCATCGCTTTGAGTCCGATGAGGTCAGCGTTGACGCAATGGACGATTTCATCGGCCGCGTTCTCGATTGCAATAGCCGCCTCGACCAATTGGGTGACTTTGGGACGCTGAGTTAATCCGCTGGCATCTCGCCGACTAAATTTTTTGAGTGGGCCGCGGCCACGGTGTGGATTGAGATTCGCAGTCCGTCGACGCTCCTGTTCCTGCAGCGGTTTGATGGCCGCATCGAGAGATCGTCGGAATGGACGCACGACCTCTCCCGTGCGTATCGCTTCAGTCCGTCTGCGGTGCTTTTGGGATCCGAACTGGACGCCGTCCGACGTCATGGGCGACTCGTGCCGGTATCGGCTGCGCATCAATTGCCGCAGACGCAACAGCAGGGCATCGGTGGGTGGGTGAACCACAGTCTCGAGGCAGATGCGGCGTGGGCGGAGTGGCGGTTGTCTCAGCGGTTTGGGTTCTCGGATGCGAAAGCGCGACGCCGGGCGCTTAAGCATGCAGGCATAACGGGTTGGCATACCGCGGGGCTGGGCTGGACGAGTAAGCGTTCGTTCGCCCATTCGGCAGAACTCAGGCGGGCGTTCGATTTGGGACGCTTTTTGTTTTTGTGTAGTCAGAGGCAGGTCGGAAAGTCGTTTGGAGAACAACAATGTTAGTGACAGTGAACGTACACGCGCTTCTGAGCGACTACCGGCTTCCGGCCGATTTCAAGCGCGAGCTTGAAGTCATCTTTCTGGATAACGTGAATCGCGTGCACAGTCGCACGCGCGTCAGTTCGAAAACGCTCTCGGTCAAAACGCAGGGCTATCGGTTACAGAAACTGTGCAGGTCGTTTCTCGAGCTTCGCGAGAATGGCTTCGCGTTGCAATCGCCGTGGTCACTGAAAGAGAAGCACATCCGCTTCCTCGTCGAGTTGTGGGTAGGAAAGAAGCAGAGCGCGGGGACGATCGAGAATAAGCTGACTTACTTTCGCGCGTTCGCCGATTGGATCAGCAAGCCGAAACTCGTCGGCACGCTCGCCGACTATGCTGATCGCAAAGAGCACGGCCTTGTTCGCTCGTATTCCGCACTTGAGGACAAGTCGTGGGAGGGCAATCAAGTCGACGCGATTGCCATACTGACTGCGATTGCTCAGACAGACCCCGTGGTTGCGATGCAGTTGAAGCTACAAGCGGTGTTTGGGTTGCGTGTCGAGGAGAGCTTTCTCCTGCGGCCAAGAGAGTCGGTACGTCGCGATGGCCTGCTGAGCGTCACGCGCGGAACGAAGGGGGGGCGAGATCGCGTGGTGCCGATGGAGCTGCAAACGTCGGTGCTCGAGGAAGCCATGCAATACTGCAACACGCTGAGCGGCTCAACGATCCCCGACGGCTACACCAAGACTCAGTGGAAGAATCACTACTATGACGTGCTCAAGCGTTATGGCGTAACGAAAGCAGGTTTGGGTGTCACGAGCCACGGCTTGCGGCACGAGTATCTCCAGCAGATGTATAAAAAGCTGACAGGCGTCGCGGCGCCAATCAAAGGAACAGGCGAGAAGGCCGATATCAAGAGCCATCGCGAAGCGATGCTCCAGGTCGTGGCGGCGGCGGGTCATAGTCGGCCCCGCAAGGCAAACGCATATCTGGCCAGCTACAACAGTGTTGCTCAACAGAAATCGGCCGCGATTACGTTCGAGCAAGCTGAGGCTGCGATCGTCACAGCGTCCGGCGAAAAGAAGGCCGCGGCCAAGTCGCTTGGTATCTCACGGCAAGCGCTCTATCGCATCCTGGAGCGTAAGTAATGTACCAAAAAATGGGGGGGACGCTAAATGGTACTTTGCTAAAAGGCTTCAAAATCTTTTGAAATCAATAGCTAAGCGAGAATCCCGAAAACTCACCAGAGCTATCTGGATAGCTCTGGTGACGTTTCAATCAGGCGAAAGTTTGGATGCCCGGCTCAGTTCAGCAACCAGTTCAGCATCGGACTCGTCATGGCGTGATACGTGAGGATCGCACCCAATGCCATGACGGTGAAGATCTGCGGGGCGAGGCGCGCCCGGAGGCGATAGGCAGCGCGGATGTATTCAACGGGGGACATACTGGTCTTCCTCTTGTTGGATCCCTGGTCGGCGACCAGAGCTAACTTCAGTATGCCGGCCGTGCCTCGAAGTCAAGCTACCAGCGGTTGCGGTCGGGAAGATCGTCGACGGCGAGGTTCACGCTGTTCTCGAAGTTGCCTTCGTCTCCGCCGGTGGAGGGAATGCGGGGAAACTGGATGGATGCGATCCCGTCGATGTAGATGCGCTTGGCGAGCTGCTGGAGCTTACGGTAGCGGGCTGCATCATTAAGCACGGTATCGACGGGCCAATATTCGCTCATCGTGATTTTGCTATCTGCGATTTTCTTGGCGATCATGCCGAATAACGGCCCACGCTTCTCCCAATCATCTTCGTTGCGCGCAAGCAGGTCGATCAGAAATGCGGCATCGACCGAGCTGATCTCTTTGCGAATGAGCTTGAGGAGGTCGCCTTCCTTGGCCTTCGGTCGCCGCATACGGGCGTTCCAAATTTCCCCAGCTTGGTCCAGCGCAGCGTGCCGGTCGTTGCCAGTCGGTATCCAGGGCGTTTGCATCCCGCACTCTTCACAGTAGATGCAGCAGACTTTCTCGGTCGGAGCCTCGTAGAGAGAGCGTGCCTCCATATCGTGCATTGTTGGGGCGCGGCTGTCGCCGAGACGGGAAAAGTCGCGCTCGGGTGCTGACGGACGGCCAATCACCCGTTGGGAAAATCCGAAGGCCCATGCCCCGCCGCAATGGTCGCAGGGGAACAGTTCGTCAGTCATGGCGGTGGTCCGGGGGCGTCGCCGAGGGGCGGCTAAGGTCAATGATGCAGGCGGAGTGCATTATAGCGACCTGTGTGCCAAGCGCTGACCGTGATCGTCGGCGTAGTGGCGCTGGCAGGGGGTGAATTGCTTCTTGATGGTCGCACGTGACTGTGGCGACAGGGGAAGTCGCCACTTTTGGGGCTTGCTGCGGGGAACTTCGCACAGCGCGAACCGCGTCGCGGGGCTGCACTGGGAACCCCATCACCCTCGCAGCCGGGCTACCGAGTCTTTCATTGCCGCACGCTGCTCTTCGAGTTCATCAGCACAATCCCAGTGTAGATCGCACTCGTCGTTGGTCAACGCGATCCCGTTAGGCATCCGCTTGCTTTCCGCGATGTCCCGCAACGCGTTAATTGCGGCCCTCAGGGCCAAATCCAGATCGACTTTCATTAGCGTGCAGCTCACGTGATAGCGGGGACGACTCCGCCTGCTCGAGCGAAACTACGCTGCTACGCGTTTCGCCGCAATGCCATTGTAGTCTTCGTGGCTGACGAGGCGTAGGGGCATCAGTGACGGGGCGTCAAACAGAAGGCGATACGATCGGCCGACCGGCACGGAGAGCAGCTTGCCCGCCGACGATTTGATGAACTTGCCATCGAGCGAAAACGGATGGACGCCGCTGCTGACCTTGGCGAGCAGGTCACGTGCCTCGCGTTGAACCGATTTCAGATGCCGCACGATCGAAAGATCGATCGGGTCGGTTGCGGTCGAACGCTGAGTCGCGGCCCGTCTTTCCTCCCGGGCGCGCAACGTGTCGGCCTTCTTCTTTTCCGTGGCAGCGCACGCGTGGCAATACTTGCCCCGGCCGCGATGACCGCACGCGAACGTTTGTTTCATGTTGCTCATCCTCGCGATTGCTGATGATCTATTGCACCATTGATCGATGCTCGGTCAAGGCTCGGTTGGCGACTGTTTCGAGGTTCTTTCGTGAGGGACGAGCCTGTCTGACCTCTTTAAATCGCTCGAGCACGCGTGCGTTGGCGAGCGACAAGCGGGCGCTTGCGGGCGCTCAGCCTGTCGATTTGAGCAAGCGCGAGGCTGTACTGCTCGGAGAACATCGACAGCGCCCAAAATGGGCTCAGCATTGCACTGCAAATGGATCAGCCGACCACTCCGCGCTTTGGCTGGAGCTTGATTCGCCGATGTGTGCATTCGCCGCGTAGGCGTCTGATCTGGCGCGATGGCCCGACGAGGGGGGCCGACACTACGCCCTCTTGGCGCGTTCGAGTTGCCGCACATACCTCGCCGGGTTGTCCTCGACCTCTTCGAGCGCGACGCTTACGCGTCAAATGAAACTTGCGCCATGTGCTGCTGCCTCTCGAAGGGTTTGCTGCGCTTCGTCCTCCGGAACCTTATGGATGTGCGCTCTGGTGCCAAGGAGGTGAGCCGCTTCTCGTACGCTCAGACAGAACTGTTCGGCATGGTCGCTGCTCGGAAACTGAAGTCCAACCGTCGACACGGCGTCGGGTGCGGCGTAGTCCCGAGAAAACACCGAACCGGCTCCAAGCAAAGCATCGATCCAGCTATCGGGAATGCCGCGAGCAGGTTTGGATGCCGCGCGGGCGCCAGCGGGGTCCGTCGTGCAATCTTCGAAGCTAACAACGATCAGATTCATGGTTCGGTTGCGGTTAAGCTGTGGTGGGACTCGAGACGCTCTCGATGCACTCGGCGAGGCGATCCGGGGCGCGCCGGCGTTGTCTGCCAACGATGTCGTAGAGCGCGATTGCACTCATGATCGCGATGATTGCATTGAAGCCACATGCGGCAAGCAAGGCCGTCAATCGCTTATCGTTGGTCGCTAGCTCCTCGGCGCGCGTGTTCAGCGACGTTTCGAGCGTGCGACGCTGCGCCGACAGCGCGGCCTCGAAATCCTTTTCGCTAACAAAGCCATAGTCCGCGACCACAGCCGCTCGCCCATCATCAGCGACATGGGCGAGCGCATCGCTCAATCCCTGCATGCGCTCGACGACTGCGGTGTTCGCCACAACCTGGGCAGCTGAGCGCTGAACGGTGTACTGATGGGCGACGATACCGATGGCACCAATAGAGCTGATGGTCGATACAACGAGAAAACTGATGGTGGCGAGGTGACTGATTTTCATCACGTTCGAGAGGGCCGGGTAGGTGGCGGTCTTGCGCATGCTCCATGAGTCCATGCTCATACGCGCGCGAATTCATTCTCTCTGGTCCGAAAGCGCCTGCGTGCTCGAAAGGCGGGCGGATTTGCGTGGCTTTCATGGGCGCCAACTCAGGCCGTACGCGCATTTCGAAGGCAGAACGAAAGCTACAGGGCAGAAAGCTCGCAAAAAACGCGGTCTTTGTCGGTTGGCAGCGCTATCCAGATAGCCCCTCTCGGTTTTCGACCGACACCAGCGTTTGCGGTGGGTGCTCTCGCGATTCGACTTATCCACACGGTTAATCACAGAAACTGTGGATAAAAGCGCATGGGCAGTTCAACGAGAGGCGCTATCAAATCCTTCGCTTTCTGAGTGGGCATGATCGCCTTCGACAGGTATCGTTGGCCAATCACCCGCGCATGACGCGCATCGATTCTCCGGCACGCCTTCTCGGTACGCCGCGCACCCGTATTTTTTCTCAAACCCGCAGGGGCGTGTCCCCTCGCGGGCGTGCGCCTGCTCGATCCAATGGAGCACTCACATGTATACTCAATTGATTCAGCAGTTCAAAGACGCCCAATCGGCAGCAGCGTCGGCATATAGCGTGGTCATTGGAGCCGAGCGTGCCGCTTTCACGGGCAGCCTGAGTGAGTATTCGGCGATGGAAACGCGCAGTGAATACAAGGCTGAGCGTGAGCTCACGAGCTTCTGTCAGCGACTGCAATCGCGATTGGTGATGGAGGCCAGTCGCAAGTTCGCGCCGGCGGGCGGCAGAATCGAGATCGACTCGGCTCGTGAGGCGGATCGATTCGGCCTCGATGTCGCCGACGCTTTACGGAAGGGACACCTTCCTGATATGGACGGCTTCTGGCAGCACCTCGAACAGACGTTCGGCGGTGACGCCGGCGAGCGGGTTGCCTTCGAGCAAGCGGCGAAGGCAATCATTTCCGGCTTCTGGCTGAAGCCCGACGCCGAGATCAAGCGCACGAGCAGCGCTGTCGTCTTGGAAAAGCGCGTCACGTCGCAGTCGTCGTTTCATTCCAAGGGCCAGCGCGAGGTGTACTACTCCTCGCAGCAGTCGGTCGCAACGACGTTCGATGGGCTGGCGACTTTTTCGACGAAACATCAGTTCGGCAAACTCGCGTGGGAGCTGCGCAATTTCAGCGTCCATCGCCTGACTTTCTCCACCCGGGAAAAGCTCTCTTTCACGGGGCTGGACATCGTGCTGTTCAACGACAAGTGGCAGTTCAAGTTCGCGCATGACGTGGGCGACGCGCTGTCGATCTTCATCAGCGAGTTCGGTGCCGAATACCTCGCCTCGCACGATCGGTACTGACCTCCCTTTCCTTCATCTTCTCGACCCGCTTCGGCGGGTCTTTTTCTTTCAGAGGCTAATTCATGCAGAGAGATCTGTTCTCCGTCGCGCCGGATTGGTACGGGCCGTTGCGCGCGATCAAGAGTCTCGGCTCGCAAGCACCGTCGGTCGCTCACCAGGGTGAACTCGCGGCTGCCCGGCGCCAGCACCTTGGCCAGTTCTTCACGCCCGATTCGATCGCAGCGTTTATGTGGAGTTTCGTGAGCAGCTGGCACATCAATCGACCCATCCGCATCCTGGACAACTCGGTAGGCTCGGGCCGGCTGTTGCAGTACGCGGACCCGGAACGTCATGCCGTGTATGGCGCCGACGTGCATGCCGATGTGATCCAGCAGTGCCAGAAGGTGTTCGAGGATGCAGGTTTTCACTGCGAATTCCGGCAAGCCGGCATGGAGGAAATCCATCCGACGCGCTTCGATATCGCGTTGATCAATCCGCCGTTCTCGATTCATCTCGAGTCACCGCATCTGCAGCCGCTCGAATGCACGACATGGGGCCGGTACGGCGCAAACACCAGCGCACTGAGCCACGACTACAGCGTGCATCAGGCGCTCGAGGCGGCAAACATCGTCGTGGCCTTGTTGCCCATCGCCACGGCCGAAGCGATGGTCGCGGGCGAGCAGGGAGATACGCTCAGGCGCCGCGCGGCCGGACTCTTCGAGCTGCCGCACGATGCGTTCAAGCTCGAGGGCGCGAACGTACGTACGGCGGTCGTGGTGTTCGACCGGTACCGCATGCATCCGATGGCGGATTTTGTGCGCGCTGTCGTCGACGATCTCTCGAAGCCAGGCCCGGATCTCGGGCTGCACTTCGAGGACCGGGCATTCGGCGAGTCGCGGTTGCGCCTTCAGAAGCTGGACGATAGCGAACCTGTCATCACTCGTGCCGTGACGGGCGACAAGTCGGTCGCGATCTCGCACGATGGCAGACGCATTCGCCTCGGCTTCGCATGTGGTTTCAACGAGGCGATGGTCCTGAACGCAGTGTTCGTCAAGCGGATCTACTCGCGCGACGGGGATCGCCTGCCGCGCGGCTTTCGCTACTCGGGACAAGGCTTGCTGGATCTGGAGACGTATCTGATGCAGGACGATCCGGTTTGCGCGCTCGATCAGTTGCTCGATCGCATCCGCAGCGTCGGAGGCAAGCCGCAACTGGCGCCCGGCTTCATGGAGCACGTGCGCAGACGGATGCGGCGCAGTGTTCGGCAGGCCGTACCGCTGCGCCATGTGGCGTGGACAACCGGAGCAGGGTCGCGAGATCACGTCACGGGCGTCGCGAAAACGACCCACAAGGTCGATGCGACGCGTTGGGCGAGCCCGCTGATCAAGGCGGGCGATCAGGTCCAGTTTGCGCGGGTCGAGGACGGACGATATCGGTACGCGCTGCATGGCGTGCCGTATCACCTCTCGGTCGACGAGCTCAACGCGCGGTTCGCGGTCGAGAACGTCAGCGAAGGGTGGGAAGTGGTGCACGAAGGGTTGCGCGCATGGTATCCCGAGCAAGCGACGGCGCTGCGCTCGCGGGTAAAGGCGCTCGGCGTCGACCAGTGGCTCGACTGGGAATTTCAGGTCGACGATCTGGTGGAGACGCTGTTGAAGCCCGCGGGTTGCGTGGTCGCGTGGGAGCAGGGGTGCGGCAAGTCCCGTCTCGCATTGGCGCTCATTCTTGTGTCGGGCGTCAAACACGGCCTCATCGTTGTTGAATCTCGTCTCATCGAGGAGATGCTCAACGAGATCGCACAGTTGCCCATCGGCGCGGATCGCGTGAAGGTAATCGAGTCCGAGGCGGATCGGATCGATGTGCGTCAGTTCAATCTGATTTCCTACGAGCGGTTGCGCATGCCCGTCGATAAGGCGGCGTCGGCGCGCGTGACCTATGCACACCGGCTGCGTCGTCGAATTGGCTTGCTGGTGGCCGATGAAGGCGAGCGTCTCGCGAATCCGACGAGTGATCAGAGCCGTGCGCTGTGGCAACTCTCGGCGCGGCGGCGTTTTGTTTTGACGGGGTCACCGATACCGAACTACCCACGTGACGCCTTCGGTTTGATTGCGTTCTCGGGTGGTGATGGAACGGCTGCGCAGCCCTACGGATATCGCGTTGGCTACCTGGAGCAAAACTGGATCAACTCGGTGGAGTACGCGATGCGCGGCGTCGATCGATTCAGGGATGACTTCGTCGTGCTGGAGTGGGTGACGTGGCAGTTCGCGGAGAGCCTGCAGGAAGGGGCGAAGCGCGAGGTGCCGAAGATCGGCAACCTGCATCGGTACCGCGCGATGCTCGCGCCACACATCAAGCGCAGGCTGGTTGCTGAGCCCGAGGTGTCGCGCTACATCCAGATCGAGCCACCTGAATTCGAAGTGGAGACGGTCGAATGGGATCGCGGGCATCTGGCCGCGTATCTGCGCGCCGCGGATGAGTTCGCTGATTGGTATCGCCAGTCGCGCGACGACAAGAAGGCGTGCAATCTCGTCACGATCCTGGCTCGGATTCGCGCCGTGCATTTCGCCGCCAACTATCCGCAGTTCGGGATGGAGGGTGTCGAGCACATGGGCGGGCTGACCAGCAAACAGCGCGCGGTGGTCGAGCGCATGCGCGCCATCGCGGCGGAAGGCAAGCAAGCCATCGTGTTCGCTGAAAATCCGGGCGTGCTCGATCTGCTCGCGCGGGAACTCGATTCGCATGGGGTGCAGACGGTGCCGTTTCACGGCGAAATCCCGATCAAGCGTCGCGTGGCCGACAAGGACAAGCGATTCCTGACGGGGTCGGCAACCGGGCTGATGGCTACGAAAGCGTCAGGACGGGCCGGCTACAACCTGCCGAACGCCGACTACATCCTCTTCTACGATCGGTCGTGGACGTGGCGCATCGAGTATCAGGCGATGCGGCGCGCGCTGCGCTGGAATCGGAAGGGCGTGTTGAAGGTGCTCTATTACCATCTACCCGGAAGTATTGATGAGTATCAGGACCAGATGGTTGCGCATAAGCGTGATGCAACGCAGGCGGGCCTGGACTGGGCGACACCCGAGCTTGACGATGAGACGTTCCTGCATATGGATTGTTTGCTGGATCGCTTCGTTGATGACCTCGCATTGCTCACCGATCGCACGCCGGGCGACATGCGCAAACAACTGAAGGAGGCAGCTTGAAAGACTCGAATGTGTCTGTGTTAGTCGGCGAGGGCGTCGTCACGATCAAACGTGAAGGCTCCAATCGTGCGGTGCTGGCGAAGATCCTTGGTAAGGTAGCTGTCGAAGGCATCGAGGTGCTGTGCCTGGATCGACTTGTGCATGAGAGCCACGAACAGCAGTTTGGAGAATGGAGGCTGGCGGGTGCGGTCACTACGCTGCTGTCGCGGCCGCTCGATATGCACATCGCCGTGACTGCGTGATGGGCCAAGCGGCATCCGAAGATGCCGCTTGGCCTACCACCTACCCTTGAATCCTACCCGGCCACTTCGAGCCGGGTTTTTTTTGGTCCTCGCGCGCACGACGATGCGAGCGACAACAGTGGTCGAGGCCGAGTCGATTTCGAGCTTTTCAGGACCGCGAGAAGGTCGATCTGCGCTTTGTGCCAATCTCCTCCAAGGTAGATCGACAAGTCATAGCGTTTGACCTCATGTACCATTTTCTGGGGGGGACGCTAAATGGTACATTGAGCGCACGCGGTTTTTCTGTTGCAAATCATCGATCTACACAACAGTCCGTTTTGCCGTCAGAGCTATCTGGGTAGCTCTTCTTGTCGTCCCGGACATGCGCGAGCGATGCTTAGGATGAGTGGATCACGGTTTTCGATCAGTATCCCACTGGAAAGATGTAACGTAGCCGCCCGTCTTCGTCGCCGCCGCTGAGGATTACGGGAAGCAGATTAGCTCCGCGGATGGAAACTCAGGGCTTTAAGACCACATATTTTCGTGAGCTTTCTCGGCTAGTTGGCTTGCCTAAACCGCTATCTTTGCTCCATCACCCGCGTCTCTGACGCATCGACTCCGCTGACATCCGTCAGCCCACGTTGTTCAACCCTTTGGGAACCACTCCCAAAGGGGCGGGTTCCCTTCTCGGAGCCCCGCCATGCAACAACAACCTTCTCTCGCTCTTAAGCACATCCAGGTCAGCATCAATCCCCGCAAGTATTTCGATCCTGCGGAGATGGAAGAGCTCACCGCATCCGTGCGCGAAAAGGGCGTCATTCAGCCCGTCATCGTGCGAACCGTCGCCGACGGTGGTTACGCCCTCGTCGCCGGCGGCCGCAGATACAAGGCCGCGCTCGTTGCTCACGGCGAGGATTATGAGATCCCCGTTGTGATCAGAGAGATCGATGAAGTCGAAGCCAAGCAGCTCGCCATCATCGAGAACATCCAGCGGGCCGACATGTCGCCGGCAGAAGAAGCGATTGCCGCAGCCGAGCAGGTCGGGCTGTGCAAGGGCGATCGCGACGAAGTCGCACGCATCTTCGGCTGGTCGCGCGCGACGCTCGACAAACGCCTGGCGCTGATGAACTGCAGCACGGCCGTGCTCGACGCACTGAGCACGCGCCAGATCCTGCTGGGTCATGCCGAGTTGCTTGCCGCGCTCCCCAAGGAGACGCAGGACAAGCTGCTGCCGGTGATCATCAAGGAAGGCAAGCCGGTCGCGGAGGTCAAAAAGACCATCGAACAGGTCGCCTGTTCGTTGTCCGCGGCGATCTTCGACAAGGCCGATTGCGCCGGATGCCCGCACAACTCGTCCACTCAGGGCGAGATGTTCGGTGAGTCCATCGGGACGGGAAACTGCACCAATCGCACCTGCTACAACGAGAAGACCGAGAAGATGCTCGACGCGACGGCCGCTAGCCTGCGCGACGAATGTCCGGTCGTGCGGATCGTGCGTGCGGGCGACAACCATACGCGCGTGCAACTCGCGGTCGACGGTGCGAGGGGCGTGGGCGAAGAGCAGGCCAAGGCGTGTCACGCGTGCCAGAACTACGGCGCGGCGGTGAGCGGGCTGCCTGACTCGATCGGCAAGGTCTACAAGGGCCAGTGCTTCGACACGGTCTGCAACATGAAGAAAGTCGCGGCCCATCTGCAGGCGGTGGAGGCTGCCACGCAGCCGAAACCCGCTGCGAACGCGGCAGCGGGCGGAAGCGACGTTAAGTCTGGCGGCAAGGCGGCGCCGATTTCAGCATCGGACGCCAAGGCCACGGGCTCGAACTCGTCTGTGACGGTCGTTTCCGAGTCGGACAAGATCAAGGCGTATCGCGTGGCGTTGTGGCGTAAAGCACTGCGCCGTGAGGTCGGTGCGGATCCCGTGCTTGCCCAGCGATATCTCGTTGCGATCGCGTTGTCCGATCAGATGCGCTGTGTCGATCAGAAAACGCTCTCCGGCATCTGGGAGAAGCTCACGCAAGAGCAGATCCCCTCGGGCGATGTCACTAAAGCCGCGACTGCCACCGCAACTGCCGACGATACCCAGCTCGGCCATGCGGTGACTGGCGTGACCGTCGCGGCGATTCAGGGGCTGGATGTTCAGCACCTGACGCATCTGTGCAAGCACCATCGCCTCGATCTCGCGAAGCACTGGAAGCTTTGTAAGGAGTTTCTGGAGCTGATCACAAAGTCGGAAATGATGGTGGTCGCAGACGAGCTCGGCCTTCGTGCCGCGCTCGGCGAGAACTTCAAGAAGATCTTCGGCAAGTCCAAGTCTGAAGTCATCGACGCGCTGCTGGCCATCAAGGATTTCGACTACACGGGCAAGATTCCGAAGGTCCTCAATTTCAAATAACGGACGAATCGGACGAATAGGACGATGACCTCTGCGTTTGACCTCCAGCTACGCGCGCGTGTGAGTCTGGCTTCGTATCGCTGCGGGTTGGGTGACGATTACCTCGATGAGGCGATCGCACTCTCGACTGACAGCGGACTGCGTGAAGACAGGGTGACGGCGTTCCTCGCGGACGAAGCGGCCCTCATGCGCGCATACCCCGAAGGCCTTGCAATGCCGGACGCAATCGAGCAGGCCGGGCAGTTTGATTGACCGTTTTTTCACAAACAATCCCACCTTCAGACCGCGTCCGCGCGGTCTTTTTCCTCTCTCAGGAGTTTTCCCATGTTCATCGCTATTGAGCCGCTCTTGCGGCATTGCGAAAAGCTCACGCTTTCGTTGCAAATGAAGGGTGATCAGATGGTGGTGTGCGTCATGCCGCAAGGCAAGTCAAAGGATGCGGCGATGCTGCACCCGCTCGCGCTCACCGCCTCGGCGGCTGAGCTCGACGCCGGCTTTATCGATGCGCTCGCGGCCTACACCGGCGCGCATGCATCGCTTGCGGAACAGGTCGCCGCGACCACGGCGATTCTGGAAGCGGCCAAGACGACGCAGGTCTCGAAAGCGACCAAGTCGTTGGGTGGCAAGGGCAGCAGCAAGCCTGCTGCGCCTGTTGCTGCCAGCCGATCTTCTGCCAGCAGCGAAGATGACGATGACGATGACGAGCACAACGGCAA